>NZ_JBKIWQ010000003.1:0-177624 GCF_046599555.1 Trueperella sp. LYQ141 | reverse complement strand
CACCAACAAGCCAACACCACCATACCCACCTGGGGCGACGCAATCTGCTGGAACGAACTCCACCACACCACCCCATACCACAACACCTGGGACTAACCCACAAGCAACACATTTTGTCCTATAACCCTGTTTTAAGTTAGTAAAATTTTGCTATTAAATTAGTAAGGTTTTAGCAATTTAGTAGTAAGGTTTTGCCGCGGGTGAGTGTGGTGTAATCCTGGGTGAAAATGTTGATCCAACTTTTATTAGAGTCGTTAACATGCGATACTGGCTCCTAGGAAAAAGGGGAGGTTAGACGAAGCAGAGATTTTTGCTAGGTGAGCAATTTTTATGCATTGATCTTCTGCTACGTTGCCGTCGTATAGCTATGCCTCGTGGTAGCTGTTAAAGAGACGGTAATATTTCCCCAATCTTATGGTGAGTAGTAGGAGCAAGAATGCGTTGGATTTACTCCGGTAAGAAGGCTGCAGCTTTCTTACTTGCTTTAGCATTAGTTCTGGTAGGCATGGGTGCGTTCGGCGGCTTAGGTCGCGCTTTTGCAGCCGATCCTCTGCCGAATGGGCAAACCCCCTTTGAGCGGATTTATTCCGCGAAGATGAAGGGGAATATCAAGATCACAGGTAATACTCTGCGTATGCCAGATAGGCGTTACTACTCCGACGCTCTTATTGCCGCTTACGGCAAAGCGGGTATAGGCGCTAATGGCTCCAGTATGAACAACGATCTGTATATGGGGGAAGTGGATGCTGATAACGATCCCACTACTCGCAATTCCTCAGCCGCTGGTATCACAATCGCAGAAAATGCGAGTGTTGAAAAAGCATTCCTGATTTGGGGTGGTTCCAGCGCTCCTGGTGATCCAACGCGTACAAACGGGAGCCAGACGGGCAAGACTCCTCAGGAGCCGCCAAAAGCTGCCCCGGAGAACGAAGTAGTGGCTGGCCCCGTTGTCAAGTTTAAGACTCCGAAGATGAGTAGCTACATCAACGTTGCTCCAGTAAAGAGCTCACGGTTGACGAACTTTAAGAAGGATTACACCGCCTACGCCGATGTGACGAATTACGTCAAAGAAGCCGGTGCTGGCATGTATTGGGCTGGCGATCTTCCGCTTTCCACCGGATACGACGCATACGGCGGTTGGTCGCTGGTCGTGGTTTATGCTGATTCAGATCAACCGCGCAATGATTTGAACGTCTTTTTCGGGCAACGCTATACGGATAAAGATAATAGGGTCGCGATTAACCTTACGGGGTTAGTCACTCCGGTGGCCGGTACGGTTCACGCCAAATTGGGTACGGTGAGCTGGGAAGGCGATCAGCCGGGTAAAGGAGATTTCGCAACAGTTGGAAAGGAAGCCTCCCCAACGAATGCGCGGGTATATGACGAGCTGACGCCCGCTGATGATTTTGGTAATTCAGCCGTTACGTATGAAGGAAAGCTGATTACTGATCGCATCCCGAATTACAACAACAACCACGGTGTTGACGCCAAGGTCATTAACATTGACGGGAAACTGCACAATGGGCAGGATACCTTCGGTGTGTACATGTCATCTACCGGCGATATCTACTACCCAACTATCATTACAACCGAAGTTGAGCTTTATTCGCCGGATGTGCGAGTACAAAAAACAGTGGAGAACATCACCCGTCCCGGAGCGAAGATCGCGACGGAAGGCGATATTCTCGAGTACACCGTCGATATTAAGAACGTAGGTTATGATACGGCGACCTTAAATGTTGCAACAGATAACCTGCCCGGCACGGTTGAATATATCCCCGGAAGTATCGTCCACATGAACGGTGACGTTCGAGAACCACGAACGGATCAGCCTGCAGATGATGATTCCGAGTACGTAGCGGATAAACATCAATTGGTATTCCATATCGGCAATGGAGCAACCCCTGAAAATGGCGGCACTCTGGTTTACAACCAGGAAGTCATGTACAAATATCGCACTCAGCTCACTGCTAAGGGCGCAGGCCAAGCAATCGTGAATACCGTGCTGGTGGAATACTCCGGTTCGGATGGAGAAAAGACTTCCGGTGGTAGCTCGCATGATAAGAACGAGTTAAAGACCGAGCCACAAAAACCGGATTACACCCTGACGAAGACGGCGGATAAGCCGAAGAACTACAAGCTGACTGCCGGGGAAGTCGTCACCTACACCTTTACTTTGAAGAATATTGGCAATGTATCGCTAAGTGATATTACTCTGAACGATCCACTGCCGAATTTGGGTCCGATTACCTTTACGAATCCGGATCAGAAAGTACTAGCACCAGCCGGGCAGCCTAATGATGTGATGACTGCTACCGCTCAGTACACCATTACGCAAGATGATGTTGAGCGCGGGGTATTGGAAAATACAGTAACGGCTAACGCTAAAGAACCTAAGGGAAGTACCCTTACGCGCACCGCGTCAGTTTCTTTGCCAGCCGAACAGCAGCCGGAAATCGTTTTGACGAAGACCTCTGACCATGACGGTAAAGAGTCAACTCTGCGAGCTGGCGATACCGTGAACTACACCTTTACCTTGAAGAACACGGGTAACGTCACGGTCAAAGACATCGCAATTAAAGATCTGATGGAAGGCGTTAACGTCGGCAAACCCTCGGCGACCTCGCTCGCTCCAGGAAATACACTGACTGCTAGCGGCACATATCAGGTCACTCAGGCAGATGTCGATGCCGGTAAGATTACGAATAAGGCAATCGCCACTGGAAAAGATCCGAAGAATGGCGATATTAATTCTAATGAAGCGCCAAATAACATAACGATTAAACGGACGCCAGCTTTATCCTTGGAAAAGGTTTCCGATAAAGATGATGTCAAGGATTATGTTGCACGAGTAGGGACGCCAGTTACCTATACCTTTACAGTGACGAACACTGGAAATGTGACGGTCAAAGGAATTACCTTGACCGATCAGCTTCCAGATCTCACGCTCAGCGAGCTGTCCCGCAAGGATCTTGAGCCAGGGCAAAGCGCTACTGCCACTGGAACATATCTGCTGAAGCAGAGCGATATCGATGCGGGCACGCTGTTGAATACCGCTTCTGCTGCTGGTAAAAGCCCAGATGATGGGGATGTTCCGTCAAACAAGGCCAACAATACGCTGACCTTCAAGCAGAGTCCGTCTTATACCTTTGCTAAGACCAGCGATAAGCCAGATGATTACCGGATGAAGGCTGGCGATACGGTCACGTATTCCTTTACGGTGACGAATACCGGCAATGTCACCTTGCATGATGTTGCGGTGTCGGATCCATTGCCTGGCTTGTCTGAGGTGAAGGTGGATAAGCCGGTCCTGGCTCCCGGTGAGGTGGCAACGGCAACGGCAACCTACCAGATCACTCAGGATGATGTTAACCGCGGAGAGGTGGAGAACACTGCAACCTCGACGGCAACTTCTCCCGATGGGAATGTAACCAAGAAGCAAAGCAGTGTTACGCTCATTGCTGAGAGCAAGCCAAACTACACGTTTGTGAAGTCCTCGGATAAACCTGCTGACTATCGTCTCAAAGTTAATGACGTCATCACGTATTCATTTACCGTGACGAACACAGGTAACGTGACGTTGCACGATGTAACGATCACCGATCCGTTGCCAGATCTATCGCCAATACAAGTGGATAAGACGGTATTGCTTCCTGGGGAGGTCGCTACCGGCAAGGCGACGTATGTTGTTAAGCAAAGCGATATTGATTCCGGAAAACTCCGCAATATGGCAACCTCAACTGCGACGACTCCTGGCGGGGATAAGATCCGCAAAGATTCTGTCTTGCGTATTCCGGCAGAGCAGCGTCCGGAATACAGCTTCACGAAGGAAAGCGATAAGCCTGCTGATTACAAGTTGAAGATCGGTGATACGGTCACCTATACCTTCACGATTGTTAATACCGGCAATGTGACCTTGCACGACGTAGCAATTGATGACCCGATGTTTGCTGCCAATCCGGTGAAGCTGGAGAAAGATACTATCCAGCCATCAGAAAAGCTGACGGCAAAAGCAACGTATCAGATCACCCAGAAAGATATCGACGCGGGTAAGATCGAAAACACTGCGACGGCAACAGCTACTCCGCCAGTCGGTGACCCGATTAAGCAGGAAGATTCAGTTCTTCTTCTCGGTGAACAGACCTTGGATTACACCTTTGTAAAGTCCTCGGATAAGTTAAAGGATTATCTGTTAGCTGCTGGCGATACGGTCACGTACACCTTTACGGTGACGAATACGGGGAATGTGACGTTGCATGATGTTGCGGTGTCGGATCCATTGCCTGGCTTGTCTGAGGTGAAGGTGGATAAGCAGACCTTGGCTCCAGGTGATGTTGCGACGGCAACAGCGAAATACAAGGTGACGCAAGAGGATGTTGACCGTGGATTTGTGAAGAACACAGCCACATCGGTGGCGAAAGCTCCGAACGGTGACATTATCTCCCGTAAGAGTTCGGTAAAGCTTGCTGGCGACCCGAAGCCCAAATATGACTTTGTAAAGTCCTCAGATAAGGGCGACGGGTATCAGCTCCAGGTGGGGGATACGATTACGTATTCCTTTACGGTGACGAATACGGGGAATGTGACGTTGCATGATGTTGCGGTGTCGGATCCGATGAAGGGCTTGTCTGAGGTGAAGGTGGATAAGGCCATCTTGGCTCCGGGTGATGTTGCGACGGCAACAGCGAAATACAAGGTGACGCAAGAGGATATTGACCGAGGCAATGTAGTTAATACGGCGTCGGCTTCAGGTACTCCGCCGCAGGTGGGTGATAATCCGCCGACTCCAATCAAGAAGACGTCAACTGTGTCTGTTCCTGCGGAACATAGGCCAGGTATCACGTTAGTTAAAACGGCTGATAAGAAGACCTTAGTTGCTGGAGAGACGATCACCTATTCGTTTGAAGCGACGAATACGGGGAATGTGACGTTGCATGATGTTGCCTTGTCTGATCCGATGGAAGGGTTGACCTTTACGAAGACATTGGATCCGACGGTGCTAGCCCCTGGAGCTAAGGCATCAGCGACAGCTACCTACCAGGTCAAGCAAGAGGATGTTGACCGTGGATTTGTGAAGAACACGGCGACGGTATCGGGTATGCCTCCTCAGGTGGGCGATACCCCGCCAGTGGCAGTGTCTGCTTCCGGGTCAGCGTCGGTTCCTTCGGAGCAGAAGCCGGATTATACGTTTGTGAAGTCGTCGGATAAGCCGGATGGGTATCAGCTCCAGGTGGGGGATACGATTACGTATTCCTTTACGGTGACGAATACGGGGAATGTGACGTTGCATGATGTTGCGGTGTCGGATCCGATGAAGGGCTTGTCTGAGGTGAAGGTGGATAAGGCCATCTTGGCTCCGGGTGAGGTGGCTAAGGCGTCGGCGACGTATACGGTGACTCAGGCTGATGTGGATGCGGGTAAGGTGGAGAATACTGCTACCTCGTCTGCGACTCCGCCGCAGGTGGGTGATAATCCGCCGACTCCTATTACGAAGACGTCTACGGTGACGGTTCCTTCGGAGCAGAAGCCGGGCATTTCCGTGGTGAAGACGGCAGATAAGCAATCAGCCAACGCAGGAGACGTTGTTACCTACACGTTCACCATCCGTAATGATGGCAACGTCACCTTGAGCGACATTGCGGTAACTGATGGCCTGGCTGGTCTTTCCGCTATCACATACGAAAAGACGAAGCTTGCTCCGGGTGAGACGATGACTGCGACGGCGACCTACCAGGTCACGGAGGCGGATGCGAATAAGGGAACGGTTGAAAATACGGCAACCGCTACCGGCACGACGCCGGATGGCGCAACGGTAACCTCGAGCCCCTCGACGGTCACTGTTCAGGTCAATCCGCTTCCGCCAACGCCTACTCCGCCAACCCCGCCGACTCCTCCGGCGCCACCAGCTCAGCCTGATATTCCGGCCAAGCCAGTTGCGCCAAATCAGCCGGTATCACCGAGCGAGCCTGGATCCTTGCCGTGGACGGGAGCGAGCGTCTTCTTCGAGACAGTTGCTGCGATCTTCGCCGTCGCTTTGGGAGCAGCAGCGTTGATCTTCCGACGCAAGCGCGGGAATCGGTAGGCGATAGCTAAATAGCGAAAATCGCATTGCGACAGTGGGAGATGAGTTCAGCAGATGAATTCATCTCCCACTTCGTATAGGCCACCCATTTCTGCTAAGCGAGGTGTATATGAAAGCCAGTGTTGTTTTAGCGCCGACGCCCGTCTGTGCAAAACAAAAACAGATATAACACGTAGGAGCCGTATCGTCAGTGCCAACATAGCTGGAATCACTCAAGTACGATCCTCAGCTATATGGCGGAATAGCGTAAGCTATTAGCGGCAGATACTCAAAAACAGAGAGGATCGAGGATGCGTGCTATCGAGGAGTTACGCGGTTCGCGCGAACTGATAGCCAACCTTACCTTGCGTGAGTTAAAAGGCAAATATAAGCGCACCTTACTCGGGCAGCTATGGTCATTAGCGAACCCGTTGGCGCAAATGCTTATTTATACCGCTGTCTTTGCGTTTGTGATGCGGGTTCAACCCGACCCAGGTAATCCATCTGGATTAGACCTATTTGCCTTATGGCTTATGTGCGGGCTACTTCCGTGGAGCTTCTTTACAAATGTTGTAAATGGTGGCATGGGAGCCTTGACGGGTAATGAGAACCTCATTAAAAAGGTGTATTTCCCGCGAGTAGTGTTGATCTATTCGACGACGCTCAGCTTTTTGTACTCGTGGATGATTGAAATGATCGTCCTACTGGCAGCAATCATTATCTTTGGCGGGCACCCCCTATTCTTTGTGCCGATTGTTATTCTGGTGATGCTCTTTTTGGCATGTTTTTCCACTGGTATCGCGCTACTTTTCTCCATCGGTAACGTCTATTTCCGCGATATTCAACATTTCAGCGGTATTCTCTTTCAGATTTGGTTCTATGCCACGCCTATCGTCTATCCGGCTCGGCTGCTATTTGACCAAGCGGCTTCCCATAACTGGCATTGGCTGACGGTTGTGTATTCTGCAAATCCTCTCTACCAATTCGGGGAAGTATTCCGTAATCTCATGTATGACAATAGATTGCCAGGCTGGGAGAATGTTGCCTACATTATCGGGGTTTCGCTGGTTACGTTGATCGTGGGATATTGGGTATTCAAACGTCATGAAGATCGACTGGCGGAGGCACTATGACCAGCAGAGATAACAGCTCGGTTGCCATTTCTGTGCAGAATGTGTCGAAGAAGTTTCGTGTTTATCACGAGCGCAATAACAGCTTAAAATCGGCGATTATGCGCGGTAAGCGTGCGCGCTACGAGGATTTTTTAGCCTTATCGGGCGTCACATTAGACGTTAAGCAAGGTGAAACCTTTGCCATTATTGGTGACAACGGTTGCGGTAAATCCACGCTTTTGAAATGCATGGCGCGGATTTTGAAACCTGACGAAGGAAAGATTCAGGCACATGGGCGCCTAGCTGCCCTGCTGGAAGTCGGATCAGGCTTTCATCCGGAACTGAGCGGCCGTGACAACATCTTCCTCAATGGCTCGATCTTAGGAATGAGCCGCGCGGAGATTGCGCGAAATTTCGATGAAATCGTTGATTTCGCTGGGGTTGGGCATTTTATTGACGAACCCGTGAAGAACTACTCCTCAGGAATGTACGTCCGGTTAGGCTTTTCGGTTGCGGTTCACGTCGATCCAGAGATCTTGCTAGTTGATGAAGTTCTCGCCGTCGGCGATGCGGCATTCCAGCGCAAATGCCAAGCAAAATTTGCTGAGTTCAAACGGGACGGTCGGACGGTTATCGTGGTAGCTCATTCTGCAGCAACGTTGCGCCAGATGTGTGACCGCGCGGTGTTACTCGATCACGGGAAGATCTTGGAGCTGGGGGGAGCTAACGAAGTCCTCGACATCTATGAAGAGCGCACGGCTGAAAAGGTTGAACGCGACGTATTCGGCGTGCAACGGCACGGTTCGGGTGATATTCAGATAACAGGGCTGGAAGTGCTTGATGATAGTGGCCAATGTATCGGTCAGGTAGGTGACGAGGGCGGTCAGATCGACGTAGCAGCCGGGCAACGGATTACGCTCCGGATGTATTTCCATGCTAAAGATCCGGTTTCTCACCCACAGTTCGCTATGGCTATCGACACGGATTACGGCTTGAGATTATGGGGCGGAGATACCCGATTTGAGCCTAAGCTGCCGCAGGTTGTGCATGGCAAAGGAATGATTGAGCTGGCTGTCGATCTCCCGATTCGGACGGGGAAATACGTCGTGCATGGCTCGGTACTCGATCAAAGCACCGCTCATAACTTCGATTTTCTGCGCAATATGTGCTGTTTAGAGGTGACTACGGATCTACCGCATTTTGCCGCCGGACCCGTGCATCTCAGCGAAGAATGGGATTTGCGGGGGAGCTGTTCCCCGCAAGATTTAGTGCCTAACGGTTTTGCTAAGGGGAAGTAAATGCGCGTCACTCTCATCTCTGACCCAATGGCTCAGCGAATGCCAGGGCGTTCGCCATATTACGAGGCCTTGAAAACGAAGTTAGCTACACAGGTTGATTTATCTGCAAAAGTTATGGCGGCTCCGTGGGCGCGCACAGCAGAGACGCAAAGCATCGTGCATAACGTCGGGCTGAGTGTGGTGCGCTCCGTGCGACGCCACATCTTAACGATTGACGATCTAGGTTATCGCGCGCCACGTCGGCTCAATAATGGTGACGTTCGCTTGCAGCGGCTCTTTCAACTGCGAGAAGCTCGTCTGCGCGGAGATATTGTCGTTGTTCCCTCGGAATATGGGCGCACAGATCTGAAATCTATGGATTTTCGTTCGCGTAATATTCGCGTGATTCCGCCAGGGCCACCGAACTGGGCGAGTCCGGCTGCGCAGCGGTGGCTTAAACAAACACAACAGCAGCAATTAGCTCCACATCAGAATCCGGCTGTCGTTGCACACAGCGCAAGCGGTATTCAGCGGCTTACCCGATGGAATGTGCTGAATCGTCATGCGCCTCAGCCTAAGCGTGAACTACCGGCGGCCCCATATATTGTGGTTTTTGCTAACCGTGGCAAATGGTCGAATCTGTTAATGGCAATGGAGGGGCTGAATTATGCTGCTCCAGACATCCCGCATCATGTTGTTGTCGTCGGGGATCGGGTGTATGCGGCAGCGCAATATCGGGAATACCTGCAGGTACTGCCGAACCTTAAGAACCGTACCCAGTTCTGGGAGCAGAATGAGCCCATTGAGATGGCACGGTTGATTGCTCATGCCGATGCCGCAGTTGCTACAAATATCTTTGATTTGGGTTGCTCGAACGTCATTGGATGCTTACATCTGGGGACCAGCGTGGTGATTCCGGCCAGCTCGTCTGCTGAAGATTTCGTCACTTCAGGGCCGGCGAGCGTCACCGTGGATCCGACTGCTGCTGTGGGTATTGAAGCCGGCATATTGGAATTACTGGCACGTGATCCGCAAGAACGTCGTGCCAACGCGCTAGCACAAGCTAAAAACTATTCCTGGGATAAGACGGCCCAAGAATATGTGTCGCTCTACAACGAGATCGGGAAGGCATAAATATGGCGACTAAGCGAGGCGTAATTTACTTGTTCTTCGATCCGGAGGGGATTGTTGATGAGTTTGTTACCTATAAATTCGAGCAGCTACGCCCGTTCGTTGACCATATCTTGGTCATGTCGAACTGCCCGTTAAAGGAAACCGAAAAAGCCAAGCTCGAACGTGTTGTAGATGAGGTTGTCGTTCGCCCGAATGAAGGATTTGACGTCGGAGGATACATTGACGGTCTTACCCATTTAGGCTGGGATAAGGTCGTTGAATTCGACGAGCTTATCTTTATGAATTACACCTTCTTTGGGCCGCTGCAGCCCTTTAGTGAGTTGTTTGCCCGTACGGAAGCTCTTGATGTTGATTTCTGGGGATTGACGGATCACTCGGAGGTGAAGCCACACCCGATTGCTGGGCGTTTAATTTTGCCGCGGCATATCCAATCGCATTGGATCGCAGTACGAAATCGACTGTTGCGTTCCGAGGCTTTCCGTCGGTACTGGGATGACATGCCGGAAATTACCTCGTATGACGAGTCGGTGCTATTGCATGAGTCGCGATTTACTCAGCATTTCGCAGCCCGAGGATACCGCTATGAGGTACTGTGGCCCTCCCACGCCTATGCCTCTGAGAACGCGGTGTTGGAGGATGCCCCGCAGATGGTTCGCGACGGCTGCACGATCGTCAAACGTCGGACTTTCTTTAACGATCCGCTGTATATGGACCGCCACGCATTATTGGGGCGCAAACTTATGGAAGCAATCAGGGAATCTTCTGACTATCCCGTAGAGCTTATCTGGAAGAACCTGACGCGCACCTGCAAGCCACGTGATTTAGTTATGAATTTGGAACTGACGGAGGTACTGCCAGACGAGCCGCTTGCGGGGGCGGTGGAGGCTGCCAAACAGTTGCGTGTTGCCGCATTGGCGCATGTGTTTTATCCGGAAATGCTTGACGAGATTCTCGATCAAGTAGAGCTGCTACCTGACGGGTGGGAGCTATTTATTACGACGCCTACCGAGGAAAAGGTAGCAGAAATTAAACAGCGGCTCAGCGCGCGCGGGCACAGCGCCTATGTGCGTAAGATCGAATCAAATCGTGGGCGGGATATTTCGGCCTTCTTACTCGGCTGCCAAGATGTTCTAACCAGCGGAGAATTCGATCTCGTGCTGAAGATTCACTCGAAGCTCTCCCCACAAGATGGTCCCAACGTGGGTGGGCTATTCAAAGCTCATTTATTCGATAACCTATTGGGCACTCGCGGGCATGCAGCTAACGTATTGCAGCTCTTCGTCGATCATCCCAATCTAGGGATCGTCATTCCACCTATGCCGCATATTGGGTATCCGACGATGGGGCATGCGTGGTTTGAAAACCGAGAACCGGCACGTAAATTGATGAAAAAGATGGGCTTGAGCGTACCATTTGACGCCACTACGCCTATCGCCTCTTATGGCTCGATGTTTATCGCCCGCCCAGAACTACTGCGACCGCTGATTGATTTGAAACTGGACTGGGAGGATTTCCCAGGAGAGGGCGAATACAGTGATGGTTCGCTGGCACATGTGATTGAGCGCTTGTTCGTGTATGTGTGTTTGGCGCAAGGTCATCACGTGCGCCAGGTGTTGAACCCGTGGCATGCTGGGGTAAATTACTCGAATTTGGAATACAAACTTCAGGCAGTACACAGCTATCTTCCGGCGCGCACAAACGAAGCAGTGAATCTATTGAAGATCAAGCGCTTCTTACTGCGTTATGACTGGTTCAAAGATAAGCACCCACGGTTGACTAAAGTCTTAAAGCCGGTGGTTAAACAAGCGCGGATCTCGGTATTCCGAGCGCGCAGCTACTACGTCCGGTACCAGCGTTCGCGCGGTGGCGGCAGCAGCCGGAAGGACTCGTAAAAATCAGGAGGAGTGCCATCGCCGAGGCGAGTGCCCTCTGTGAGACTCGTCGAACTGGCAGCAGATCACCGAAAGAATCTGTTGTAGCGATAGAATGACTGTCAAGTTTATATATGAGGAGTTAAAAGACATGACTAGCTGTTTGATTACTGGTGGCGCCGGATTTATTGGCTGCGCCATCTCTGCGCAACTTGCCGATCACTTTGATGACGTTGTCGCAATGGATAACCTGCTCCCGCAGGTTCACGCCGAGGCCAAGCGCCCGGAGGCCCTGGATGAGCGGGTGGAATTACTGATCGCAGATGTGACGAAGCCAGAGGATTGGGATACCGTGCTCACTCGGATCCGCCCCGACGTCATTGTGCATTTAGCCGCAGAAACAGGAACTGGTCAGTCTTTGCGGGAGGCCTCACGCCATGCCCTAGTTAACGTGGTCGGCACGACGATGATGACGGACGCACTCGTTCGCCATGATATTTTGCCGCAGAAGATCGTATTGACCTCGTCGCGAGCAGTATATGGCGAAGGCCTGTGGGAGGACGCTAATGGCAATCGTTCCTATCCTGGCGGGCGCACACATGCCATGTTAGAAGCGGGGCAGTGGGATTTCGATCAGATGCATCCGCTGCCGCAGAACTCTGCTGCAGTTAAACCTGATCCGTCGAACGTCTATGCCTCAACCAAGCTCTGCCAAGAGAATCTATTGCGTTCCTGGTGTGGCTCAATGAAGGTCGAGTTCGTTAGCTTCCGCCTGCAAAACGTCTATGGCGCTGGCCAGTCGTTGACGAATCCATATACGGGTATCGTTTCGCTGTTCTGCCGCTTGGCTAAGGCCGGAGAATCTATTCCGGTTTACGAGGACGGCGATATTGTGCGTGATTTCGTTTATATTGACGATGTTGCCTCCGCAATCGTTGCCGGAACGCTCCATTCGGAGACGAACGAGCATCCATACGATATTGGTCTGGGTGAACGCACGACGATCAAGCAGATTGCCCAGGCGATTGCGGCGCGTTATGGTGCGCCAGAGCCGCGCGTGACGGGGCAGTATCGCGATGGTGATGTGCGCGCCGCCTGGGCAGACATCACCGAAGCCCGTCAGGCCCTGAACTGGGAGCCGCAAATCAGCGTCGCTGATGGTGTTGAGCGTTTGTGTACCTGGATTGACGAGCAAATCTAGATGGGAGAGCATCGCGGTCAGCCGGCGCATGCGTCGCGCATTGTGGTCGATAATGCGCCGGCTGAAAAGGCAGACCCATCAGAGCATTGTGCTACTTCTGATCAGTTAGTCAGCGCGGAAAAGGAGGCAGTTATTCACACGACACCTGAGGAGGCTTCGACGGCTACGCCAGCGGTTACCCCGCGCCCGAAAGGTCCATATAACCGGCCGCAGATGTTGAGTGAGTGTTTCCAGCCAACGCATAACTCAATCGGATTTCTGCGTTGGCTCATGGCGTTTATGGTCATTTTCTCGCATGCCGGGCCAATCGCCGGACTGTGGGGAGGAAAGGATCTGGGGGCAGATTTTTCTAATGGGCAGCAGTCTTTAGGTGGCGTTGCAGTAGCTGGCTTTTTCTTTTTCTCGGGTTTCCTCATTACCCGTTCGCGGATGGGGCGCTCGACAATCTGGCGTTATATGTGGCGGCGGTTCCTCCGTATCTTCCCCGCATTTTTTGTTGCCCTGCTCCTGACGGTATTTATCCTGGCTCCGATCGCTTGGATGAGTTTAGGGCACTCTTTCTCCTCGTATTTCTCGGTGCGAGGTCCGGAGTCACCGTGGACGTATGTGCTGAACAATATGGATCTGAGCCTGCGCCAACGGCCAATCGCTGGGATGGGCGATACCTTGCCGCTCTACCATGAACTTGGCGCACGTGATTGGAACGGCTCAGCGTGGACGCTTCGCTATGAGTTCATCTGCTATATCCTGGTGGCGCTCGTCGGGCTCATCGGAGCGCTGTCCGTCCGAGCGGCTGGTGGAATCATCGTATTCGGTATTCTCGTCCTGAACTTTTTACAGTGGACGTACGGCTTGGCAGCATTCAATAACTTCGGGCTGTTCAACGACGTATTCCTCTTGATGTTCTTCGCGCCCTTTGCCGTCGGTATGTTTGTTCAGCTTTTTGCAGATCGAATTCCTATTGATGATCGCCTGGCTCTCGGCTCAGGAGCTATCGCTTTAGGGACGTATGCGACGTGGGGATGGAACATCATCGGGGTCGTGTTCTTTGGATATTTCCTGATGTGGTTAGCTGTGCGTTTGCCGTTGACGAACTGGGAGAAGTACGGCGATTTTTCCTATGGCGTTTATATTTTCGCCTGGCCGGTTATGACGTTCTTGACCTTCTTCGGGGTGCACCGCCATCAGCTCCTCTACCTCCTCATCGTCATCGTCACGGTTCATATCCTGGCCTACCTGTCGTGGCATTTGATTGAGAAGCCAGCAATGAGCCTCAAATCGTGGACTCCTAAATGGATGCGATGGCTGTTGGCACGTTCTAAGCCGACGTATGAGCGGGTATGCCAGATGCTTATTGATCCGCGGTATTCCTCAACACGATGGGCATATCAGCGGGTGTACCATCCGTCGGCGGATCAGACTCGGGCAACGGTTCTGGAGTCGCGGCGAACGGGTGGTTCCCTGCGTCCAGTTCACCTTGATACGCCCAAGAACGGGCGCACCTTGTGGGTGATTGCGCGTTATCTTCCCTTGGCGCTGCTGACTGTTGTTGTTATTGCAGTGACGGTTATGGGGATATTAGTACGTCACGGCGTGTTATAACGCGTGATCGTTTCTGGCTTGGATAACGCTAAGGCGTTGTGATTGCTGCGTTATCCAAGCCAAATGGGGTGCTGGCAAGTATCATGGTTTTCTTGCCAGCACTCCATTTTATTAATAAAAAACAGCACACCCATCGTAGATGGTGTGCCAATGAGAAGAGCAGGAAGAAGCAACGTCCTGTGAGAATGCGCCGATCTGATTGCGAGAGGCTGCGAGGATTGGAAAGTGAGGGAGCAGGCACGGAAATGTCTCCTTGGCTTGATCGCGTTGCTCACTTAAGCGCCTCGCTGGCTCAAGCGTGCAAGCAGTTTAGACCTAGTAGAGGTGTGTACGCGTACCCCTTATCAGTTTTCCTGATTACGCAGGGCAGTGAGCTGCTCACATGAATGCGCATAAGAGGCCTGTGCGCCTAGGGCTTGGCAGGCATAGGCGCCACTGGCTGCCCCGATAGCAGTGGCCTGCGCAAGGCAATACCCGCTAGCTAGTGCGGCCGCAAGCGCTCCGACGAAGGCATCCCCAGCTCCAGTAGTGTCAACAACGTGAACCTGCGGCGAACCAATCAATCCTGAGCCCTGCGCGTCGGCATAACTCGCACCCTGCTTGCCAAGGGTGACAACGACTGAAGAAATCCCACTTGCATAGAGTGCCTGAGCTAGCTCGTGATCTGCCAGTTCATCAGCTACCACTTCGCCGTTCGCTACCGCCCTTTTGACGCTGGCGCACTCAGGGATAGCGCTACCACAGACAGCTATCTCGTCGGGGATTCCCTGAAGATCTGGGGATACTGCTGCCATATCTGGAGACATCTCAGTTGGCGAACTAGCTAGATTGGGCGTCAGATTCTGCGCGTCTGTTACCAGAGAAGGGCACGTTATGGGATCGGCTAGCCTCGCATGAGGATCAGCTAGCCTCGTGATAGGAGCAGGAAGTTCACCCGAATGGTCTGGGTGTTCCGTCCTCACCAATTCCGTATTGAGGGCTGCTAACAGATCGCGAGCCTCATATTCATTGACGATAAGGGGATCAGCACGCAAAATCGTCTCACGTGCAACCGGAACCACAGGCGCCAGATTGACAATCAACCTGCCACGAACGACCTGAGCGAGCCAATTGATTGTTTGCGCAGGGATTTCGCCCTGGGTTACCACTACCTCGGCAGCGTCAATTACGCTTCGGCACTGCGTCAGGCGTTCGGGAATTACCTCAGCATTAGCGCCCCGCACCACAACGATAGAGTTTTCGCCGCTATTGCTGACGGTGACGTAGGCAGAACCAGTGGGGGATTCGGTGGTTATGACGTGCTGCAAATCAACATGGCGTTTTTCCAGCTCCGCAGTGACGAAGCGTCCATTATCGTCAGCTCCGATAGCGCCAATCATGATAGCGGGCGTGCCCATTATGCCAGCAGCAACCGCTTGATTAGCCCCTTTACCACCGGAATTCCGTTGGGAGTTATGCGCTAGGACGGTTTCTCCGGGAGTGGGATGTTCGCTCACCTGCAAGGTGATATCACAATTAATTGAACCGACGACCACCACTGACCGATGTGGTATCGGGGTAGGTGAGGTCATCGAGGTGGGAGCAGCTAGCGTGCTGAGCCGCCTCGATGTGGAAGAACACGGCGGTGTATCAAGGGCCGCCCCTGCGCAGGGGAGCGCAGAAGAATCCGCTGCTCCGGTTCCAGCCGGTTCTAGATGATCTGCCGATGCGGGGGCAGCTCCTGCGGGCGTTACCGTCGGGGATATGACCTCACTATCGGGCGGGCAATGATCCAGGCAATGATCCGGGCAATGACTATCCGCCGAAATATGCGGCCTGTATGACGATGCCGTATTGTCCATAGCTCGTTCCCTGTACTCCCGTGGTTATATCCGTTGCCGTTCGGCAGTTAATCCTTGACCTTAGTCAAGGCACATATCACCAAATCAACGAGACGATCTGCGAGAACCTCTCCGTCTGCCCGCATAGCAACATGCGCATTGGCAGTGGTGATCCGCTTCGGACGGAATTCGCAGAACGTTGCCCCGCGCCCGATCCCGCGATTTAACTCAACACTGAGGACACCATGTTTGAACTCGTAGAATTCAGGGAAAATAAGCCATCCGGCCGCCGTCGGGTCATGTAACGCCATTGGCTGTGGCGTATGGGGATCCCGAATCCGCAAATACTTTTCCAAGCAATCCGCAACACATTGTGCGAATTCGCTGCCCACATTGCGGATACGGTCGGAATGTTCCGGAGTGATAAGCACTTGGTTCGTCACATTTAAGCCGAACATGCGCAACGGGACTCCAGTACGAATGACGGTATCGAGCGCTTCGGGATCAGCAAACGTATTGAATTCGGCGGCGCAGGTATGGTTGCCGAAACCATAGGATCCACCCATAAAAACGATCTCCCCGATACGCTGAAACACCTCGGGATCCATAATGGCGGCGACGGCTACATTCGTCATCGGGCCGGTAGCAAGCACAGTGATTTCGCCAGATTCATGCTCACTGAGTGTGCGCAATAAGGCGTTAACCGCGTGTTCTAGTTGCGCAGTGCGGGTGCGAGGCGCCGGAAGTGGACGGTTGATCGTGCCCATCCCTGCCTCACCCAGCAGGCTCTCGATAGTGCATGGCTCTTGTGCCATCGGTTTGGCGCAACCTGCATAGACGGGCGCGTCAATGTGGAAGTTCTCGACGGTTGACAGGGTGTTAGAGGTCGTCCACTGCAGGCTGGTATTGCCGACGACGGTTGAGATACCAACAATATCTATTTCTTCGGCTGCAGATAGCGCGGCAATGGCGAACAGATCGTCGAATCCGGTGTCGCAGTCAATCCATATCTTTTGCATGAGATTTCGTCTTTCTTTTTAGAAGTATTCGGTGGTTATGGACCGACGATAATCCAGGTCAAGATCATCGACATGACGATGCCAGCAATCATCGGAACAGATGTGCGGGCGATGAGGCGGGCAGGAGATTCCTTAACTGTGGAACATACGATAAGCACGACGGCTGCCACGGGCGAGCAGGCTCGGGCCAGGTTGCCCACGAATTGCAATGGCAGGGTGAGTAGCGCACCGTTGATCCCCACTCCGCTTGCCACTTTCGGGGCGATTTCCACCAGGGAATAGAACGGGGCAATACCGCCCGTGAGCAGCGCCAATAGCAACATAATGCCGGAGAATGCGAGGAAGAGAATCCAGGCTGCTCCGTCAAGCTGGGAGATGGAGTGTGAGAGGGCGTCAATGATTCCGAGTTGGACGATCCCCTCTACCAGTACATTTGCGGCGATAACTAGCGCAACGACAACGCCGAAGCCAGTGCCCATGCCTTTGAAGAACACCATAAGGTCGTTCAACGGATCAATTAGTGAGCGTTTGCGGATCATCTCTGTGATCAGGGCAAGCAAGATGGAGATGAGGGTGACAGGAATCAGGTTGGCGGTAATTCCTACTTTCATAACGAATCCCAATCCGAACGGGATCAGAATGAACAGTAGTGGCAGCATGGGGAAGATGGCGTACCACATGGGGGTTCCGGCGTGTTCGTCAGATTTCTCGTCGGTTAATATGACGCTTGATCCGGTGTTGGTAGCCGATGTGACCATCTTGGCGTCCATGTATTTTTGCCAGAAGTAGTGGACGACGCCGATAAAAATAAGGGTGGGGATGGAGACGGAGGCATGCATTGAGAAGACGTATTCGTCCAGTGGGATGCCTAGCCGTTCGGAGGCGATGACGTTATCTGCCCCTAGTGGCGTGGGGATGATGGTGGCGGTGGTGGCGATGATGGCAGCCACCGTTAGTGGGGTCAGACCCGCGCCAACAAGTGCCGGGAATAGCGTTGCCATGAGGAGGACGGCAAGGGATGAGGCCGAGGGCACTGCCAACGACATAAGGTTGCCAACCCAGAATGTGAGGGGGACGAGAAGATATTTCATCTTCATGCGCAGCAGCGGGCGGGTAAGGAACTCAACGACTTTTGCGTTCGCGCCGATATGTGTCATGTATGCGGAGAATCCAAAGAGGACCATAATAATGAGGCCGACGCCGGATACGGTTTTTGCGAAAATCTCAGTGATATAACCGAACTGGTTTAAGAAAACGTTGCCGGCGTCTTTGACTTCGTATTTTCCGGTGCCGGTATGCCCTAGGAGTGGGGCGATCATTAAAATGACGAAGCCGCCCATGAACAAAGCGATAGTTGCGTTGACTTTCTTCATGATGAGCACGCCGGCGATTGCGATAGCGAGGACCACGACGAGGGATTCGATTATCACTGCTGCTCTCCTTTGAACAGTCGGTATATAGGTGGAGCAGTGCTGAGTGAGTTCAGGTACTGCTCTTAGGGGCAACCATACAAGAGGGATAATCCGTGGTCAACACGTGTTGACTATCTGGAATACTCTGTTGCTGTGCTGTTTTGATGGTGAGGAAAGAGGGAAGAACGTAGGTAAGAAAGAAGGGAGATACTTCGTGGGTATCAAGGCAGCGGGCTGGTGAACGACCATTCGGCAGGCGAAAATCATTATCCTTGCAACGTCGCCTTATTAGGGTATCCGCACCCGTACATGTTCCCGCTTCTTATGAGCCAGTTGTGCTAGATTTTTCGTCGCACCTGTGCCACTTTTACGTCCTGCTATGGGTGTGCCCGGTATCTGCTGGTGTGGATTGTGCTGCGCGATGCTCCACAGATGCAGCACATAATGCCCTGCGCCTAGGTTAGATAGCGGGAATATCGTCGGTTCGAGGCCGGTACGCTGGGAATACTGTTTGCATTAATGCAGTGGCTATGGTGCTCTGGTTGGCACGCACTTAGGCACGGCATTGAGACGGCGTTTAGTTGCTACCATGCGGGCCAACCCCTCCAGGCGGCATACATATATTCCGGAAATAAGCAGTGGCGCTCTTATGGTCCGACGATAATCCAGGTGAGAGCCATTGATACGACAATGCCAACAGCCATCGGAACGATCGTTCGGGCGATCAGGCGCGTAGGGGATTCCTTTACTGAAGAACAAACAATCAAGATGACCGCCGCCACCGGCGAGCAGGATCGAGCCAGGCATCCGGTGAGCTGCAATGGCAAGGTGAGCAGCGCGCCGTTGATCCCGACGTGGGCAGCAACCTGAGGAGCCACCTCCACTAGGGAATAGAAGGGGCCAATGCCGCCGGTGAGAACGGTAAGGAGGATCATGATTCCAGAGAATGCGAGGAAGAGGATCCAGGCTGCTCCGTCAAGCTGAGAGATGGAGTGCGAAAGGGAGTCGATAATGCCGAGCTGGACGATCCCTTCTACCAGCACATTTGCGGCAATAGCGAGGGCGACGACAACGCTGAAGCCGCGCCCCATTCCGTTAAAGAATGCTGTGAGATCCGATAGCGGGGCAGTGATTGACCGTGTGCGGATTGCTTCTGCAAGCAAGGTAAGCAATATGGAAATCAGGGTGACGGGAATAATGTCCATCTTGAAGCCAATTGTCATGACGTAGCTCAGCGCAAAAGGAATCAAGATGAGAAGCAGAGGAAGTAGCGGGAAGATCGCGTACCACATCGGAAGATCGTCATGTGTAGCTTCCGCGGATTCCTCGGCGGTGACGATAGATGCAGCGGCGGGCGTAGCGTCATCGAGTTTTCCGTCTAGGTATTTTTGCCAGAAATAATGGACGATTCCGATGACAAATAAGGTCGGAATTGATACTGAAGCGTGCAAGGAAAAGACGTATTCGTCAAGCGGAATACCTAGACGATCTGCGGCAACCACATTATTCGCCGCAAGTGGTGTAGGCATGATAGTGGCGGTGGTGGCAATGACTCCAGCGACGGTCAGCGGAGTCAACCCAGCACCCACGAGGGCAGGGAAGAAGGTCGCCATCAGTAGTACCGCAAGTGAAGAAGCGGAAGGAACAGCGAGCGACATAATGTTCCCAACCCAAAACATCAGCGGAACAAGCAGGTATTTGCGTTTCATACGCAGCAGTGGGCGGCTAAGAAGCTGAATCACTTTCGTATTCGCCCCGATGTGGGTCATATACACCGAGAAGCCGAACAGCACCATAATGATAAGCCCGACGCCGGAGGTCGTCTCGGCAAAGATTGCGGTGATATAGCCGAACTGATTGAGGAATACATTGCCAGCGTCGGCGACCTTGTATTTGCCCATGCTGGTATGCCCTAATAAGGGGGCAACCATGAGGAGAAGAACGCCGCCGATAAATAAGGCAATAGTGGCGTTGACTTTCTTTGAAATGAGTATGCCGACGATAATGATGGCAACGACCGCAGCAAGTGATTCAAGTACCACTACAGTGTTCCTCCGAGTGGGGGCGTGGGAAAGGGAAACCCGCCAGTGCTGAGGGTTTCCGCTATGGCTAACTAACAGTACGGGCAAATAGGCAATGCGGGCAAATGAATGGCCATACATCTAGGTGTAATACGTATCTCCTATCTGTGATATGTACACTTAGCCCATGGCAGTTACCCGTGCAGATGTTGCCCGACGAGCTGGCGTATCGCCGGCCGTCGTGAGCTATGTCCTCAATCCGGGAATGCGCCCTGTTTCCGCTGAAACTCGCCAACGGGTACTGGCGGCTATTGAAGAATTAGGGTATCGCCCTAATGCCATCGCGCAGTCGCTGCGGCGGGGGCCAACTCGCACGCTCGGCCTGCTCCTGCCAGATCACGCAAATCCATTTTTTAGTGAGTTGGCAGCCGCTATTGAGGATCGGGCCTTTGAGCGCGGTTATGTGCTCCTCGTCGGATCTACCTCAGAAGATCCGCAGCGGGAGATGACGTACCTCAATAAATTTCTCGATCGGCAAGTTGATGGGCTTATCCTCATCGTGTCGCAGGATGAGACGTGCCTGGCCGCGCAGCAAAGTGCCACTCCGGTTGTGGCCTTAGATCGTTTCCCGCCAGCCGCCGATATTTCCTCCATCCAAACGGACGGGAAGCGGGGAGCGGAAGAAGCGATTACTCATCTAGCTGATTTAGGGCATCGCCATATCGGGATTATTTCTGGTCCGGAGGGTTTACCTGTCGCGATGGAGCGCCTGCAGATGTGGCGGGCGGCTGCTGCTACCCGCCCCGAAATTGAATGTCGCGCTCAGTGTGCTGCTCCCTATACCCGTGAGGGAGGATATGTGGCGATGGGGGAGTTACTCAAGAGCGAGGTGACGGCGGTTGTTACTGCTTGTGACGTTCATGCGGTCGGAGCGTTGAGTGCTATTCGCGATATGGGATTAGCTGTTCCAGAGGATATATCGCTTATCAGTTATGACGGGACGGGGATTGCACGCTACACCCTTCCGCCGTTAACCGTCGTCAGCCAACCTATTGAGTTGATGGGGCAGCGCGCAGTAGATCGGCTTATTGCTCAGATCGCAGGTGAAGTCCACGAGGATATTCATGAGTATCTTGAACCGCATTTCGATGTGCGCTCATCAACGGGACCATTGCGCGAGTCGGGTCATGCTGTGGGAGAAGCGGGGCGTCGCTGATTGGAGAAAATATGTATATGCTGAGTTCTCTTATTAACGGAGTCGCGCAAGGATTCGTTCGCAAGGCTCACGATAAGCGACGGTCGAAAAATAATCCCTATGATCCGGTAGTGAAAAAGCCGGCCCTTGCTGTGGCTTTCGTGGGTGTGTTACTACTGTTGGTTTCTGTTTTAGTGGTAATGGGGGCCTGGCAGGATCGGCAGCATGGAGGGGTCGCTATGGCCCTCGCCATCGGTGTGCCACTCGTCGGGGTGTGCGTAGCGCTAATTCTCATAGGGACCTCATTACATTCTGGTGTTGATGATGCGAGGATATGGCTGTTTCTTGGGCGAATATGGCGTCGGGAAGTCTATTTCGAGCAGGTGGACGCCATTAAATACGTCGGTCAAACTGGCTGGGTAAGAGTATCTGCGAATGGTATTAGCCAAACGGTGACGTCTCAATCCGAGGGTGCGGCTTTGGTTTATATACGGATTCTGGAAGAACTGCAGTATCGGCGTATTGTGATTAACGGTATCTCGGTTCAGGACGTGCGGTGGGAAGATGAAGCCCACATGCTTCGGAAATACTTATTGACCTATGTGTTTATTGCGCATCGCGTATATCTTGAATCTCATCCACAGACGCGGCTGGCACTGGCAAACTTGTTACGGACTCCGGTTGAATACTCGCGGCGGGAATTTTTGGAGAACTATTCGCGTCCGATCGAGAGCGCGAATTCGGTAGTGGCTGATACGGGGAACATCGTCCAGCATGATCCGGCATACGGGGTTGGCATATCTGAGGGTTCGATCCCAATACGCCATAGCTTTAATGCGGAGACCCCGTTTATGCCTACGAATAAAACTCGGTGGCGTCCTGAGGGGGATTCCGGAGGTTGGGGTGGGCGAGTTCGCCATCCTGGGCGCGATGCCAAGCCACGTAGGGGTCTAAAACTATTCTTTTTGGGGCTATTTTTTCCGGCTGCTGCTTTTCTTGTGGATGTCGCCCTGGTGGGGATATTCGAGAATGCCGAATATTCGACCTATCACACGGTAGAGACGGTGGCGGCGGTGGTGTTCGTCGCCTCGCTTCTTGTGTGTTTGTGCTGTTGGGTTGCGGCTATAGTAAGTGCTGTGCGCCGGAAAGAACCTCCGACACTATAAGCGCGCATTGTGAGGATTCCAGCAGGTTGGGTGTAATGCCTTGCGCGCATGTGTGGCGACGCTGAGATGTGGCAAGAGCGTTCCGGGAAAGCACGCGGGCTGAAAATATGGCGCGCGGGCACGGCTGGAGGGTTAACGCGGCACGTGAGGAAACGTCGAAATATCAAAATGCCTAATGTCTAGTGCGGCGTGATACGTATGAGCTAGTGGTGGCTTAGTTTTTGACTTAGTGTGCCGTAGATAAAAGTAAAATAGCGCATTAATCCAATGAGGTGCTCGCCTGCAGTATTGGGATATAGGCGGATATGCGCATGGTAGATCGTGTGGATATATTGCGTTGAGGTGCGGGTAAGGTGTATGGCTAGTGGCAGGAATAAGCCCGTCAGGCTGCCAATAATATGTGGATGGTCGAGATAAATACTGTGAAGGAGCAAACTGGCGTTCTTTGAGATATGCCTACAGAATTTCCGGTACGGCAGATGCGTCGTGAGTTGGGCGGCCAGTGGTGGATATGCCGATGTGGGTAATGAGCAGAAGATAGAACCTTGGGGATTAAAGGTCGTATTTTCGATAAATCCAATTGTTGCGGGGCGGGATTTCCCTGAATATGAGATGATTCCTCGAAACTATTGCGAAAGGGCTTTCGCTAGGATAATCTGCAGGTAGTGCGACTAAGAACGAAGGTAGTTTTCGGTCGTACCATCCGGTATTGCGCACTGTAACGATGACGTTACGGGCGTGTACATCAACCTGAGGAGCATTATGCGAAGTCATCACTGGACGAGTACAGCCTCAGCACAGAAAAGAATGCGGCGGATGATGGCCGCAGGTTTGGTATGTCTGCTCCCGCTTAGTCTCACTGCGACAGCACACGCGGATCCCATCGCCAATCCTAATTCTGCGCTAGGTTATCCGACTTTCCACGGGGATAATGATCCCGTTCCGGCTGCCCCAGCCGCATACGATCCTAGCCATTCCTACCTTGGTGCGATTTTTGACGCTGACGTCAAGGCAGGTGCAGGAACATCCATTGATAAAGATTTCTGGATTGACGCCATGCTCGCCCGACGCGGCGCCGATCCGACAGGAACTGGCGCTACGGATACCGGCACGTATAAGTACGAGGGCGCTGACCACAATGAATACCTCTTCTCTCGTGGTCGAGCGGCTTTTATGAAGACCCATATTCCAGATCAACTCGGATTCATGGGGGATTTGGCGTACTGGGAGTCCATTGATGGACGCCCGGGTTTCGATATCAAGCTATCCGTCGGGGATAAAACCTTGACGATGAAAGAAGACCCAACGCAGCGCAAACAAACTCCGAGCTACTTCACCACAGTATTTACTGCGGCTGAATCGGATATTAGCGTGCGTGAAGTCAAGTACATGACGGAAAACAACGTGCTGGTTGCTGAGCTGCAAATGAGCTCTCCAAGTGGTGCGACGGTTACCGTTACCGCGAGTAGCCCCTACGCCACTACTGCGAACGAGCAGGGTAACGAGCTGAGCGGGGTCGTACGGGTACAAAACAATCTGACAACAATTTATCCGCGCTTCTCAGGCACCGACATGAAAGCTGCGGATGCTAAGCTCGTCGGCACATACACCCTGGGCGCTGGCGCTGTGACGCGCACAAAGATCCAGCTTGGATTGATTGCTCCAGAGTTGCCGTTATCTCAAACAGAATATGAGGCGCGAGCAACCGGAGATCTGCGCGATCCGGCAGCCTCTTACACGGACCACGTTAAGGCATACAACGCCTGGTGGGTAGCCAATATCCCGTACGTGGAAACCGGCGATGCCACGCACAATATTGATAAAACAATTTTCTATCGTTGGTGGCTGACTCGTTTTAACTTCCTCGATGCAGATATGCCAGGAAATACTTTCCAGTTCCCCACAGCAGTGGAAGGAGCTTTGGGGTACAACAATGCAATCGTGTTAACCACGGGCATGTTCCTCAACGATGTGAAATACCTGCGCGATCCGGCATACGCCTACGGCACGTGGATTAGTGCTGGTGAAGCTGCGAAAGACGGCAAACAATACATTGATAATCCCGGCGATCCAGCTAATTGGCGGCACTCGTACACCCAATACATCACAGATGCTGCTTGGGAATCATATAAGGTTCATGGTGGTCCAACCCAGGTAGCTGATGCATTGGGAACCTATGGTGCGGCCGACGTCAATGGCTTGCTTAACTCCCACTCCGAACCAATCGCTGCCGATAATCAAAACGACAATAAGAACTACCTGATTGACTGGTCCTGGGCATCGATGACGGGTAATGACGCGGATGCGGTGTCATTCGATCAATTCCCCGGAGAGCGAATGGATCGGCCAGAAACCGCGAATCTCTGGGCAAATGCCCGAGCTGCAGCGCAGGCCTATGAAGCAGCCGGCAATACTGCCGGCGCTGCACAGATGAACGACATTGCCGGAAAGATCCAGCAGAATCTGATGAGTGAGCTGTGGAATTCCGATCAGAAGTTACTGCTCTCGAAGTACATTGGTAAGCACAATGGAACCTGGGCGAAGTGGAAGGAAATCAATAACTACTTCCCGTATGCCGTCGGTATGGTTCCGATGGGGAATGCTGATTATGACTCGGCACTGAGACTATTTGCAGACGCGGATCAATACCCGGTGTTCCCGTTCTTCACCGCTAACCAAGCAGACAAGAAAGAATTTGAAGCGGGCGGTGGCCAAGGCTCCAATAATTTCTCGGTGATTAATTCGACGATGTTGTTCCGAATCTACGATGGAGCTATTCGTCATTATCACGCTGCAGAAAATGGCTATATTACAAACGAACAGTTCAAGAAGCTGTTGTATTGGAACGCTTTTGCCCACTATCAAGGTGGCGATAACCGCTATCCCGATCAAAATGAGTTCTGGAATACGGCTACCGGCGCTGATGGCGGAAAGATCGAATACCGATCCTGGATCCACCATACCCAGCTCGGTACGACGAACTGGACCATGATTGAAAGCGTGGCAGGTCTGGTTCCTCGCCAAGATGACGTCATCGAACTGAACCCAATCGTCATCCCCGGCTGGGAGCACTTTACCGTTAATAACTTGTCCTACCACGGCAAAGATCTGACGATCGTATGGAACAACGACGGGCATTACACCGCTCCGGCTGGATACTCCATCTATCTTGATGGAAAGCTGGCAGCAACGGTCGATCGCCTAGCCCATATTCGTTACAACCCGAACAGCGGAACGGTTGAGGTAGCAGATCAGTCCGGGGCAAAGGTCACCACGGCAAACACAACCGGGCTCGGAACAGCCAATAGCGTCACCTATGACAGCACCTCGCGGATTACGGAAATGTTCGCGCGGGCTGGGCGCAATATCGACCCAGCAGCAGCCAGCCAAACTGACGTGGCGCGCGGTGCCGCAATTGAAGCAAGCTATTCCGCGCAGGGGCATGGTGCGGAATATGCGGTGGATGGTCGAACTGTCCATGAACTGTTCTGGGGGAGTGCCGGATCGCCAAATGCGACGGA
Source organism: Trueperella sp. LYQ141 (assembly GCF_046599555.1). Classification (NCBI taxonomy): domain Bacteria; kingdom Bacillati; phylum Actinomycetota; class Actinomycetes; order Actinomycetales; family Actinomycetaceae; genus Trueperella; species Trueperella sp. LYQ141. The sequence continues at coordinate 151,212 of NZ_JBKIWQ010000003.1, read as the reverse complement.
CTCACTGACCCTGACCTTCCCAAGTGCCCAAACGATTGATGACGTGCGGCTCTTCTTCTACCAGACCTCCTCGTCGGCCACGGTATCCGGCTATGCCGAACCGTCGGTATATACCCTGGAATACCAGGACGCCAGCGGAGCATGGAAGACGATTCCCGATCAGGCTCGCACCCCGATCTATCCGCAACCGAATTACAATCACATTCAATTCCCAGCCATCACCACCCAAAAGTTGCGTGTGAATCTGACGCATGCGGCTGGATTTAAGACCGGCGTTAAGGAAATTGAAGCCTTCCATACGGGTATTGCCGCTGGGCCGAGCACGAACCAGGCTCCATCGGTAAGTGCATACGTGGCTGCGAACACCTCTGCGGGGGCACAGCTTATCGGTCAGGTGAAGGACGACGGATTGCCAGCGGGGACGATAGCGGCCACCTGGGAGATGGTCTCTGGGCCGGCAGGTGCAAAGGTAAGCTTTGCTGACCCGCATGCGGCAAGCACCACCGCAACATTCCCTGTCGAGGGCGAATATGAGCTCAAACTCAGTGCAACCGATGGAGAAAAGAGTGCGGAAACGACGCTCAAACTTCACGGCATCCCCTCCGATGGTACGGTGAATATTGCACCACAAGGCACGCCGAAAGCCTCCAGTATTAACACATATCTGCCAAAAGATAACGTCAAGGTTGTCAACGATCTCAAGGTGGATCCGGCTGGATCAAAGCCGAATATGAGCTGGAATAACTGGGGTCAAGGCGATAAAGAACCGTGGGTGCAATACACATGGGCAGCTCCGGTGCCCCTCGCAAAGGCAGCGCTCTACCTATGGAGTGACGGTGGTGGCGTGCCAATGCCTGCTGCTTGGAAGATTCAATATTTTGATAAAGCAAGCGGAAAGTGGACCGACGTCACCCTGAAAGAGGGCGCTTCGTATGATGTGTCCAAGGGTGAAGCCTTGACAGTCCCGTTCCAGACCGTATGGAGTGATCAACTGCGAGTACTGTTCACGCCCAAGCCCGATCAGGCCGTAGGTATCAGTGAATTTGAGGCCTATGCCGTCGATCCTAATGGAGTGGAAGAGGTTGCTCGGATGGTCCCAACTGGATCACAACCAGATGCGCTGAAACTGCCTCAAACCGTGTCAGTGTCCTATCCTGATGGGACGCGAGCCAATTTGGCTGTGATCTGGCCGGAAGTTACTGCCGATCAGCTAGCATCCGATGGTGAGTTCACCCTCACTGGAACGGTCGTTGGATCCTCACGGACTGCCAGCGCACATATCTCAGTTAAATCTGACGCGAATTCTGCGTTTAACAATGGGGTGAATTCTATCCTGCCAGTTGAGCAAAGCGTTGTTCAGGGCAGTGCGCAACTAACTCCGCCGCCAACGGTCACTGGGCGTTACATGAACGGTGGCACGCAATCTGGGCTGAAAGTTACCTGGAATAGCGAGCAGCTTGCAGCCGTGAATCTCAATGCCGTCGGTGATTACACCGTCTCAGGCGTGGTAGAAGGGACGAGCGCTCCGGCTACTTTGACGGTACACGTCATTCCAGGGCGAAATGTTACTCCGCCAGAGAAACTCGAAGGGTGGATCGAGCCTAAGGCAAGCTCGGTAACGACCTCCGTGGCGGCATCGTGGTCGCCAGCAGCCGGCAAACTCAACGACGGTATCGTAGTTGATGACACCTGGCCGACGCAGGACGATCAGGACGTCAATGCGAAAGTCTGGGGCACGTGGGGGCAAGCGGTAGACGGTATGTATGCCGAATATCGGTGGCCGAGCAGCGCGCTAATTGACACCTCGCGGGTTATGTTCTGGGCGAATATGACCGAACGTGACGAAAAGCGCGGCGGGCTGGAGATCCCGGATAGCTGGGAGATTCAGTACTACGATTCTGCCGATGGCACCTTCAAGCCGGTTAAGGACGCGAAATACACCACGGTACGAAATGATCCGTCACGCCATGCCACCGAAGCAGGCGGATGGTCGGTAGCGACCTTTACCCCAGTTGAGACAAGCCGGTTGCGACTGGTTCTGCATCCACATCTATCGGATTCTGCAACCTTTGGAACGGCTGTTGCCGAGTGGCAAGTTCATGCTTTGGCAGAGCAGCCGGCAGTGGATAAGAGTGGGCTGCATGCGGCTCTCGCTGGGGCAGCAGCCTTGCAGCAGGAACGCTACACACCAGAATCATGGGCGGCTTTTGCCGATGTGGTAGCACGCGCGCAGGCAGTGTATGACGATCCGGCGGCGGACCAAAAGAGCGTTGATGCGGCAGCAGCTTCTATCGCTGAGGCACAGAAAACGCTGGTTCTTCTCGCAGATAAGAGCGCGCTTATTGCAGCTATTAACGCAGCACATGCCTTAGATTCTGGCCAATACACCCCGGAATCCTGGGCGCAGCTCGCGGCTGCTGTACAGCAGGGACAGACCGTCGTCGATAATCCGCAGGCCACGCAAGATGAGATTGATCGATCGCGTGCAGCAATCGACGCAGCCCGCGCTCAGCTCGTTGGCCGTGCGCCGACGCCCAGTGTGGACAAGGCGGAGTTGAAATCGGCGCTGGATCGCGCGGTGGGCTTGACGCAATCGAATTACACGGTGGCTTCCTGGCAGGCACTCCATGACGCAGTGCTAGCAGCCCAGGGAGTCATGGCGGATGAACAAGCCACGCAAGCGCAGGTTGATGCAGCGCTCCAGGCGCTACTGGACGCGATAACTCAACTGGTGCCCACTAATAGCTCAGCTCCTGGTGGAGCGCTAGTACATACCGGCGTGTCGGTAGTTGGAGTGTCTCTCCTCTCGCTCCTTTTGCTCGGCAGCGGTTGGATGTTAGTACAACGTCGACGCGTGAACTAACGTCATGATGTGCGCTGCGGCGGGGAAGTGAGGTCCCCGCCGCAGCGCCATTTTATACGACGGCAATCGCGCCTATCCTCGCGATTATGGGCAGCAAGAGAAGAAGAGTTCGGAAGGCAAGGATGGCACGTATTGCAATGCGAGGTGCTAGCTAGGCGAGGCAGTAGGCACTGGGCAGTGCGCTCGTTAGCGCGCTAGCGCCATGCGATGGTGACGGCGAGGAGTGCTAGAGCGAGGAGTGCTAGAGCGGCAGCGGTAGAGCAGCGACGGGCAAGGTCTTTAGCCTCGGTAGGCAAGGTCTTCAGCCTCGGCGCGATAACGCACAGCGAGGTAGAACGTCAGTACTGCACAATGAAAACAATCGGCGTCGCACAATGGCGACAATATGAACAAGATGTCGCAGCCCGCCCTCGGGCATTACCGCATTAGGGTGGAAACTGCGAGCACTGCTGTGTATCGCGCCAATAAGTATCAGCGAAAAATCGAATCTGGATACGCCGTAACACATTACGATGTGCCATATAACAGTATCCATACGCGGTAACGTCATTATGCGGGTCGGTTTGTGTTGTATGGCGTCGTAGCGCATTACGGTGGTCGTATCGCACGTGGAAAACGAGATAGCAAAGGAGACGAGAGCGAGATGGAATATCGCCGGATGGGGCGCTCGGGCCTAGTGGTATCAGTTCTGGGGTATGGGGCGAACAATCTTGGTCGTCGCGGAACAGCCAGTGAGGATTTTGCTGGTGCGCAAGCGGTTATCAACACCGCCTTAGATCTGGGTATCACCTATTTTGACTCAGCAAACGTATATGGCAAAGAACCAGGGCTATCAGAAGAAATTTTGGGGCGCGCCCTGGGATCGCGTCGATCTGAGGCGGTTATTGCCAGCAAGTTCGGTATTGCACGTGCTGGCGAAGCAGAGTATCAAGCTCGCGGATCGCGCCGGTATATGATCGAGGCTTTAGAGGAATCTTTGCGGCGCCTCGGTACGGATTATATCGACCTGTATTACTATCACACCCCAGATCCGCAAACCCCGTTAGAAGAGACGGCAGAAGCGCTCAATACTGCTGTGCAGCAAGGAAAGATCCGGTATTGGGGGATCTCCAATCTGGCTGGATGGCAGACGGCGACGATTGCCCAGTATGCCGCTGCGGGAACGCTGGTGGCAACCCAGAATCACTACAACCTCATAGACCGACGTGCCGAGCAGGAAATTTTGCCGGCTGCCGCACATTATGGGATTGGGGTCGTGCCGTATTTTCCGCTTGCGGCGGGGTTGCTAACTGGGAAATACACCGATCAATCTGATCCGAATGGGCGGCTGCAGCCAGGTAATCCGAAACTGGCAGCGGCTGATATGGAGCAATTGCGTCGCTATCAGCACTGGTGTGCGCAGCGGCAATACGATCAGGCCCAGGTGGCCATCGCGTGGCTGACTCATCGCCAGCCGGTGTGCTCAGTCATCGCTGGGGCAACTCGCCCAGAACAGCTCATTGCGAACGCGCGGGCGGTGGATCTAGTTTTGAGTGAAGCCGAGCTGGCTTCTTTGGATGAGATCTTCCCGCCAGCCCAGAAAGTGGCGTTGTTTTAAGCCTATGTGGTTGCTTTCATGGCAACGAATGCGGGCATTACCCGCGCAATGTTCTATTATTGAACGGTATCGAGTGCCACTATGGCACACCCGTGGGCGAGAGATGGCCCTTAACTAACTGAACGTGAGTGGAGAAGAGTGAAGCATAACGTAGAGTACTTGAGCGAGACTCGCGCCAAGCTGACTGTTGAAGTTCCAGCCGAAGAATTTGAACCGGCTTATGCCGCCGCCGCAAAAGAGGTGGCGAAGAAGGTAAATATCCCAGGTTTCCGCCCTGGTAAGGCACCGCGTCGCGTGCTGGAATCCAAAATTGGTCGTGGCTACATTATTGAGCAAGCCATTAACGACAACCTTGATACGTATTACCAGCAAGCGTTGACGGAAACGGGCGTGCGTCCGATGGCCCGCCCGCAGGTAAGTGTGGAAGAAGTTCCCGAGATGGCCGGTGCGGAGGATAGCACCGAACTCAAGTTCACGGTTGAAGTGGATTGCCGTCCGGAGATCTGGATGCCGAATCCGGCCGATTTTGCAGTGACCGTTCCCACTGCTCAGGTCACAGACGAAGACGTTGATCGTGAACTCGATCAGCTTCGTGAGCGCTTTGCCACCTTATCCAACGTGGATCGCCCAGCCGCACTCGGCGATTACGTCACGATTGATCTCGTTGCCACGATTGATGACGAGCAGGTTGATGACGTTGCTGGTATCTCTTACCGTATCGGTGATGGCAATATGCTGGCGAACCAGGATGAGGCTTTGACCGGCGCAAAGGCTGGTGATGAAGTCGTCTTTACCACGAAGCTGGCTGGTGGGGAGCACGAGGGCGAGGACGCCACCGTGACAATCACGGTCAACGGCGTCAAGGAATCGGTCTTGCCAGAAGCAGACGATGACTTTGCTCAAATGGCCTCTGAGTTCGATACGATTGCCGAGCTGAAAGAGGATCTGCGGAAGAATGCCGTCAAGGCTAAGGCAACCACCCAGCTTTCTGGGGCATACCAGCAGCTTCTGGATCACCTGTTGGCTGCCTCTGATTTCCCGTTGCCAGAATCGGTTGTGGAAGAAGAAGTTGCTAATCATATGCGCAGCGGTCATGAGAACGAGGATGAGGAGCATACGCAGCAGCTTCGCGCTGACGTAGAGCGCTCTATCCGCACACAGTTGCTGCTGGATACCTATGCAGAAGCCTTCGGCGTGGAAGTCTCCCAAGAAGAACTATTTGATTTCTTGGTTAGCCAAGCGCAAATGTACGGTATGGAGCCCAATGATTTCCTGCGTGCAGCAATGCAGGCGAACCAGATCGGCTCTTTTGCTGGGGAATTGGCTCGCAACAAGGCGCTCATGTCGGCCTTGCGCCTAGCAAAGGTGAGCGATGAGTCCGGCGCATCCGTGGATGTGGCTGCAGTGTTGGGTGAAGCTCCGGAGAATGAAAAGACTCCAGAGTTCACGGCTAAGCCGAGCGCGTCTTCACGGAAGGTGACTGCTAAGTCAGCGGCATCGGAGGAAAGCGCGAAGAAGCCGGCAAAGAAGGCTGCGCAGAAGCCTGCTGAGGTTAAGGCCGACGCCGAGGTGTTCAATCCGGCGGATCATACCGTTGACGAGGTGCTGGAATACGCACAGAATGCCGACGCGGAAGAGAAGGCCCGCCTGCTGGCCGCTGAGCAGCAGGGTAAGGCCCGCAAGACGCTTATCGCTAAGTTAGAGGCGTAATAGACGCTGGCGGCGGGAGATACCTGTGCGTATCTCCCGCCGCTTTATCATATTGAGGCCTACTGTGTGCCCCAAGCTAAGCGCAAGGGTGCAGTGCTCCCTACCGCAGGGGTACCGCTGATAGCCCTGCGCCATCAGCGAAAGCAGCCGATAAAAACCGACTGCGCGTCGGCAAGCGCGTTAGGGTCGAAATGCACAGAAAAGATCGTGTATCAGATAAGGGCACTGATCGAATGAAGGAGGAGGCATGACAATGCCACACGCAGCCGCTGAGGGGCAAGGATTTGGACTTGGCGACTCAATCTATAACCGGCTTCTTAAGGAGCGCATTATTTGGCTTGGTGATGAGGTAAATGACGAGATAGCCAATATGATTTCTGCGCAGCTCCTTCTTCTGGCTGCGGAAGATCCGGATAAAGATATCTACTTATACATCAATTCTCCCGGTGGTTCCGTCACAGCCGGTATGGCCATTTTGGATACTATGCAATACATTAAGCCGGACGTCGCAACGGTCGCGATGGGAATCGCTGCGTCAATGGCGCAGGTGTTGCTCAGCGCGGGGGCGCCCGGCAAGCGCTACATCACCCCACATGCTCGCGTTTTAATGCATCAGCCATTGGGCGGAGTGCAGGGAACGGCAACGGAAATTCGGATTAATGCTGATCTGATCTTGCAGATGAAGCAGCAACTATCCGAGCTCAACGCCCGCCACACCGGAAAGACGATTGAACAGATCCTGGAAGATTCCGACCGCGATCATTGGTTTACCGCGGAGGAAGCGTTGGAATATGGATTTGTGGATCATATTATTGAAAGCTCGTCTGCTGTTGTTGGCGGCGGGGGCGTGAATCGCTCAACGATGACTCAAACGCAGGAGGACGCACAATGAATCACCTCTTTGCCCAAAGCCAGGCACAAGCATACATGAGTGGAGATTATCCGGTATCTATGGCCGGAATTGGTGGGCAGATGCCAACGAACCGTTATGTTCTGCCAAACTTTGAAGAGCGAACTCCCTATGGGTATCGTCGGCAGGATCCGTATGCCAAGTTATTTGAGGATCGCATTATCTTCCTAGGTATTCAGGTTGATGACGCCTCAGCCGATGACGTAATGGCTCAGCTTCTGGTGCTTGAATCATTGGATCCAGATTCGCCGATCACGATGTACATTAACTCGCCCGGTGGATCCTTTACTGCAATGACTGCCATTTACGACACAATGCAGTATGTGAAACCGGAGATCCAGACGGTGTGCTTGGGTCAGGCTGCTTCAGCGGCGGCGGTATTACTTGCCGGAGGCGCACCAGGGCGCCGCTTGGCATTGCCTAATGCTCGAGTCTTGATCCATCAACCGGCGATCGAGGGGGCGCGGGGTCAGGCGTCAGATATTGCGATTATTGCTGATGAGATTGACCGGATGAATCAGTGGTTTATTGACACCATTGCTGAGCACACTGGTCAACCGAAGGAACAGATCGCAAAGGATATTTCGCGCGATAAGATCCTGACGGCAGAGCAGGCGAAGGCGTACGGGTTAGTCGATCAGGTCCTCGTCTCGCGTAAGTCAAGCCGCCAATTAGAAAGCTGAGTAGCCACTGGGTGGTTACGTGGTTGAAGCCAATGCTTAAGCGTAGCCGATAGGCAGCTACAGTATTGCGGCTACAGCCAACTAAATACAGAGAAAGCTGAACAGAATTCGGCGTGGTGATTGTGTCGCTGCGCCGAATTCGTTATTTCTGGCGTGCCAAAGTGGCAGTCCTGGGCTTTTTGCGGTGGAATGGGAAGGATCTATTTGCCGACGATTCGGCGAAATTCAGAACTCGTCCCGTTGACGATACCAGGAGGTAATTATGTCGCGCACGGCAGATGCGGCTGATACGCTCAAGTGCTCGTTTTGCCAGAAGAGTCAACGGCAGGTACGCAAACTCATTACTGGTTCTGGAGTGTATATCTGTAATGAATGTATCGAGGTGTGCAACGAGATCATTCAGGAAGAGTTAGGTCCTGGGCGGGAAGAGCGTTCTCGACGGGATCTACCAAAACCAAAAGAGATCTACGATTTTCTGAATGAATACGTCATCGGTCAACATGGCGCGAAACGGACGCTTTCTGTCGCCGTCTATAACCACTACAAGCGATTAGCTGCTCAGCATAGCGGGCCATCGGCTAGCACTGAGGATAAGAGCGATGAGGTGGAAATCGGAAAATCGAATATCTTGTTGCTTGGCCCGACGGGTACTGGCAAAACCTATATGGCGCAGACGCTAGCGCGACTATTAGATGTGCCTTTTGCTATTGCGGATGCGACGGCGTTGACGGAAGCCGGATATGTGGGCGAAGATGTCGAGAACATCTTGTTAAAACTTATTGAAGCCGCAGATCAGGATATTGAGGCAGCGCAACGAGGAATTATCTATATTGATGAGATTGATAAGATCTCGCGGAAATCTGAGAATCCTTCTATTACCCGTGATGTCTCTGGGGAGGGCGTACAGCAGGCGCTGTTGAAGATTATTGAAGGGACGGTAGCTTCCGTTCCCCCGCAGGGCGGGCGTAAGCATCCTAATCAGGAATACTTAACGATTAATACGGAGAATATCTTGTTTATTGCCGCGGGGGCATTCGCGGGGATTGAGGAGATTATTTCTTCGCGAACTGGGCGCCGCGGGATTGGCTTCGGTGCGGATCTGCATGAGGCGAAGAAACGCAATGAGCTGCTGCAACAGGCCACTCCGGAAGATCTCCATAAGTTCGGTTTAATTCCGGAATTCGTTGGGCGGTTACCTGTTATCGCCACTGTTGATGAGCTCAGTGAAGATGATCTGGTAGATATTCTGACAACTCCGCGCAATGCCCTGGCTAAGCAGTATCAGAAGATGTTTGAACTGGACAGGGTAAAGCTTGAATTTACCGACGAGGCGCTGCGCAAGATTGCGGCTGAAGCGATTGCGCGGGGCACTGGCGCTCGGGGTTTGCGTTCTATTTTGGAGCGTCTCCTGGGGGATTTGATGTTTGAATTGCCTTCGCGCCGGGACGTCGCACAGGTTATCGTCGATGCCGATATGGTTGATGGTAATGGTGAGGCGAGGTTAGTTCTGACGAATAGCCGAAAGAAAGGCACGAAATCAGCCTAAACGATAGGCGCGTTGTGGTGTGCAGCAGGGCTAGGAGGAGATATGGATACGCCAATTCCCAGTGCGTTAGAGACGTACCGTAAAACCATTGATAATTTGGACGCGGCGCTGGTACATATCCTGGCAGAGCGCTTTCGATGCACGCAACGAGTCGGTGTGCTCAAATCGGAGTATTGTCTGCCTGCTTCCGATCCGCAGCGGGAAGAAGAGCAGATACGACGTTTGCGTCGGCTCGCCGAAGAAGCCGAGCTGGATCCAGTGTTCGCTGAGAAATTCCTGCGCTTTATCGTCGCGGAAGTGATCCAGCATCATGAACGTCTCGCACAAGAACAAACCAAAAACGGTGGGCTCGAACGCTAGGTTCGAGCCCACCGGATCTGCCATATACGGTGGCAGGATCTGTGGCTGGTATGTGCGAGGAAGGCGCCAGCCACACGTTTGAGTTTAAGCGCTGTATAGCCGCTCAATATCGTCAGCGAAATCGCGCAATACTGCCGAACGAATGACCTTCATTGACGGCGTGAGATAACCATTATCAGTGGTGAAATCGATAGGCAAGATGGTGAATTTCCGGATGGATTCTGCGCGCGATACATGCTCATTCGTCCGTTTGACTGCGCGATCAATCGCAGCAATGACCTGCGGATCGCGAACAGCATCCGAAATGCTCATAGGGGGCAGCCCGCGATTTGACAGCCACTGGGGGAGGGCTTCAGCATCAAGCGTGACGAGAGCCGCAATAAAAGGTTTCTGATCCCCGAGGACGACCACCTGGGAGATGATCGGATGGGAGCGGAGTCGATCTTCGAGCTGTGCAGGAGCAACGTTCTTCCCGCCGGCGGTAACGATAATCTCTTTCTTGCGCCCAGTTACCCACACGAATCCTGCCTCATCAACGTTGCCAATATCGCCAGTGCGGAACCAGCCGTCATCGGTGAAGGATTCTGCGGTTGCTTCGGGATTGTTGCGGTACCCGCGGAATACGTGTGGGCCTTTGACGAGAAGTTCGCCGTCCTCGCCGCTGGTGACGTAACATCCAGGATAGGCTGGGCCGACGGATCCGATCCGCAGCGCGTGGGTGCGGTTAACCGTCGTGGGAGCGCAAGTTTCCGTCGCTCCGTAGCCCTCTAAAATCGGAATTCCGGCACCGTAGAAAAAGGAGCCGAGACGTTCGCCGAGTGGCGCTCCACCAGAGATGGCGTAACGTACCTTTCCGCCCATGATGGCGCGCAACTTAGAATAGACGGTGCGGTCGAAGAATTCTTGACGGGCACGGACCAATGCTGAGGGTTTTTCGCCACGTTGAATTGTGCGAGCGTATTCGATGGCCGCTCGGGCAGCCGTGCGGAACATACGGAGTTTGAGTCCGCGACGCGCATTGGCGTCGGCTGCATTGTAGATCTTTTCAAACAGCCGTGGCACTGCAAGGATGAACGTCGGTTTGAAGGATTGCATATCGCTAATGAGGTTCTTAGTATCGGGGCAGTATCCTACTCGCGGATATTCGGCGAACAGGATCGCCAGATTTAAGAACCGTGCAAAGACGTGTGCCATTGGTAAGAACAGGAGGGTGCGGGAGCCCTTTGACCCGAGCAGTTCGTGAAGCCCCTCATCTAACGGGGCGTTCAGCGCTGAATGAAGCATATTGCGGTGGGTGATTTCAACGCCTTTAGGGCGGCCTGTCGTTCCTGAGGTGTAGATGATAGTGAACAGGTCATCTGCTGTTAATGCGTTGATACGGCGTTCGATTTCGTCGTCGGGCACTGAACTGCCGGCAGAGACGAGATGACCTTGGGCGTCCTCAGCAAGCACAAAGACTTTTTCTAAGAGTCCAGATTCGCGGATAGAGTGCATGACGAGGGCCATTGCTTGGGTTTCGACAACCGCGAATCGGGCGGCGGAATCCTCGATAATCCAGCGGGCTTGTTCGCTGGAGGAGGTTTCATAGATTGGGACGGCCACTCCGCCTGCGCATTGTACAGCGAGGTCAAAAAGGGACCATTCGTAGGAGGTGTGTGACATGATGGCCACGCAGTCACCAGGCTGTAATCCGTGGGCAATAAATCCGCGGGCAACAGCGCACACTTCAGAGTAGAACTCTGACCAGGTAACTGGGCGCCAGGTTTCACCGAGCGTTGATTTACGTTCAATGCACACATTGTGGGGCTGTTCGTTAGCGCGCTGACACATGAGCGAGGGGACTGTCATGTCGTCGGTAATTGCTAGTTTTGCGGGGATATAGCTGACGCCTACAGTATCCAGGTAGCTCTCCACGGGCCTTCCTTTCCTGGCGGGGTGCTGAGCCCACGCCGAGAGTATCTGTACTTACCGTACCGTAAGTTAGGGTGAGGAGGGAGAACCTTGCGCAGATCCACTCATGAAATGCGCCACTGGCAACGATCTTATTGTTGCCAGTGGCGCATGACGATTACACATATCAGCAGTTCACTACCTACTAGGTTCTCACAGGGGCGAATTGCCGTCGCTATTTGCTACCGAAGTTAGCCTTTACTCACCCAGCTCGAAAGCGCTGACGTAGGCGTCCTCACCCGTGCCGGTTTCAATAGTGAACGGACCGGTGATGTGCGCGGCCGAAGCCAGATCGCCCTGTACGGTGTTAATAGCTGTTACATCGCCAGCGGGAACAGCAATCGTGACCGAACGATAGGGTAGACGTTGCGACACCTTGTTTTCTGACTTCACCTTACGCAAAGCCCGCAAGGCCCGACCGGCACTGTAAACCAGTTCCGGATCGCCATCAGCGCTTTGCCCGAAAGCTGCCGCCTGCGGCCAGGATGCACGATGAATCGAACCAGTACGATACCAGGACCACACTTCTTCAGTGGCAAATGGCAAGAACGGAGCGAGCAGACGCAAGAACGTATCAATCGCCAGATTTAACGCCACGCGAGCAGAACGCACCCGATGCGATTGACCAGCCTGGGATAGCGTTTCGTCGCGATCGTATGCCCGATCTTTGACAAGCTCAAGGTAATCGTCGCAGAACGTCCAGAAGCACGATTCCGTTACCTCTAAAGCGCGTGCATGATCGAAAGACTCCATCGCCTGCGTCGCCGTCATCACAACCTCGGCAAGCATAGCGAGCATTGCCCGATCTAACGGCTCAGTTACAGCGGTGGAATCGAGATCAACGCGAGCCTCAGCCCCGGCCATCTGCAACGCAAACTTGGCAGCATTCAACACTTTCATTGCCAGTCGGCGACCGATCTTGATTTGCTGCTCATCATAGGTGGCATCGACACCCAGGCGCGCCGAGGCTGCCCAGTAGCGCATCGCGTCAGACCCATGCTGGCGCAACGGCTCCATCGGCGTTACCACATTCCCCTTAGACTTCGACATCTTCTTGCGGTCCGGATCGAGAATCCACCCAGAAATAGCGGCATGCTTCCAAGGGAGCGCATCGAACTCAAGATGTGCCCGCAACAAAGAGGAGAACAACCAGGTGCGCAAGATGTCTTGCCCCTGGCTACGCTGATCCATCGGATAGATGTACTCGCAAATATCCTCATCCGTATTCCAACCACCAGCAATGAGCGGGGTGAGGGAGGAGGTTGCCCAGGTATCCATGATGTCAGTTTCCCCGACGAATCCGCCCGGCTTACCGCGCTGATCCTCAGTGAAACCGGCCGGAACGTCAACCGTCGGATCAATCGGTAAATCGGCTTCCTCGGGGGTAATGATCGCGTCATAATCGACATCGCCCGATTCACTCACCCGATACCACAAAGGCAGTGGGATACCGAAGAACCGCTGACGAGAGATGAGCCAGTCCGTATTCAAGCCCTCAACCCAGTTAGCGTAGCGCACACGCATGAAATCTGGGTGGAAAGTCAACTCCTCCCCGCGAGTGAGCAGATTTTCCTGCAACTGCTTGCCATTAGCTTCGGTGTACGGGCGACCACCATTGCGGATGTACCACTGGCGAGAGGTCACGATCTCCAGCGGCTTATCGCCCTTTTCAAAGAAATTAGCTTTGCGCTGGGTCGGCTTTTCCTCGCCAATCATCTCACCAGAGGCTTTTAACGCCGCCACCAGGGCTGCCCGTGCGGAGAAAGTCGTCTTGCCAGCCATCTCCTGATACATGGCACGACCATTTTCGCTGCTGATCCACTCGGGGACCTCATTGAGCAAGCGACCATCCTTACCCAAAACCGTGCGCATCGGTAGATCTAATTCTCGCCACCACTGTACGTCAGTAATATCGCCGAACGTACAGCACATAGCAATACCAGCGCCCTTATCTATTTCAGCGGCTGGATGGGCTAAGACGGGAATCTCCACACCAAAGATCGGAGTGCGGGCCGTCGTGCCAAACAGATGCTGGTAGCGCTCATCATCCGGATGCGCAATCAACGCCACACAGGCTGGCAGGAGTTCCGGACGTGTGGTTTCGATGAGAATATCCCCATCTTGCCCGTGGAACGCCAGGGTGTGATAGGCGCCGGGATAATCGCGGGCCTCCAATTCTGCCTGGGCGACTGCGGTTTGGAACGTGACATCCCACAGCCCAGGAGCCTGCGCCTGATATGCCTCACCGCGGGCGAGATTGCGAAGGAACGCAAGCTGCGTGACCCGCTGAGCCTTCGTGCCGATCGTCTGATACGTCTGTGCCCAATCGACGGATAAGCCGAGATAGCGCCACAACGCCTCAAACTGTTTCTCATCTTCCTGGGTGAGCCGATGGCACAATTCGATAAAGTTCCGACGAGAGATCGGCTTTTGGTCAGCGTATTTGATGGATTTACCATCCCCGCCCTGGTAGGGAGGCTCAAAATCTTCCTCATAAGGCAAAGACGGATCACACCGAACCCCATAGTAATTCTGAACGCGACGTTCCGTTGGCAGACCGTTATCGTCCCACCCCATCGGATAAAACACATTCTTGCCGGTCATTCGCTGGAAACGGGCAATAATATCGGTATGGGTGTAGCTGAAGCAGTGCCCGATGTGCAGTGAACCGGAAATCGTCGGCGGGGGAGTATCAATCGAATAGACCGCCGCGCGTTCGGTATCTCGGTTAAAAGCGTAGACTTGGGAATCCTCCCAAACCTGACTCCATCGTTCCTCTAAACCATCAAGGGACGCCTTTGCCGGGACGTCAATCGAAGCGCGCAATGTTTCATCAGTCATAAGTATATTCTTCCATGTCCTCCTCAGTGATTGCATATTTGGATATGTGACATAGCGCGGTGCATATCCTGCTGAACGTCACGCCTGCAGCGGCAGCTAGCACATTGGCCTACCCCGTCGGGCATTATCCACTACGGTAACGGCTGGCATGATCTGAGAAGTAACAGCGGCGGTTACAGACTCGGCAATGCACAGAACAGTGATGCTCGCTAAGGTAACGCTATGAGCACAGTGCAAATGATGGCAGTTCCTGATCTTCCAGCGATTACCTCCGGAGTAGATGTGGCAATGACGATTGCCCTCCCGATAAAGAAGATCGTTTGGCCTGATGGCAGTATCGGCTTACGGGGAGACGATATTGTGGCCATCGCCGGAAAAATTGTGGCGAAATCGCAAGGGCGTTGGCATAAAGCTGGTGAAAAGCCTGACGCATTCCGCACCCGAGAAGGTATCCCGCAGCCGTTAGGATTAGCAGCTCCAGAAAATGTGCCTTATGCCGCTGGGCAGATTCGTCGTGGATTGGCGGCGCGTTTTGGCGGGCGTCCGGCGGTGATTATTACCGGCTCAGGGTCACACAGCGTGCGCGGGGTGTGCGATTATGCATTGGGAAGCGCTGGATTAGATGTACGCACTGCGCAGGGGCATGCAGTGATTGACGCTATCGCGGCGATGGCGGGATTGCTGATGGAATTAGAGCACTCGCCGGTGGTTATTCTTCGCGATGTCCCTGACGTTATGATCTGGCAGGACCTATGATCGCAGGCACAGCCGGTGGTGCTGAGCAGATTGTGCGTAAGCTGGAGAGGCTAATCGGCTATTAGACAATAAGTAACAATAAGTAATGAGTAAAAGTGCTCAACGCACATGCAGTTTTGCAATACTGCTAGCTTTGGCGATCTGGGATAGCTAACTGGCTGAGCGCTCCATCTCGCTGAAACAGAGAATGGCGCCGCCACTGCTTTCGACTATTTGGTGTTGAATATTCCTACGTTGTTCATCACTTTCTACATTGTTCATCACTTTCGGCGCTCGCTGAGGTCTACGTCGGGCATGCAGGTGTGGCAAGCAGAGATCAATGGCGATAGTGCCCAAAGGAGATCACAGATCCGGCTCATCGCGCGCAGCAATGCTGGTAGTTCACCGTATTGAACGTATTGAGATGGCTTGAAGTGAGCGCGCCTTGACGCGAGGAAAACGTAGGGAGCAGCAAATGCGCATTGAACGCGAACGTTCCAACCTCATCAGGCTTCAGCCCTGTTTGGCGGCAATATCTTCGTCGCGCTTGATCGCAGCAGCCACGGCGCGGGCAACCGCCGGAGTGAAACCAGCTTCTTCCATTGCTAAAAGTCCGGCGATGGTCGTTCCGCCAGGGGAACATACCTCGTCACGTAATTGCCCAGGGGTACGTTCCTGGGCAGCAGATAGCACAAGCTGAGCACTGCCCGCCACGGCCTGTGCCGCAATCTCACGAGCCTGATGAATAGGAAGCCCAGCAGCTAAGGCCGCCTGGGCGAGCGCATCAATATAGGTGTACGTCCATGCAGGAGAACATCCGGCGATAGCGCTGAAAACCGGAAACGCCGCCTCCGGCAATTCGATAGTGCGACCAACGGCGCTAAATAGTTCGGCAACATATTCCCGCGCAGAGGCACATACCTCCTCGGTAGCGTACCATGCCGTCATTGCCTGACCGATTTGGGCATTGACGTTAGGCATTGCCCGCACAATGGGCGTACCAGCAGGAAGCGCGCGAGCCAGGGTGGCACAGGGAGTACCGGCAGCTATTGAGACGATAACGAGGTCGCGTGCGGCAGACCCTAAGTCGGTGAGCGCGCTGGCCATCGCATGCGGTTTAACACCGACGATACAGGTATCACCAGGGCGCAGGCGTTGGGCAAGCTCAGCAATAGACTCCACGTAATGCACAGCGTATTTAGCTGCTAACTCTGCGCCGGCACGATGATTGATTCGGGTGAAAACCACCTCGTCAGGATCGACTATATGTGCGGCCAGAATTCCACGCAGTAGCGCGCCGTTCATATTTCCCATACCAATAAAACCGAGCATGTGCTGTGCCTCCTTGCTGACATTGTGACACATTCACCTGGCTGCGACCTACACTAGACCTAGACTAAACATAGAAAGCTGACGTGTTATGCGCCCTGACGAGGAGCTGATTGAGTCAGTGATTGCCACGTGCGTATCCGGTTCTCACCAACGCTGACTGCCGAAGCGTAAGAGTCTAGGCGCGCGGCAAGCCGCATATCGGTAAGGCATTGAGATGACGCGGCAGAGGGGCAAACGGCGCAGAATATGGCTGCTAACCACAGCGCAGCATCGCAGACAAAGGGGAGGAAGATCATGCCACGTACTGTTCTTGTTACGGGAGCATCATCAGGCATCGGTGCAGCCACAGTTCGGGCATTATGTGCGGCCGGAGATCACGTCATCGCCACTGCCCGTCGTGCTGACCGGCTGGCAGCACTGGCGCAGGAGACGGGATGTTCCTATGTGGTTGCCGATCTGTTAGCTGACGGGGTAGAGGTTCTCAAAAGCTATCTCGATCAACACGGGCCAGTAGATATTCTCATTAATAATGCGGGCGGAGCGCTGGGAGTAGATCCGATTGCCGAAGGAAAAATTGACGAATGGCGTCGGATGTATGAGTTGAACGTCATTGCCTCCTTGCGGGTCACTCAACTCCTTGTACCGACGATGATCGAGCGTGGGGGAACGCTACTGTATATTACGTCCACGGCTGGTCACGATACCTACCCGGGAGGTGGCGGCTATGCGACAGCGAAACATGGGGAGCGGATGATTCCCAATACCTTGCGGCTTGAGCTAGTTGGCACGCCAGTACGGATTATCGAAATCGCGCCGGGGATGGTTCATACGGAAGAGTTTTCGCTGGTGCGTTATCACGGAGATCAGGCTGCTGCAGATGCCGTCTATGCGGGAGTTGATCGTCCCTTAACAGCCGAGGATGTTGCCGAAGCGATCCGTTGGGCGGTGAGTTTGCCAGAGCACGTCAATGTGGATTCGATGATATTACGGCCGGTGGCTCAGGCGTCGAACACGGTAGTGGCGCGCCAGCACGATGAAACGTGATATTGCGCGCAGGTCACTGTGGAACATACCTCGAAAAGGCAGGGCTGTATTAGGATCAGGGGTGCAGTGACCCGGCTATCACCGGCGAGCATTCGGAAGAACAGGCAGATGTACATGTTCTGCTGCCGCCTCTAAACGGTAGCAATGCAGAGCAGATACTGAGCTGGTCGCAACGTTCAGCGGCACAAGCAATGTATCGAGATTGTGCCGCGCCAGCGCGTCAAACAATCGCCCGTCAATCGCCTCAGTAGAACCGAACGGATGGACCCGTCATCGTCCCCAATGAGCGGCTGGCTTTCGCCAGCAAGCGAGGTGGTACCGCGGCATAGTCGCCCTCGCGCACAACCCTGACAACCGTGAGGGGCCTGACACATTGTGAGGCGCGCGATCACCTCCTGACCGCGCCATTGAGGAGTGAGATGTGATGGTCGAAAAGCCGACGAAATATCCGTTGCATCGGGACGAGGACGTACTCGCCTCGCCGAATTTTCCAGCGCTTGAGGATGAGATCCTTCAGTACTGGCAGCAGGATAATACCTTTGAGGCATCCATTGACCAGCGCACAGGGGATGAGTTCGTCTTTTATGATGGCCCGCCCTTTGCCAATGGCTTGCCGCATTATGGTCACTTGCTAACTGGATACGTTAAAGACGTCGTCGCGCGCTATCAGACGCAGCGCGGGTATCGTGTTGACCGCGAATTTGGCTGGGATACTCATGGTTTGCCGGCTGAAATCGAAGCGGAACGCATCCTCGGTATCGAAGATAAATCCGAGATTGATGAACTCGGCATCGAAACATTCAATGACGCATGCCGTTCCTCCGTGCTGAAATACGCTCAAGAATGGAAAGAATACGTCACCCGTCAGGCACGCTGGGTGGATTTCGACGGCGGCTACAAGACCCTCGATCCCACCTTTATGGAATCGGTTATCTGGTCCTTCAAACAGTTGTGGGATAAAGGGCTGGTCTATGAGGGCTACCGAGTCCTGCCATACTGCTGGAACGATCAGACTCCGCTATCCAATCACGAATTAAAGATGGATGATGACGTCTACCAAGATCGTCAGGACCAAACCGTCACCGTCGGCTTACGCCTAGAATCGGGCGAACTGGCACTGATCTGGACGACAACTCCGTGGACGCTACCAGCGAATTTAGCTATCGCGGTTGGCCCGCAGATCGAGTACGTGACGGTAGAAGTGACGCAGGGCCCACTGGCTGGGCAGCGCGTGATTATTGCGCGTGAACGCTTGAGCGCGTATGCGAAAGAACTCGGTGAGGATCCACAGATCGTTGCCCAGTGCCGAGGAGAAGAGTTAGCTGGCAAACGCTACTATCCGATCTTCGATTACTTCTCCCGCGATGAGGAAAAGCCAGGTCCGAATGCCTGGACGATTGCCACCGCAGATTATGTTTCCACGGAAGATGGTACGGGCCTCGTCCACATCGCCCCCTACGGTGAAGACGATATGTTCGTCTTAGCTGGTGCGCAGATCGAAGTTGTGGAGACGGTTGACGCAGGCGGAAAGTTCATGGATAACGTCCCGGACTACGCAGGCATCCAAGTCTTTGAAGCCAATCGAGCTATCACGCGCGATTTACGCGACGCAAGCGGCTCAATGGAACGTCGCCCGCAAGCTGAACGAGCAGTGCTGGTTCGGGAACAGTCCTATGTCCACTCCTATCCGCACTGTTGGCGCTGCCGTAAGCCGCTTATCTACAAGCCGGTATCATCATGGTTCGTCGCCGTGACGAAGTTCCGCGACCGCATGGTAGAGCTCAACCAAGAGATCACCTGGCAGCCGGAACACACCAAGGACGGAATCTTTGGTAAGTGGTTGGCGGGCGCTCGCGATTGGTCTATCTCGCGCAACCGCTATTGGGGTACACCTATTCCGGTATGGCGTTCCGATGATCCGAACTATCCGCGTATCGACGTGTATGGCTCCTTTGCTGAGCTGGAACGCGATTTTGGCCGCCTGCCAGTCGGTCCGGATGGGCAACCAAATCTGCACCGCCCCTATATTGATGAGCTGACCCGTCCTAATCCAGATGATCCGACGGGCAAGTCCACAATGCGCCGAATCACCGACATCCTTGACGTGTGGTTCGACTCCGGCTCTATGCCGTATGCGCAACGCCATTATCCTTTTGAGAATCGGGAATGGTTTGATTCGCATTTCCCAGGGGATTTCATCGTCGAATATGTGGCACAGTGCCGTGGATGGTTCTACACCATGCATGTGCTATCTACCGCGTTGTTCGACCGTCCGGCTTTCACCTCCTGTATCTCGCATGGCGTGATTTTGGGTAATGACGGGCGCAAAGCCTCCAAATCCTTGCGGAACTATCCCGATCCGATGGCGATGTTCCACCAGTACGGGGCGGATGCGCTGCGCTGGATGCTGATGGGATCGCCCGTATTGCACGGCGGCAATCTCGTCGTCAGTGAAGAAAATATTCGGGAAGCCATGCGCCATGTCGTTTTGCCGTTGTGGAATACCTGGTATTTCTTTGCTCTGTATGCCGGAACCTGTGACGGTGGAGCAGGATATGTCGCTAGCGCAATCGACCTCAACGACGCTGAGCGGGTAGCTGGCTTGAATGTGATGGATCGCTATTTACTTTCCCGTACTAAGCTCCTGGCCGACGCGGTTCGCGACCATCTGGATAACTTGGATATCCCGGCGACCACCAAGCTGATCCGTGAATATATTGATCTGCTGACCAACTGGTATGTGCGTACCTCGCGGGATCGGTTCTGGAACGAGGATCACGACGCTTTTGACACCTTGTACACCTGCCTGGAGATCTTGATGCGGGTGGTTGCCCCACTGTTGCCGATGATCTCAGAAGAGATCTGGCGGGGGCTCACGGGGCAGCGCTCCGTGCATCTGACGGATTGGCCGCAACTGCCGGAACACATGGTGGATGCCGAGCTGGTTGCTGTTATGGACGAAGTGCGAGACGTTGTCTCCCATACCCACGCGCTGCGTAAAGCGCATAAGTTGCGCGTGCGTCAGCCGCTGCGTTCGCTCATTGTGGTGACGGATCTGGATTTGGCTCCATTTACCGAGCTGATTGCCTCTGAAGTCAACGTCAAGACGGTTACGATTCAAACCGCAGCTGAATCGGGTCTGCAGGTTCGCCACGAATTGGCAGTTTTGCCTCGGGAACTTGACCCGCAGATTCGGCGTTTGACCTCGCAATTATTTGCTGCTGCCCGTCAGGGCAACTGGGAGGCGTGTGACGGTGGAGTGCTGATGCATGTTGATCCGCCGGTTACGCTGCGTCCGAACCAGTACGAATTGAGCACTGCGGTAGATGCAGCAGAAGGCTCAGTTGCCGATGTTCTCGATTCTGGGTCCTTCGTGGTGCTCGATACCGTTCTCGATGCGCAGTTAGAAGCTGAAGGCTACGCCCGTGATGTGGTTCGCGCCGTTCAAGACCAGCGCAAATCTGATGGTCTGCATGTGGCAGATCGAATCCGCTTGACTTTGCGCGTTCCCGAGGAACAGGTAGCGGCGGTCCGTACCCACCTGGAGATGATCTGTCGCGAAACCTTGGCATTGGAAGCTGATGTGGCTGCCGGCGGTGCGGGAATCGAGGTTGTTGTGGAGAAGATCGCGTGAACACGATCGGTCGCCACTGCCCACGCGATGCGGTGCGGGTGGATCTAAGTGCTCAGCAGGCGCAGGAAGAGGCTGAGGTCGCTCGAATTTATCGAGAGATTCTCACCCGAGCGCCTGAGCACAAGGTCCAACCGTCACTTGATCGGGTCCGTACCTGTTTGGATCTGATGGGTAACCCCCAGCAGATGTTCCGTGCCATTCACATCACGGGAACAAATGGGAAGACCTCAACCTCCCGGCTCATTGAAGCACTCATGCGCGAGCAGGGGCTTCGTACTGGGCGCTTCACCTCCCCACATTTATCGTCAGTACGAGAACGCATTGCCATTGACGGTCAGGCCATCAGTGCTGCGGGCTTTATCCAGGCATGGAATGACGTTGCCCCCTTTGTGGAGATGGTTGATCGCGCTGAGCCAAACGGGGTACGGATGAGCTTCTTTGAGGTGTTCACCGTCATGGCGTATGCGGCATTCGCTGATGCGCCAGTGGATGTTGCCATCATCGAAGTAGGCATGGGGGGAACCTGGGACGCGACGAATGTGGTGGATGCTGACGTCGCCGTGCTCATGGAAGTTGCCAAAGATCACGAACGCTGGCTTGGCCATGATCTGACGGATATTGCCACGGAAAAGCTCGGTATTCTCAAATCGGGTGCGCGGCTCATCTGCGCAGAGCAACAACCGCAGGTGATGGAGCTCGTTCAAGAACGTGTAGCGTGCCAAGGAGCTAGCGCGGTGTATTACGGTCAGGATCTGAAGGTTGAGAACCGAGAGCCAGCAGTTTCTGGTCAATTGATAACGGTGTCCACTCCGTGTGCGCGCTATGAGGATATTCCGCTGGCTATGCTCGGAGAACATCAGTCGCGCAATGCGGCGATGGCAATTGCTGCCGGTGAGGCATTTTTCGGCGGGCACGCATTCTCAGCACAAGTCATTGAACACGCGCTGATGTCAACAGTTTCGCCTGGTCGGATGGAGGTCGTGCGATCTTCTCCGCTGGTGATTGTTGACGCGGCACATAATCCGGCAGGCGCAGAGGTGACGATGACGTGTTGGGAGGAATCTTTCCCCGGCACACACGTCTTAGTCTTTGCGGCGATGGCAGATAAGGACGTGGAGGGAATCCTTTCGATTGCCGAGCCATACGTTCATTCGGTTGTGGTTACGCAACTAGATAGCGAACGCGCAATGCCGATTGACGAGGTAGCCCAGATCGCACGGGATGTCTTTGGGGAAGATCGAGTTGCGATAGAACCACAACTCGATACCGCGATTGTCTTTGCTGCCGATGTTGCCGAAAGCGTGGATCCGACGGAGATCACAACCCCGTCTGTGCTGGTTATGGGATCGGTCGTTCTCGCTGGTCAGGCCCGGCGTGTAATGGGGCGTCCGGCTCCAGATGGCGCATAGGCGTGATACCTGCGATGCCCGTCGGGAATATAGCTGACGAACACTATCGCAGTGGCCTCATAGTGCCGATAGGAGAGCGCCAGGCGATTGCGTAGATTGCCCTTGGTGGCGTGCTACGCAAATTAGACTAAATTAGTGGTCCGTTACCGGAACATTTCCAGTGACGGACCGCTACCATAAAGGCATGACTCAGCAGACGTTAATTTTGATTAAACCGGACGGCGTGCAGCGCGGGCTAACTGGCGAGATTTTGCGGCGGATCGAAGCCAAGGGCTATCGCATCGAACAGATGCGTATGTTGACGGCTACGCCGGAGCAACTTGCCGAGCACTATCACGAGCATGTGGATAAGCCGTTTTATGCCGGAGTATGCGCATATATGACCTCTGGGCCGATTGTGGCTGCCGTGATCGGTGGCGATCGGGTTATCGAGGCGGTGCGCACCTTATCTGGCGCAACTCATCCAATTGAGGCCGCTCCGGGAACGATTCGTGGAGATTTAGGGCGCGATTGGGGAGATGGAGAGATCCGCAATCTGATTCATTCCTCCGACGGGGAAGGCTCAGCAGCGCGCGAAATCGCTATTTGGTTTGGCCACAGCGCCTGAGGTAGTGCGTTGAGATATTCGCCTAATTCCGCGCTGTGCGGCGGTAGCGGGCAGTCTTTCTAGCCTAAACTGATTCAGTGTATCTCAAATCCTTGACCTTGCGCGGGTTTAAATCCTTTGCCACGGCAACAACCTTGCGGTTTGAACCCGGCATTAACTGTGTCGTCGGTCCAAATGGATCAGGCAAATCGAATGTTGTTGATGCTCTTGCTTGGGTGATGGGAGAGCAGGGCGCCAAGTCCTTGCGGGGCGGCAATATGGCAGATGTCATCTTTGCCGGAACAGCTAAACGTCCTGCGCTTGGGCGGGCAGAAGTCTCGCTCACCATTGATAACAGCGATGGGGCATTACCAATCGAGTATTCTGAGGTGACGATTTCGCGTACCCTTTTCCGCTCCGGTGGCTCGGAATACGCGATCAACGGGACGGCCTGCCGGTTATTAGATATTCAGGAGTTGTTATCCGATACCGGCATGGGGCGCGAGATGCACGTCATCATCGGTCAAGGAAAATTAGATGAGGTGCTGACGGCAAGTGCAGAGGATCGTCGCGGTTTTATTGAAGAAGCTGCCGGAGTGCTCAAACATCGTCGGCGCAAAGAAAAAGCGTTACGCAAACTCGAATCGATGCAGGGTAACCTGACCCGACTTGACGATCTAACCAAAGAACTGCGCCGTCAACTTGGGCCATTGGCTCGACAGGCAGCCACTGCTCGACGTGCCCAAGTGATTCAGGCAGATGTTTTTGATGCGCGGGCGCGGCTCATGGCAGATGATTTGGCTCAGGTTCAAGCTCGGGTAGCAGCGGGGCATGTTGATGAGCAAAAACTTGCTGCGCAACGCCAGGAGATTATGGAACGGGTGGCACATGCCCGTGAATCAGTGGCGCTTTTGCAAACTCGCGCCGATGCGGCCCATCCGCATATTGCGGCAATGACGGAAAATTGGCAGCGGCTCAGCTCGCTAGTGGAACGTTTCCGCGGTTTAGCGCAGCTCGCTCAGGAACGCGAACGCACATTCGCGCAGCCGCTGCAATCGGTATATAGCGGGGAAAGCCCAGATAGTATTCGTGCTCGCGCCGAGGAATTACGCGAAAAAGAACGTCAGTGTGCTCAGGCGGTTGACGAAACGCGCGAACAGTTACGTCAGGCGATTAGTGCTCGCGAGGACGCCGAGCGGGTGGAAAATGAGATTGACGAGCAACTGATGGCTATCAATCGCTCGTTGGCGGATCGGCGAGAAGCGGTCGCTCGGCTTACTGGAAAGATCGCGACGGCATCTTCTCGCATTGAGGCTTTGTCCCAAGAGCGAGAGCGGGTTGCGCGGGCAACTGCAGAGGCGCGCACCCGCGCTGAGCAGGCCCGGGCGCAGGTGCGCGAGTTAGAAGAGCAAGCTGTTGCGCATACCGACGGTGATGACACGCTTTCTATTGCCCACGAGGAAGCAGCCCGAGAGCGGCAAGCAGCTCATGACAATGTGGATGTGGCACAGCGGGCCATGATGGATGCGCAATCCTCTCTTGCCGAGTGGAGTGCGAAAGCAGAAACGCTGGAGATGTCCCTGGCGGCACCGGATGCGACGGCGTGGTTGATTGACGAACACCGCGTGGGAGTGCGTGGCCTGGTGCGCGATGTCGTACACGTTACTGCCGGCTGGGAAGGCGCGGTGGAAGCAGTGTTGGCAGGTGTGGCTTCGGGTGCGGTGGTCACTGATGTTGATGCTGCTATTGATGCTTTGCGGGCGGCTCGAGATCAGCACTCTGGCCGGCTCGATATGCTAATCATGACCCCGAGGGTTCACGATGCGGTAGATGATCAGGCGCGGGCAGCGCTTGCGGCGTGTGATTACGAGACAGATGTGGCTCAACTGGCCAGTGCTGCCATTGTGGGGGACGATGAGATGGCGCAGGCTCTGCGATGTGCGGTCGCGGGGGTCGTGCTGTGTGCTGATCTGGCTGTTGCCCGTCAGCTATTAGAAGCGGGTGCTCCGGCTGTTGCGACGCCAGCAGCCGATGTGATTTATGGCAATCATGCGTGGGGTGGGCACGTCCAGGCTAGTGCAATTCTGGCTCGGCAGGCGGCCTATGAGCAGGCCAAACAGCAGGCGCAGATGGCAGCCGAAGAGCTTGCTAATGCGCAGGAGGTTCTATCGCGAGCACGAGTTGAATTGGCTCGTACTGAGGAACAGTTTGATACGCTTGCCGGGCAGTTGACCGCCCGAGATTCGCAGATGGCGGCGTTAACAGCGCAGCTTGGCGTGTTACGCCAGACGGTTAGCGCAGCTCAAGATGATGTTGTTCGCAATGAAGAGCGGTTAGAACGCATTGATGTTGACAAAGCAGAGCTGTGTGTTGATGTGGCAGCTTTGCAAGAACAGCATGAGACGTTATCTGCCGATCCGGAGGAATTCGCTGCTAAAGCTAAGGAACTGAGTTTTGCTCGGGAAAAGGCTCATCACCAAGCAGGAATAACCCGCACTGCCGAGACGGATCAGCGTTTAAAATTGCGTTCATGTGAGGAAGAGGTGCGTTTGCATGCCGGGCAAGCGCAAGCCCTGGAGGCTCGAGCGCGCTCTGTGGAGGATCGGATTGCGCGTGAGAGTCGCGATGTGCAGCGCCGTCAGGTTTTGGCCCAGCAGGCGCGTGAGGTGCATGCAGATGCGCAGTTGGCTGAGCAAGCAGCCCAACAGGCTTTGGATACGGTTAATGCTCAGCGGATAGCAGCAGAAAAAGAGCGGGTGGCATTTGAAGCCGAGTTGGCTGAGGCGCGTCAGAATCTGGATCGTCTGGTTGCTCAGGAGCGGGATTTTGACGCACTCGGGCATCGCCACGAGCTGGCCTTAGCGGAACACAAACTGCGCTACTCACAGTTGGCGCAGCGAGCAGTTGACGATCTGGGGATCAGCGCCGATTCACTGATTGCCGAGTATGGCCCGCATACGCCTATTGTGGATCCAGCAGATGAGCAGGCTGAGCCGCGTCCTTTTGTTCGGGCCGAGCAGGAAAAGCGTTTGGCTAAGGCGGAACGGGAATTGACGCGGTTAGGCAAGATTAATCCGTTGGCTTTGGAAGAGCATGCCGCACTGGAGGAACGTCAGAAGTATTTATCTCATCAGCTTGAGGATTTGCGGCGTTCTCGGGAGGATCTGCTCAATATCGTCAAGGATATTGACCGTCGTGTTAATGAGGTTATGAGTGTGGCCTTGGCTGATGTGGCACGCGAGTTTGAGCGCACGTTCGAACGGTTATTCCCGGGTGGGCAGGGCAAATTGGTGCTGACCGATCCAGAATCGGTATTAACGACGGGTATTGAGATCGAAGCGCGCCCGCCGGGCAAGCGGGTGAAACGGCTGTCGTTGTTATCCGGTGGAGAGCGATCGTTGACGGCAGTGGCGTTCTTGGTGGCCATTTTTACGGCACGTCCCTCACCGTTCTACGTCATGGATGAAGTGGAAGCGGCTTTGGATGACACGAATCTCACGCGGCTTCTTGATGTCTTTGCTCAGTTGCGTGACCATTCCCAGCTGCTTGTCATCACGCATCAGAAGCGCACTATGGAGATTGCGGATACTCTCTATGGGATTTCGATGCGCGAAGACGGGGTGACGTCGGTTATTTCCCAACGTGTGAAGGATTGTGCTGGATACGATAGCTGAAATGCGGGGTTTTTCCGCATATTCAGGCAGGAGCTCTGTTAGGTCAAGAATTATCGACGGTTTATCTATGCGGATGGACCGTCAATACTAGAGCGAGTGTAAGTAAAATCCGGTGATAGTAAAGCCTTGACGGCGGCGGGAAACCGTGGGTTGAGGGGTGAAAGTTGGGTGTACCCCGTAGGAGGTCCACCCTGCGGGGGATATCCCCATAATTGATACCGAACTGTAACCAAGTCGCGCCGCGTTGGGGTAGGAATTGCTGAATAAAATCGCCACAATAGAGACGTGCTCACAATCTTGCTTATCTTGTTTTTAGCTGCGTTGTCCCTTGGGTGCGTTGCCCTGGTGCTCAACCATCAGTCCACCATGCATTTATCTAGGCAGTGGGTGATGGAATCAGTGGATGCCTGGCGTTCTAAGAAGCTGACGCGAGATACCTTTGACGTTCACATGGAAGAAACCACTCTCGCTGATCTGTTTACCACTTTCGATCACGATGGCGGAGATCCATACGTTTCGGCTGAGGCTATTGAAGCAGGCGTGACGCAAGTTGTTCGCTCGGATTTGCCGAGAAAAATTCTTGACGGAACAGAAAAAGTGGTGGCACGGGCAGTAGATGTGGCCAGCCATCGGGATTCGCACGGCTCAGGCCAGATGCGTCGGGCGCGTAAGACGGCTTCGCATGGTGCTAATGCGCAGTCGGCGGATTCTGCAGATAGTGATCAAACTGAATGTACTCACAAATCAGCGCCTGTTTCTTCGGGGCGCAAGGCAAAGTCTACGAGTGTGCCGGATCGCGATTCTGCCACAGATATGCGTAAATCCGCCTAGAAAACATGATTAACGTGTGCGCGGCACCGCCTCTAAAAAGTGTAGGCGGTGCCGCGCAGTCGTGTATTGCGCATGTCAGGTAGCACACCTCAAGCTGGTCGGCATTGGAAAAACTGGTCTTGTGCGTCAGACTATAGATGTGATTACTACTGACAATATCCTTATTCTCATTATTGCGATCGCCGCAGTGGCGGCTCTCGGTGTGGCTCTGTTTATCCGGTATCGCCGCACTGATTCTTCACAGCTTCCGTGGGAAGAACGCGAGAGCATTACTGCGCGTGATGAGCCAGAGGCGTCGAGTACCGATCAGATAAGTGATGAAGGGCAGCCGGCTGAAACGCCGACCACCATGATTGAGCGCCCGGAGTCGATTCCGTCTCGGATGGAGCGGTTACGCGGTCGCTTGGCCAGCTCTGGCGCCTTAGGGCGGGCATTATTATCAATTTTGTCACGCGGTGATTTAGCCGAATCGGACTGGGAAGAATTTGAAGAAACCTTGCTTATGGCCGATGTGGGCTTAGAAGCGACGACGGAACTGATGGAAAAGCTGCGCACGGAGACGAAGGTTCGCGGGACGAGTGATCCGGATGTTGTTCGCGATATTTTGCGTACCGAGTTGATTCGCTTAGTGGATCCGTCCATGGATCGCTCCTTGAATACTGAGGTCAGTGTAGATGAGCAGGGTAGTCATCCGGCGGCGATCCTAATGGTGGGAGTCAACGGTACTGGCAAGACGACAACCGTTGGAAAATTAGCGCGCGTGCTGGTGGCCGAGGAAAAGAACGTGATTCTTGGGGCGGCGGATACCTTCCGTGCGGCGGCTGCTGACCAGTTAAGCACCTGGGCGCAGCGGGCCGGAGTGGAGATCGTCCGAGCGGATCGAGAGGGCGCTGATCCCGCTTCGGTTGCTTTTGAAGCGATCAAAACTGGAACAGAGCAAGGCGCGGATGTTGTCATTGTCGATACCGCTGGTCGTCTACAGAACAAGGCTGGCTTGATGGACGAGCTGGGCAAGATCAAGCGCGTCATTAGTCGTTCGGCAGCATTGCGTGAGGTGCTTTTGGTGTTGGACGCCACCACTGGGCAGAACGGAATGCGTCAGGCAGAGGTTTTTGCTGAGGTTGCCGGCATTACGGGAATCGTTTTGACGAAGCTTGATGGCACGGCAAAAGGCGGAATCGTCATTTCGGTGCAGCGCGCCTTAGGTGTGCCGGTCAAGTTTGTCGGATTGGGTGAAGGGGCAGACGATTTAGCTCCATTCAATCCGGAAGATTTTGTTGATTCCTTGTTGTCGTAATATCGCGGTAGGGGTGGATTATTCGCTGCTGTGGCGTGTACCCCGTAAACTGTGAGGCAGTTCCCCGACGGATAGAGAGTCCCTAATGTTTAATTCACTGTCAGATCGGATTACATCGTCCCTGCGTAATCTGCGTAAAGCCGGGCGGCTATCGGAGAAGGACGTCGATAGCGTCATCAGCGATATTCGTCGCGCCTTGTTAGAAGCAGATGTGGCGCTGCCCGTCGTGCGTACCTTTACTGCCACTGTGCGGCAGAAGGCAACCGGCGCATTAGTGTCTCAGGCGCTGAATCCTGCCCAACAGGTCGTCAAGATCGTCAATGACGAATTGGTAGCGATTTTGGGCGGCGAGGCCCGTGAGCTCAATTGGGCGGCGACGCCACCGACGGTAATTATGCTCGCCGGTTTGCAAGGTGCTGGTAAGACGACTCTGGCTGGTAAGTTGGGGCGTTGGCTACGAGAAAATGGTCATCGTCCATTGCTCGTTGCTTCTGATCTACAGCGGCCCAATGCGGTTAACCAGCTTCAGGTTGTTGGCGAGCAAGCTGGTGTTGCGGTGTGGGCGCCACAGCCAGGTAATGGTATTGGCAATCCGGTGGACGTGGCATGGTCAGGTGTGGCTCATGCTCGCGAGAACTCCTATGACGTCGTTATCGTCGATACGGCCGGGCGTTTGGGTGTTGACGAAGAGATGATGCAGCAGGCGCGGGATATTCGCGATGCTATCCATCCCGATGAAATTCTGTTCGTCCTGGATGCGATGATCGGTCAAGACGCCGTGAACACCTCTATTGCGTTCCGTAATGGGGTGGGATTTACTGGCGTCGTTTTGTCGAAACTTGACGGTGACGCGCGCGGTGGTGCGGCGTTATCGGTGCGCGGGGTTACTGGTCAGCCGGTTCTCTTCGCCTCTACTGGCGAAAAACTCAGCGATTTTGAGCGTTTCTATCCCGATAGAATGGCCTCTCGTATTTTGGATATGGGCGATCTTTTGTCGCTCATCGAACAGGCGGAGCGCATCTGGTCGGAGAAAGAGGCCGAAGAGCTCAATGCGAAGATGAGCCAGGGGAGCTTTACGCTTGATGACTTCCTGGATCAGATCAACCAATTGCGCTCTATGGGGTCAATGAAGAAGATGATCGGAATGTTGCCGGGGATGGGGCAGTTCCGAGAAGCGATTGCGAATTTTGATGAGCGTGAGATTGACCGTCAGGCAGCCATTATTAAGTCAATGACTCCGGCAGAACGAGCCGATCCGAAGATCTTGAACGGTTCGCGTCGGCAGCGTATTGCCCGAGGTTCGGGGACGACTGTTCCTGAGGTAAATTCCTTGATGGAACGTTTTGATCAGGCGAAAAAGATGATGGCTCAAGTCTCGAATGGGCGCGGGATGCCAAATATTCCAGGCATGCCGAATATCCCTGGAATGGGCGGCGGCTATGGTAAGAAGAAGCCGAAGCGCAAGCAGAATAAATCTGGGGGAAAGAAAGGGCGTTCGGGGAATCCGGCGAAGCGTCGCGCGCAAGAACTGGCAGCCGATAGTGAGGCGCGGGGCGCCGCCTTCGGTGCGGCTCCGGCACAGCAGCCAGAGGTTAACGTCAATGATTTGGCGAAATTCCTGAAGTAATGTCAGATCTGTAACTCCCATACGTTTGGATTCGGTATGACGAATTATCAGCTATCTGGAGTTTTGCGTGGATGTGATCGGGATACCGTATGGGTGGTTGACGGTCGATTATCTGATCGGCAACCAGCGGGGCCACTTGAGCAGATCCGTGGGTATTGTTATCCCGGTTTGTTAGACTGCCACACTCATCCAGGGCTACGGCGAGTTCCTCAGCCGCTGTCCGTTGAGCAGATACGGCAGCGGCTGAGCATTCTTGCGCGTGCGGGTATTACCGCTGTTCGGGACGCTGGCGGGCAGCAAAATCCGAATATTGCTCATCGCACTGGTCTGCCTAAAGTTATTCACTGTGGGCAGCATATTGCTCAGTACAAGCGTTATCCGCGGTATCTTGCGGCGGAAATTGAGCCGAAAGATCTGGTAGGCGAGGCGCTGCGTCAGCTCGCAGTATCGGACGGATGGATCAAAATAGTGGGGGATTGGATTGATCGTTCCCTGGGAGCCGACGCTGATTTAACGCCTTTGTGGCCGCGTGAGGTTCTCGTAGATGCGGTCCAAGCCGTCCACGAAGCTGGAGGTAAAGTTACGGTTCACAGCTTCGCTCGGGAAACTGTGGATGATCTTCTTCTCGCTGGTGTTGACGGGATTGAACATGGGACGGGGATGACCCGAGATCAGCTTGTGGAAGCACGCGATCAGGGAATTCTTATCACTCCCACGGTGCACCAGATCCGACGTTTCCCGGAATTTGCTCGGGATGGGGCGAAGTTTCCGCGTTATGTTCGCCGTATGCTGGCGATGGATGCAGAGCGAGAAGAGCATCTGGCAATGATGGTTGACGTAGGAATTCGTATGCTGATGGGCTCAGATACTGCAGAGAACGTCGCTGAAGTGAATCTGATTGACGAGCTTATTGACGCAGTAGATGACGGGATACCGGCTGATCGTGTGATGGCTGCTGCGTCCTATAGTGGTCGTCAGTATCTCGGATTGCCGAACTGGCAGGTTGGAGCACCGGCTGACGTCGTCGTCTTTGCAGATGATCCTGAGCAGGATATTGCGGTTGTGCGTCAGCCTCGTCTGGTGCTCATTGATGGGTGTGTGCCGAGATAGCAGCCCTGTGTATCTACGCGGATGGATTATCTGAGCAGATGATCTGAGCGGTATTTTGCAGTATCGGTCAAGGTGTATGAGATGCTCGGGCAATAACTGGCACGAGGTTCAGTAGCTTATTTGCTGCGCTGTAGATAATTGCGCGAGGATCAAAATTTTTCCGGTTCTTCTCCTTCGCAATGTGTTGCCAATGAAAGTAGCAGCGCATAGGCGGAAATAGGCGTATTTTGCTACAGGCTTTACCGCCGGCTTACCGCTGAGTGAAATACGTTGTTGCAGGAAATGCGTCGTTTCCACAAGGTAAACAGATTAAGGGATGGGGCGCAGTCCCTCGTCATCACCTAAGGGCACGTACCCTTCGGGAATATCTGTATAGGATTGCGCATCCTCAATTGGTTCGACGTGGATGACGACATAGCTGGAATCGAGAGACTGCCCGATTGCCTCCTCGACTTGCATGGCGAGATCATGACCAGCTTGGACGCTCCACTGCCCAGGAACTTGCAGATCAACTTTGATATGGCGGTAACGTCCGGCACGTCGGGTTTGCAGCCCGTGAAAGGAAATCTGCCCAGGGCGCGTGAAGGTGCGCAGTGTGGCGACGATGCAGGCGTTTTCTTCATCGGGCAAGGTGACGTCAAGTAGTCCGGCAAGGGCTTGGCGCAACAGTTTGATTCCGGTGGTAATGATGTTGAGGGCGACGCAGATAGCGATGAGGGGATCGAGGAAATCCCAGTGAGTAATGAGGGCCAGGCTTAATCCGAGGATGACGCCTAAGGTGGTTAGAACGTCGGTGAGAAGGTGGATACCGTCGGCTTCTAAGGTGAGAGATCGTTCGCGTCGGCCGATGTGCCGTAAGTAAAGCCCAGTGATTCCGTTAAGGATGGTGGCCAAAACGGAAGCGAGGAGCCCCCAGCCCAGGTGCGTGACGGGTTGTGGATGGAATAGACGGGTGATGGCCGCAATGAAGATAAGCGCTGCCGCACCAAAAATCATTGCCCCTTCAACAGCAGCGGAGAAGTATTCGGCTTTGGAACGGCCGAAGGTGTAGCGCGAGGTTGCTGGCGCAGCGGCGAGTTTTAGGGCGATGAGAGCAATGATGGCAGCTACGAGATTGACGACGGATTCCATCGCATCGGATAGGAGTGAAACAGAGCCGGTTAAGAGGTATGCACCGGCCTTGATACTGATTGTTATGATCGCGACTACGATGGAGAGCCAGGCGTAGCGCACAAGCGCGGAGGACTTCACATGTGCCATTCTTGCGTGTTGTTCGCGCGAGGGAAACAATGTTCATGGCGGTATTTACCACAGTTAGGATGGCAAAAAATAAGGGTTTCGCCGTGGCGAAATTGTGCTGACGTGACCACTACCACCGCTAAAAATATGCCGATGGACTGCCATTGTGGCGAAAAATCTGGCAAGATTAGGCGTTGTACTTGGAGGAAACCGAGCCCCTCTCTCAACTCGGTGGAATCTCAGTTCGGAGCATATCCTGGGTGCATGATATTCCCACGCCGACAGGGTATTTTCCACCAACTAAGAACTAGGAGTGACCGCACAAGTGGCAGTCAGAATTCGTTTAAAGCGAATGGGCAAGATTCGTGAAGCCCACTACCGTCTCGTCGTCGTGGATCAGAAGAAGAAGCGCGACGGTCGCGTCATTGAAGAGATCGGATACTACAATCCGAACACCGAGCCGTCGATCATCGACATCAACTCTGAGCGTGCTCGCTACTGGATTTCTGTTGGCGCGCAGCCCTCAGACGCTGCATTGGTTCAGCTGAAGATCACCGGCGATTGGCAGGCGGCAAAGGGTCTTGAAGGAGGCTCTACGCTCAAGGTCAAGGAAAAGGTTGATCCGGAGCAGGCTCGCGAAGAAGCTGTGAAGGCAGTACAGGACGAAGCGGAAAAGCGTCGTGCGGCTAAGGCAAAGGCACGCGAAGAAGCCGAAGCTGCGGCGCAGCAGGCTGCTGAAGCAGAAGCCGCTGAGGAATCTGCTACCTCGGAAGCTGAGGCAGAGAGCACGGAGGCTGAGTAATGCTTGCCGACGCACTCGAACATCTCGTTCGCGGAATCGTTGATTCTCCGGATGATGTGGAAGTAGTTTCTCGCAATAATCGCCGTGGCGAATTGCTAGAAGTTCACGTAAATCCGGATGATCTTGGGCGTGTTATCGGGCGCAATGGTCGAACCGCAAAGGCACTGCGTTCTGTGATGTCTGCGCTCGCGCCCCACGGTAATGTTCGTGTCGATGTGATCGAAACCGATCGGTAAAACCTGTTTTCCGAGGTTTGCGTATATAACTCAAAAAGGACCCGCCAGGTGTGGCGGGTCCTTTGCATAATGTGAGATCAGAGCCCATCAGCGGAGTTACGTCGCATTGAGCTCGCCGGTCGCGTAACATGCCTGATGTAGTCACGTCGGATTCGGCTGTAAGGAAGAACCGTGCAACTTGTGGTGGCAATTGTGGGATCAGCTCACGGGTTAAAAGGCGAAGTGAAGCTGGATGTGCGCACTGATGATCCGTATAGGCGGCTTGCTCCAGGCGCTATCCTTGAGACTGATCCGGCCGATGTTGGTCCAGTTAAAATTGCCTCTCGTCGAGAATATCGCGGGCAAACCTACGTCAAATTTGCGGAATATGCAGACCGTGGCGTTGTGGAGAGCTTGCGCGGGACAAAGCTCATTATTGAATCCGATGAAGATGACGTAGAAAATGACGCCTGGTTCTCCCATGAATTACAAGGTCTGGAGGCGCTTGATCCAGAGGGCTACGAATTAGGGACGGTGTTAGGGTTCGAACCAATGCCCGCTCAAGATCTGCTGATCGTGCGTGAGCCAGATGGAACGATCACCCGAGTTCCTTTCGTTAAAGCGATCGTGACGGAAGTCGATTTAGAGGATCACTGCGTCGTTATCGATGCGCCGCGAGGATTATTCCACTGCGATCCTATTGATGACGACTCAGACGCGGCGACTGAGTAGCAAGTTGGCGCCTTATGCGATTTGATATCGTCAGTGTCTTTCCGGAGTTCTTTTCGGTTTTAGATCTATCCCTTATTGGTAAAGCCCGCGATCGCCAGCTCCTTGATGTACGGGTTCACGATCTGCGCTCCTGGACTCACGATGTCCACCGGACCGTTGATGGTGCTCCCTGTGGTGGGGGTGCGGGAATGGTGATGAAGCCAGACGTTTGGGCAGCGGCCATTGACGATCTGCTCTGCGACCAGACGGTGATCGCGATTCCTTCACCGGCTGGCCAGCGCTTAACACAGGCGGCATGTGTGGATTTAGCGAAGAAAGAGCACATCATTGTTGCCTGTGGCCGTTACGAAGGGATTGACGCGCGGGTCGCGGATTATTACGCTCAGGCTGGCTACCAGGTGTGGGAGTACTCGCTTGGGGATTATGTGCTTAACGGCGGAGAAGTGGCGGCGGTGGCACTCGTTGAAGCAGTTGGGCGGCTCGTGCCAGGGATGGTCGGCAATCCGGATTCCTTGACGGAGGAATCACATGGTGACGCCGGGCTGTTGGAATATCCGAATTACACCCGTCCTATTGATTTTCGTGGGCATCGCGTCCCGAGCGTGCTTGCTAGCGGCAATCATGGGGCTATTGCTCGCTGGCGGCGAGATCAGGCGTTACGACGAACGGTCCAGCGCCGTCCCGATATGATTGCCGCCCTTGATCTGCAAACCTTGGATAGGGAAGATCGCAGCGTTCTAGCTGCCTGTGGTTGGGCGCAGCCGGTGCAAGGTAGCGCTCTAGAAGCAATTGAGATGGGAGCGGCTACTTCGGAAGATAGTGAGCAGCTAGCGCGTCTGGCTCGAGAGACGTTTCCAGATGCCTGCCCGCCGCATGTGACGCCTGCCGATATTGCGGAATTTTGTGAGCAGCATTTAAGCGAGCGCGCATTTTCGCAAGCTATTGCAGATCCAATGTCGCTTATTTGGGGTGCGCGCCATGACGGTCACCTCATCGGATACGTGTGGGCGCAGTTGGATTGCGTCCCCGATCCGCATGTTGTTGAGCGAATCCCTATTCCTCCTGAAGCCTATGTGGTGTACCTGTCGAAAGTGTATGTGGCTGAATCCTGGCGCGGTAGCGGGGTAGCGCACGCCATGATTGAAAGCATTATTGACGATATTCGTTATCGGGTAGTGGGCGGAGATAATGATTCTCCTCAGCACACGTCTGGGGGAGCAGAGGCACAATATAGATCTATCTACCTGTGGTTATGTACGCATGTGTCGAATAAGCGAGCGCAGAAAGCGTATCGGCGAGCTGGCTTTCGGCGCAGCGGCTCGCGGATTTTTACCGTGGGTGAGCAGATCAACACTGATACCGCTATGGCTCGTATCGTCGATATGCCACAATAAGAACGCTCGCATATATCGTCTCCATATCTGCCGCAGGGGAAGGGGAACGATGTGCGAGTTTATGAGAACGAACGGGTAATCCCGGAAAGCACTCTGGCCTGCGTGCAGGGTGGTAGAGAAGAAGAATGAATATTCTTGACAAAATTAATGCGGCCTCAATGGTCGAGCGTCCGGATTTTCGCGCTGGCGATACGGTAAAGGTCAACGTGAAGGTTGTTGAAGGTAACCGCCATCGTATTCAGGTGTTCCAGGGCGTCGTTATCTCGCGCAAGGGTGGCACGGGCGTCAATGCCAGCTTCACTGTGCGCAAGAATTCCTTCGGGGTGGGCGTGGAGCGTCAGTTCCCGCTACATTCTCCGAATGTTGATTCGATTGAGGTTGTTTCCCGTGGTCGTGTGCGTCGCGCGAAGCTGTACTACTTGCGTGATCGTCACGGAAAGGCTGCTAAGATTCGCGAACTTCGTGAGGATAACAAGTAACGATAGCGAATGTGCTGGCAGCTACGTCGGCCAAGACACTCAAGAAGCGCTCCGGTTGGGGCGCTTCTGTTCTTTAACTGGAGATACCCTCTGCCTTAGGAGGTGTGATCTACGGAGCGACCGTGGTATGAGGGTGTTTCTCTGATAATCCGATAGAGTTATGCTCAGGTTAAGGAGGTGTTAATGGATCAAATTAGTGCTGATGAGCAGCCCGATTCCATGCCTCCGTCGTATCCTCCACAGGAGCGGCCTGAGCGTGCCTCAGTCGCTAAGGAGAATGCCGATTCTGAGACTAAACGGCGCAAGGGAAAGCTGCGCGCCTGGCTATTAGAATTGGGAATGAGCGTTACCCTTGCTTTGCTCATCTCAATCGTTATTAAGACTTTTTTCCTGCAGGCTTTTGAGATTCCTTCAGAGTCAATGGAATCTACCCTCATCCCTGGTGATCGCGTGATGGTCAATAAATTGGCAGATGATGAGGAGTCTTTGCATCGCGGAGATGTTGTCGTTTTTGTTGATCCGGGCAACTGGCTAGATGCATCCGATCATCCACAGAGTAGCGGCTGGCGGGCGGCGCTTAAAGGATTTGCTGAAATGACGGGAATTTTGCCGAAAAATTCTGGCGATCATTTGATTAAGCGCATTATCGGGATGCCCGGAGATCACGTGAAATGTTGCAATGAGGTCGGGCAGATTACCGTCAACGATGTGCCTATCACGGAAACCTATGTGAAATCAGGGGAAGTGCCCTCGCGAACTCCTTTTGACGTCACAGTGCCGCCTGACCATCTGTGGGTCATGGGAGATAACCGTTCGCACTCTAAAGATTCGCGCTATCATCAGGCTGCCTCAGGTTTCGGTTTTGTTCCCATTGACCACGTTGAAGGGCGTGCTTGGTTGCGTATTTTGCCTTTTGATCGCTTTGGTCGTTTGCCCTCTGGTACTGACGTATTCGACGCCGTTCCAGATGCAAAGTAGTCCACGTGATTGTCTATCCTGATCGCGCAATTGAGCGCAGATTGCTCTCCCAATTACATCAGGCTGCTGTGGGCAACCCCAAGGCTCCCCAGTTCCTCGCGGGCGTTGATGAAGTTGGTCGAGGTGCCTTGGCTGGTCCGGCAAGTGTGGGCATCGCCTTGATTGACGCACACACTTCCGATGAGTTCC
The DNA here is from genome assembly GCF_046599555.1 of Trueperella sp. LYQ141. Taxonomy (NCBI): domain Bacteria; kingdom Bacillati; phylum Actinomycetota; class Actinomycetes; order Actinomycetales; family Actinomycetaceae; genus Trueperella; species Trueperella sp. LYQ141. The sequence continues at coordinate 113,445 of NZ_JBKIWQ010000003.1, read as the reverse complement.
CGCAGGGTTTGCGCGATTCTAAGATGATGACCCCGAAAGCCCGAGCAGAGATTGTTCCCCAGGTTCGCCAGTGGGTGCGGGCCTATGCGGTTGGGCATGCGCCTGCCAGTGACGTCAATCGCTATGGGATCATCGGAGCTTTACGAGCGGCAGCCGGGCGTGCATTGGAACAGCTAGCAGATTTCCCGATAGGGATGGTGCTGCTGGATGGAGTACACGATTGGTGGACGAGCGATGAATTGCCAATCGGCCCCCAACTGCCCGCTATTCCCGTCGTTACTCAGGTAAAAGCTGACGCTCAGTGTGCGGTTGTGGCGGCAGCTAGTGTATTGGCTAAGGTGGCGCGCGATAATCTCATGATTGAGATGGCTTCCCACTATCCGGGATACGATTGGGAACGGAACAAGGGATATTCCTCGGCGCGGCATATCGCTGGCTTGCGAGAGCTGGGGCCGAGTGCAGAGCATCGAACTGCGTGGAAACTACCCAGTTGAGGAGGAGAGGATGCACGAGCTGGAGAACTACGAATCGGATGCTGAGCTAGCTTTATATCGCGAGTATCGTGATGTGGCGAGCTTGTTCCGGTTCGTTGTGGAGACGGAACGACGCTTCTATTTAGCAAATGATGTGGACGTCAAGGTGCGTGCCTCCGCAGCAGGTGATGTGTTTTTTGAGGTGACGTTGACGGATGCCTGGGTGTGGGATGTATTTCGCTCTTCGCGTTTCATTCGTGGAGCGCGGATCGTCACGTTTAAGGACGTCAACGTGGAGGAGCTTAATAAGCCTGACTTGACGCGCGAACTGGAATTCGATTCCTAAGTACGCGCTACCTGGCGTGATCGTGATAGTTGGCGAGATCTTCCTGCATAAGGATGATCTGCATAGAAAATCGGAGAGGCTGCCCGTGCCTATCACGGCTGGTAGATAAGCGTTTTTATTCGCTAATGTCGGCGATAAAACGCGGGTTTCTGTGAGATGGGATTATCTCTTGCCGCTGTCTGCGTCAGTTATCTGCCTTAGTAGCTAGTTTTCATGCTAGGGCTGTCAGTAGTGCGGTGAAAAACAGGGTTTTGCCGCTTTGTAGTGGGCAGGAACGGGGAGATACCTGCCAAGCTATGCACTGGACGATCTCTAAGAAGCTCACGCTTTCGCGATTAATCTATCCACATGTGTTCATACGGCACAGTAATCCACATATCAGTAGGGATACCTGACGGAAAGTGGATAGGTTCCGGTGAAATCCTCTTATGACGATACAAACACAGAATATTCCAACACGTGTATTACGTTCATGTACCCGACGTGAATTAGGAGTATGGGGAGAAAATCTGGCAACTAGCTATCTGGCAGAACACGATTGGGCTATCTTAGAACGAAACTGGAACACCCGCGGGGGAGAGCTAGATATCGTGGCTTTCGATCCCCACCGCCATGCCTTAGTAGCGGTAGAAGTGAAAACTCGGCGCTCTCGTCGCAATGGCTCACCAGAACAAGCCGTTACTCCGGCAAAAGTTCAACGTTTGCGGGGACTACTCTTGCAATGGGCTGTCATGCGAAAGAGCTACTGTGCCACATTGGCGATTGACGTTATCGGGGTAGAAGTTGATCCACAAGGGCGGCACACTATCCATCATATCCAGGACGTGGGATCATGAGTGTCCTCCAATCCGCGCCAGAATCACATGCTCCCCGCGCTATGCCTGCTCCGGCTGGAACGGTAGGGCGAGCACGCACAATGTCATTATGCGGCTTGGCTGCGGCGCCCATTCTCGTTGAAGCGGTCCAATTAAACGGGCTACCAAATTTCACTATTGTCGGTTTGCCGGATGCGGCCGTCAATGAAGCCCGTGAACGCTTGCGAGCAGGATTTCAAGCATTAAATGTTCCCTGGCCAAATCGTCGGCTCACCGTCAATCTTTCACCGGCTGACGTCACGAAATCTGGGACGGGATTCGATCTGAGTCTAGCGGTCGCCATATTTGAATCGATGGGCTACCGATTCGCATATCCTCAGGCCGTTGTGATTGGGGAGTTGGGATTAGATGGATCAGTGCGAGCTGTTCGTGGAGTGCTGCTGGCAGTATTAGCAGCCTCAGAACAAGGGTATGAGGTCGCTGTTGTGCCCAAAGCAAATGAACGAGAAGCACGCATGGTAGGCAATATTCAAGTCATCCCGATTTATCACCTGGGGCAGATCGCCCAACTGTGTGGAATCCCAATTGTAGATATTCCGGATGAGCCACCGGAAGAGGAGAACGTGCGTTCCGACGAGGAATCAACTGATTTTGCAGACGTTTGCGGGCAAGAGGAAGCTATTGCTGGGGTGGAAGTAGCTGCGGCAGGTGGTCATCATGTACTGATGATCGGGCCGCCTGGTATCGGAAAATCGATGCTAGCCCAGAGAATTCCCGCAGTTTTGCCCGATTTAACGCCACAAGACGCACTTCATGTGGCGGCTATTGAGTCCGTCATTGGAGCTAGACCAGTGACAGATTTGCCGATTCGACCTCCGCTCTGCGCGCCACATCACACTGCGACAATCGCCGCAATGGTTGGCGGTGGAACGGGTATTCCCCGTCCGGGTGCGATCACGAGGGCGCATGCGGGCATCTTGTTTCTTGATGAATATCCCGAGTTTGCTACGGCGGTGATTCAAGCACTGCGTCAGCCAATGGAAAACGGCTACATTGATATTGCTCGATCCCGTTTTCACGTGCGTTACCCCGCGCGATTTCAACTCATTGCGGCGGCTAATCCATGCCGGTGCGGGCATCGGGGCGATGGAACAAATCAATGCCACTGTACGTCACGCGATAACCGGCTGTACGAATTGGCATTATCTGGCCCTGTTCCGGATCGAATTGATATACAGCTTTCTCTGCGTCGGCCATCGCGAGCGGATTTACGTCGTGGCGGTACGATCACTTCCGATAGTATCCGGCAAAGCATTGCGCTGGCTCGCGAGCGCCAAGAGTGGCGGCTCAAGGAATTACCTATCGCTCGCAATGCGTATGTCTCAGGGAATTGGCTGCGAAATCATACGCGGATTCCCACGGCAATGAATGATCGGATAGATCACGCAATTCAATGTGGCTACATGTCATTTCGTGGGGTTTACCGGCTGCTACGGGTCGCCTGGACGATAGCAGATCTGGCTGGTCACGATTCTCCAAGCGCAGATGACATTAGCTATGCCTTTGCCTTGCGCTCGCGAAGCCGTAGGTGATCCGATGGAATCTGAACGTCACCGTTTTCATGAGGGGAGCCGCCGCGAAGCCTGGATGCGCTGGACGCAAATTGTGGAGGGTGGGGATAGCGCCGCTAATGAGCTTATTCAGCGGCTGGGCCCCGTTGAGGCATTAGTGGCGGTTAGGCAGGAACGGGGATTAACCGCCGCAGAACGACGCAGTCTTCCACGATGGCGGCAGCGCCTATGTGGTACCCACCCTCTCAATATGGCAGCACTTGCGGATCGCGGGATTCATTTGCTGTGCCCCGACGATGAACACTGGCCGATAGGTTTGGCTTCATTGGGCGCGCAGATACCGATTGCGTTGTGGGTTCGAGGATCGGTTAACGCACTGAGCCATCGAAGCAATATCGCTCTTGTTGGATCACGATCAGCCACACCCGCTGGCCTACATATTGCTCGCGATTTTTCTTACGAGTTAGCGGCAGATTTTACTGTCATCTCCGGCGGAGCTTTCGGAATTGACGCTCAGGTACACCAAGGCGCAGTTTTAGCGGAGAAACCGACGGTGGTTGTGTTTGCTGGCGGAGTGGACGAATACTATCCGCGGGCAAATGCTCAGATATTTAATGAGGTCTTGGCCTGCGGCGGGGCAATTGTGTCAGAATCTGCTCCGGGGGCGAAGCCCTATCGTTTCCGTTTTCTGGCGCGTAATCGCATTATTGCCGCATTGTCTGCGGCGACGGTGGTGGTTGAAGCGCCGATTCGCTCGGGCGCTTTATCAACAGCTCGCCATGCGATGCGAATCGGGCGAGAAGTTGGGGCTGTTCCCGGCCCGATAGATCAGCCAGGATGTGTGGGGAGTAATGAGTTAATTCGGCATGGCGCGCATCTGGTTGCTTCAGTGGCACACATTCGCGAGATGGTAGCCCCTATCGGGCAGTGTCTTGACGGGGTTGATCTATTTGAGCTTGCTGAGGACGATGAGGTGACAGTTGAGCAGCGTCGGGTGTTTGACGCGTTGTCGATTCGCCGTTCTCGTCCAGCTCAAGTGATAGCTACCCATTCAGGGATGTCGCTTCGTCAAACGATTGGCGCACTCGGAGCGTTAGCGTTGCGGGGGTGCGTCGAAGAACGTGATGGGCAATGGATTCGCATTACGCTACATTTATGACCTCGATTGCCGAAATTATGGACAGCTATCATCGTGAGCTAGCTGTGCGGCGTGGGCTATCGGAGCATACGGTGCGAGCATATATGAGCGAAGCCCAGTCACTTATTGATTTTTTGGCGCAACATTCAGATGATGTTGCCGCCTCGCTCTACCATCTTGACGTTATGGATATTCGCTCCTGGCTGGCGGCAGAACAATCAGCAGGCCATGCTCGTGCGTCCATGGCTCGACATTCGGCTGCTATCCGTTCCTTTACCTCGTGGCTGTTTCGTCAGGGGCTAGTGAATCAGGATGCGGCTCGTCGGTTGCGTGCTCCACGGGCAGCGCAGGAACTTCCGCGAATACTGAGTGTCAACCAGGCACAACTGTTATTGAATACGGCGCAGGATATCGCTCAGTCAGAGAAAAACGTCGATCCTATTGCGGTGCGAAATTGGGCCATGTTGGAGCTGCTATACGCCAGTGGGATTCGAGTGAGTGAATTAGTTGGATTAACGGTGACGAGTTTATATCCAGACGACACGATGCGAGTGATAGGAAAGGGCAATAAAGAGCGGATCGTACCCTACGGCCGCCCAGCAAGAAAGTCTCTTATGGCATGGCTTTCGGTGCGATCACAGGTGGCCCGTGCGGGAGAACCTGCATTGTTCGTCGGGCAGGCAGGAAACAGAATAGATCCTCGGGTGGTGCGTAAAGTACTTAACGATATGTGTGTAACTGCGGGTGTTCCGCGAGTTAGCCCACATGCGTTACGACATTCTGCAGCGACGCATTTGCTAGATGGCGGCTCGGATCTGCGCTCTGTTCAGGAAGTATTGGGGCACGTATCTTTGGGGACGACACAGCGTTATACCCACGTCAGTGCTGAGCGATTACGGGCCGCATTTGGGCAGGCACATCCGCGAGCCTAGCCTCTAGGAGGTCAGTACAAGAAAAGACGGGAACTGACGCTGATAGTCGTTGGCCAATGCGCAGGGTAGCTCCAATAACGGCGTTTCAGGTAATACGGATAGCGGATATTAACTAATAAAGTCGAGAAATACAGGCGCAAGACGGCGGATGGTGCAACACGGCAAATAAGCGAGGCCTTGCGACAGCAGCGAGTGAGGCTGCGAGCTACACGAGATAGGAAAGGTATCCACGGTATCTTGCCATATTGTGTGCCCTTCTGGAATGTTTATCTTTTCCTGACACGAGGTGCGGCTATGTGCCGCTCAGTTGTATAGCCGGATACGTTGATCAGCAAGCAGCGATAACGGATTGATATACTCTCGTGCACCGCGTTTAGCTCCCCAGTGCAGACACGATGAGGGCGCACAATGCGTGCCGGTGACCACGCCGATTTGTTGCCCACGAATAACCTGTTGCCCGCGCTTAACGTGTATTTCCACTGGCTCGTAAGTAGTCCGGATTCCGTCTGGGTGCTCGATTGAAATGACGGATCGATCATTGATTTCACCTGCATAAATAACTATGCCATCGGCAGCGGCATAGATTGGATCACCGGCATTTAGGGCTAAATCAACCCCACGATGACCGCGATCCCAGACATGTTGCCCAGGGCGAAAGGGACGAAGGACTGCAACCGGATGACCCGATGGCCACATGTACACGGTGTCGGAGAGCGATTCTGCAGAGGAAGGATCTCGTGCGGGTAACGAAGGGATAGCAGGAACATGTGTGGGATTAGAAGTGGAACTGCTGCCAGAATTTCCATCGGTATGTGGCGTAGCTGGTGCATGTTCTGCGGGAAGGCGCTGCTCAGATTCGCGAATGGCAGACCATAAAGCAGGAATATTGCGAGCGGCTGGTGGCAATGAAATATCAGGGACGTTCCCGTATCCGATGTGGAATACTCCGGCAAGAGTGATGAAGATAGTTACGGTTTTACTCATGCCCACAGCATGTCATCAGGAATATAAGGGTCATTTCCTAGGCAATCATGCTGTGAATAGCGAGGGCACATATCAAGCTGTGGAAAGAAAAATCATCACAGTTACTATTCAGGAGCGCCGAACATTAATGCGGTAGCGCCATGAAACCGCACGCAGTATTTCGGTTGCAACATCCGTTTTATGATGGCAATCGCGCCCCGCACTGAATAAAAAGCGTGGCGCATGAGCTGATTTTTATGCGATAGGACGCAACAAAATGACCGACAGCAGGAAGAGAACGGAAAGAGCGAAGAAGAACGATATTAGCTGGCGGATGAATGCGGTTCGGAATGTGAAGACTTCACCGAGTGGGACTCAGATTTTGACAGTTTGCGCTGGGAACGCAGCCGCAAATTCTTAATCTTCGTCCCATGCCGGCGAATCGGACGACTTAAATCCATTGCTCGTACTGGCAGAACCCAATTAAAACGACGCGCTGCCAGCCCAAATACCAGGCACACCAGAATCGCCAAAGCCATACCTAGCTCATAGGAGCCGTGAGACTGGAAAACCGTCATGATACCTGCGGCGATAATAGAAAATGTGGCGTACAGGGGATTAGAGCCAAAAATAGCTGGTGTTCTATGCACGATGACATCGCGAAGCAAACCCCCCGCCGTGGCGGTGATAACACCGAGAAAAATTGACGGGATAGGGGCTAAACCAGCAGCCAAACCTTTTGAAGCCCCCGTTGCAGACCAGCAGCCGAGGGCGAGCACGTCAGCCACTGAAAGGGCGCGGCGAGCCCATCGACCATCGAGAGGGATGAGATAGGCCAGCACCGACGCGCCAATCGCACCTGCGAGATACCACGGATCTGTTAGCGCGACGGGAAAACCAATCCCGAGGAGGGAATCGCGGATCATTCCACCGCCCAGAGCGGTGACAATTCCCAGGGTGAGAAACCCGATGATGTCGTATCCGAGGGCGCGGGCTAGCGTCGCCCCAATTAATCCGTTGGCCAGTACGCCACTGACATCGACCACACGGAAAAGCACGTCCGGATCCATGTAGCTCCCTCTGCTGACCAGATACGACAATCCCCATAGCTGAGCTACTACAGAAACCGGCGAGGACAAGCGCTTAATATTAACGAACATTTAATATTAAGACCTGGGAACTCGGCGGAGACTGCGTTACTCAGTCGGTTACTATTGTGCACGCTCAAGGCTGTTAGCGCGAATACAAGGGCGGAAATAGCTCAGCGGATTTTTTCTTTCCTTTTCCGGCACACCTGCCAATTGCGTCATCGTACCTATCGTTTCATACGTTCAGTGGGTTTAGTGGGTTACCGATTATGGAGGAAACCAAAAGAGGCGAAGAAAGAAACGGGAAGGAAGGACGGGAAACAGGGCAGGAAGAAAGAAGAGGCAAAACGTAGGCAAGGAAAGTAAAAAGTAAGAGAGCAAGGTTCCCTCAGTTACTACGGATGTGCCACAAACAGTTACGGGCATGCACAACAGTTGCGGGAGCGCCGCAAACTAGATACCGGAACGCTCAGGTGTTACCTGCTCTCTCAATCTCAGTTGCAGTGTTCAAGGCTGGCAGGTGCGACCGGAGGAGAGATGCGCGATACGGATGTAGGCAAAACCACCTTTATCTTCTAGGGAGCGCACTGGATGGGGCAGGTCGAGCTGAGGTAGGATGAGGAGGCTGTCTACGGGCAGCAATACGCGTGTTCGTTCGCTGCGCGTGCGCAGTCTCGCATGTTTCGGTGTGTGGGTCATCCTGGTCCAGATAAGTACATGCGATGGGGCACCAGGGCTAGTCGTCAGATGCGGCTAGCAGTAACCGTAAACCTACGCGCAGGTGATCTGCGCCTGAGAAAGGACGACGATGGCAGTCGTTACCCTGAGCCAGCTGCTGGAAGCTGGCGTCCACTTCGGGCACCAAACCCGTCGCTGGAACCCCAAGATGAAGCGTTTCATCCTCAATGATCGCAATGGGATTTACATCATCGATCTGCGCAAGACGATCGACGATATTAACCGCACCTACGAGTTCGTTAAAGAGACGGTTGCTCATGGCGGAAACGTGCTCTTCGTTGGCACGAAGCGTCAAGCTCAGCGTCCGATCCGCGAACAAGCTGAGCGCGTGGGGATGCCCTACGTCAACGAGCGCTGGCTTGGCGGTATGCTGACCAACTTCCAAACGGTGCATGCTCGCATTAAGCGTCTGAAGGAACTCGAGCTGGTGGACTTCGAAGATGTGGCTGGATCTGGCCGCACCAAGAAGGAACTGCTCATGATGCGTCGTGAGAAGGAAAAGCTGGAGCGCACCCTGGGCGGTATTCGCGATATGGTGAAGACTCCGTCGGCAATCTGGATTGTGGATACCAATAAAGAACATCTGGCAGTTGCCGAAGCACATAAGCTGAACATTCCAGTTGTCGCAATCCTGGATACCAATTGTGATCCGGATGATGTGGAATACCGTATTCCGGGCAACGATGACGCTATCCGTTCGATTGATATTCTGACCCGTATCGTGGCAGATGCCGTTGCGGATGGTCTGATGGCCCGTGGCGGTGGAGCTAAGGATGCCGAAGATCCCATGCCCGAGTGGGAACGCGAAGTTCTTGCTGCTGAGGAAACGGCTGCGGCTCCTGCCGAGGAAACGACCACTGAATCTGCTCCGGCAGCCGAGGAAAGTGTTGACGCTCCGGCTGACCAAGCATCTGAAACCGACGAGAAGTAACGCCGAGGAGATCAAGAATGGCAAACTTTACTGCCGCTGACATCAAAGCGCTGCGCGAAAAGACCGGCGCAGGAATGCTTGATGTGAAGAATGCGCTGACGGAATCTGATGGCGATACCGCCAAGGCAGAAGAGATCCTTCGTCTGAAGGGGCTGAAAGTTGCTGCAAAGCGCGAAGATCGCACTGCTAGCAACGGTTTAGTCCTTTCGCACATTAGCGATTCGGATGAAGGTCAGACTGGCGTTATCCTCGAAGTCAACGCCGAGACGGATTTCGTGGCAAAGAACGAGAAATTCATTGCGTTCGCAGAGAAGATCCTCGCTGCTGCAGTCGCCGCGAAGGCCACCACGGTAGCGGAAGTTCTCGCTGCACCCTCGGAGGATGGCACAGTCGAGGATTCGGTGAAGAATATGATCGGCATTATCGGCGAGAAGCTGGGTGTTGGTCGTATTGAGACGCTGAGCGGTGAGCACGTTGAGGCCTACATGCACCGTACCGCCACCGATCTGCCCCCGCAGGTTGCCGTGTTGGTTGCTACGGACGCTGCTGGCGCTGGCGTCGCTCATGATGTCGCAGTACACATTGCGGCAATGTCTCCTAAGTATCTGACCCAGGATGCCGTTCCGGCAGATGTTGTGGATAACGAGCGTCGTATTGCTACGGAGCTGACCATCGCTGAAGGTAAGCCAGAAAAGGCTGTTCCGGCGATCGTCCAGGGTCGTTTGCAGGGCTTCTTTAAGCAGGTTGTGCTGCTTGATCAGCCCTATGCTCGCGATCCAAAGGTTTCGGTTGGCAAGGTTCTCCAGGAAGCTGGCGCCACTGTTACCGGCTACGCGCGCGTTCGCGTCGGTCAGCAGGACTAACCATTACGCATAGCACGTGGGGTGCGCCGCTGACGCACCCCACGTGTTTTTATTACCGCTGAATAGCAATATGCGGGTTCACCTTAGGTGGTACCCAATGAGTAAATACCCCGAGATATGATCTGGCCCAAGCCTGATCGGAGGAAAACAGTGAATATCGCGGTCGCGTACAAGTACGCCCCTAATCCACAAGATGCTCGCGTTCAACCAGACGGCCAGGTGGACTGGTCACGAGCAAAACCTGCCGTGTCAGAAAACGATCCAGTTGCTATTGAGATGGGGCGACGGGTGGCTGCCGCCTGTGGAGCACAGCTGATTGGTGTATGCGTTGGTCCGCAGATTGTTGGAGCTGCGATGGCACGTAAGAACGCTATGTCTCGGGGATTCGATCGTGGCATTATTCTGGCTGACGATCAGAGCGCACAGTGGAATAGCACCCAGATTGCTTCGGCGCTTGCGAGCCTGATCCAGCGGGCCGAAGACGTCACTTTGGTAGTGGCCGGAGATTCATCGATTGATGACGCGCAAGGCGTGGTGCCGGCAATTATTGCAGGATACCTCCAGTGGTCAGCATTTTTAGATGTTATTGACTGCGAACCCACCGATGATGGCTACCGCATTACTCAGCGTGTGCATGGCGGGACGCGCACGGTCCGCGTCAGTGGTCCATGCGTCATCGCAACGACCTCAGATGCCGTCACCCCTGCAGTGCCCTCTATGAAAGATATTCTTGCTGCGGGTAAAAAGCCGGTTGATGTGCTCACGGCCAGCGATATTGACTGCGATGACATAGGGATAACGACGGTGGGATACCGCAAACCGCCCGTTCACCAGCGCAAGAAGCGCATGTTTTCTCATGCAGATGAGCTCGTTGCGGCACTATACGAGGACGAAGTGTTATGAGGGACGATATGACGACGTGGATTGTTACTACAGAGCCAACGATTGCTCCGCTATGCCAACTAGCCGTGGGGGAACGTCACGCTGTTGTGGTGGGCGATTGTGAGATTACTGGAGTTGATAAAGTAACCCGTCTCGCTATATCTGGGCCAGCCGAAGCATACGCACCACAGGTGGTGGCCGCGGTGGCAGCGCAACCAGGAGATATTATCCTCGTCGTAAATAATTCGGTCGGGCGGGTTTACGCTGGGGCGTTAGCGGCTGCTTTTCATGCTCCCATGCTTACCGGCGTTCGGAATATTGCTTCCGGAGCTGCCGTTTTGGGGCGCTACGGGGGAATGACGTTCCAGGATGTACAGTTTGATGGAGTCGCTGTTGGTTTAGTAGAACCAGGGGATATTCCCGCGTCGGCACAATCACACATCTCGATCCAAGCACACGACGCTCATGCGATAGCGCCGTATCCGGCAACATGTGAGAGCGAAGAAACAAACGCTCATGCGGATATTAACCTCAATGCGGCTCGCCGGATTATCGGTGTGGGGCGTGGTTTCGTGGCAAAAGAAGATATTGATTTAGCTCGGCAACTCGCTGCGGTCATTGAGGCGGAAGTCGGGTGTACGCGGCCTTTAGTTGAAGGCAAAGGCTGGATGGAACGTGACGCATATTTAGGGGTATCTGGGCATACGGTTTCCCCACAGTTATATATTGCGGTCGGAATTTCGGGGCAGATTCACCATACGGCTGGGATTGACCAGTCCGAAACGATTGTGGCTATTAATAATGACGAGACGGCAGCAATCTTTGATATTGCTGACTATGGCTTAGTGGGTAATCTATACGAAGTTTTGCCGAAGATGACGAAAGCTGTGCGTCAGCATAAGAACGGATAGACTGCTCAGCGTACCAGTTCTTTACTGCTCACGAGGAGAATCATGACGGACTACGATTTTGACGTGATTGTTGTGGGCGCAGGCATTGCGGGAAGCGTCTGTGCGACTTTACTGGCTCGCAGTGGGGCTGAGGTTCTTCTTATCGAGCGTGGGGCAGAGCCCGGATCTAAAAATCTATCTGGCGGTGTGTTCTATCCGCATGTCATGACGCATATCTTTCCGGATTTCGTCGAGAGCGCTCCCGTTGAGCGGGTAATAACTCGCAATGTTGTCGCGGCATTGACCCCGCACAGTAGCGTCAGTATGGATTACTGGGATCAGCGTCTGGCTAACCCCGTTAATGCCGTATCGGTTTTGCGTTCCAAACTGGATCCGTGGTTGGCACAACAAGCTGAGGAAGCAGGCGTTTCGCTCATTAGTGGTGTCAAGGTTGAGGGTCTATTACGTGACGGGCCCTACGTCAGTGGGGTTGTCGCCACCGGCGAGGAAATGCGGGCAAAGGTGACGGTATGTGCCGACGGGGTGAATTCCTTTTTAGCCTCTGACGCAGGTTTACGACCGGCAGTATCTGCACATCATCTGGGTCTGGGAGTCAAATCCGTCATCCAGATGGAGGAAAAGACTATCCAGGAACGTTTTGCCTTACGTGACGGCGAAGGTGTTGCATACTCCTTTATTGGGGACGCAACATGCGGGATTCCGGGCGGGGGATTCCTCTACACCAATCGGGATACGATCTCGATCGGTGTGGTTCTTTTGTTGGATGCGCTAGCGCGTAGTGGAAAGTCAAGCTCAGATATTCACGATCATTTCTTGTCGCATCCGGCAATCGAGCCGCTCATTCGTTCCGGTGAGGTCATTGAGTATGGCTGCCATTTGGTCGCTGAGGGAGGCCAGCAGATGCAGCAAGAGATCGTGCATGATGGACTGCTCATGGTTGGTGACGCGGCCGGATTTACCCTCAATACTGGCTTGACGTTACGGGGTATGGATCTTGCGGCAGGCAGTGCGCAAGCGGCTGCACAGGCAATTACTCAGGCCCTGGCGGCTGAGGATTTCTCGCGTTTGCAGTTGCGTTCCTATCTTGATCATCTGAAAAATAGTTTCGTCGGTGCGGATATGCATACCTATCGGAAAGCCCCGAAGTTCTTTGAATCCCATCCAGTAATTTTTGATGGTACGAGCGATCTGCTGACAGACATTCTCTATCGAACGTATCGTCATGATGGCCAGCCGAAAGATCGCCTCCTCCGTCATGCCCGAACGGCGTTGAAAGCATCGTCGGTGAAGATGTCCGACCTTATCCGTGCAGGTATTGGTGCTATTCGGTCCTTGTAGGAGGAAAACAGATGTCTTTTAATCTGGATAGTGTTAACGAGAGGTTAGCACGAAATGTTTTTCACACGGACGACGAATCCCATATCGAGGTCGATCAGGAGGCAGCTCGCCGAACTCGGGCTGGAGAATTGTTAGAGCGGATATGCCCAGCGCATGTCTATCAGGCGCATCCAGATGGAACTATCGGCGTGGAATATGCGGCATGTTTGGAATGCGGTACCTGCCTGCGGGTAGCCCCGCCTGGGGTGCTGCGATGGATTTATCCAACTGGTGCTAGCGGCGTCCACTATCGAGAAGGATAAGTTTGCTGCGTGGCGTATAGCTGCTTGCTGCGTGGCGTATAGCTGCTGTAGGGATGATGTATAAGTTAGGTAACGTCAGTCATATCAGGCAGGAACTGTGTGGCAGAAAGTTGCGCGAAGAGTTTAATGGCGTGAGGTGACAGGCGCTAGGTTTGCGTACATACCCGTAAACCTAGCCACGGCAAAAGTAGGATCTTCTGCGCGCAAAAGCACGCTCGCTTTTCTGCCGGGCGGGATCGCTTTTTCTCTTTTCCCTGCCCTGCTAAAAATCAATTGTGTGTTATCCGAGGGGAGACTACGAGCGGATCGCCGAATTTTCGCCTAGATAACGCGAACTATTATGACGCGCTATCTAGGCGAGGTGTTAGGCCTTACTGGGCACGAATAGAGCGACGCTGTAAGCGCTGTGCTGAGCGCCGCCGCAGTTGGCTGTTACGTGCGGAATCTTGCCGTGGATGGCGGTCATGGTAGCCGTCGCGCCAGAACAAAATAGCCAGAGTTAACGCCAGCAAGATGAACAAGGTGACCATCATATAGGCCAAGAAGAATCCGACGTACCAGCCGGTATTTCCGGTATGCAGGCTAGGACCAAGCCAGAAGATGGCGGTGATGACAGCATTTCCTATTGCGGTTGTGATACGTTGACCGGTTTGTTGGACGCCACCGGCAGTGCCACCGTGCTCTGGTGGTACATCAATCATGGATTGAGTTTGATTTGCCGCGCCCATACATCCTTGACCAAATCCGAGGATCGTCAGCGGAATAGTGAGCCACCAGAACGATAACCCGTGCTCAATCGCCCATACCACGGTTGTAACGCCGAGGATTCCGACGAGCATGAGCGTCAAGGCCATAACTTGCACGCCACGACCGTGTTCAACGGCGCGCTTGCCAGACCAAATAGCTGCGTAGGCTGCGATGAGCGCGTCTGGTAGGGAAACTAATCCAACTTCTAGTGCGCTGGCGTCAAGTGCGTTTTGTAGGAACATGGCCAGGACTACGAAGATTGACGTCGTTCCCATGAATTGAGCTGCTGAAATCGCCGAACCATAGGAGAAGGTTTTAATTCGGAATAACCGCAGGTCAACCATTGGTTCATGCTCGTGTGCGGCGTAGAACTTCTCCCATAGCACCCACACCACAATAAGAAGGAACCCAACAGGAAGTAAGAACCAGAACCACATGTGACCGTGGGTCATAAATGGAAGCATGATGCACAAGACGGATAGGACGAGTAGGAAGCTCCCGAGAGGATCCAGATCAATTCGCGTGCGTGGCTTATGGACGACGCCTTCTTTGCGGCGCATAGCGATGTATTCGCGGCGGGCTTCCTTAGCGCGTTTGCCGACGTGGCGCCGTTCTTTTCCGAAGGGCAGCCAGCGAAGAGCGAAAAAGATGCCGATAAGACCGAAGGGGAAGTTGATAATGAAGGACCAACGCCAGCCATTTTGTGGCCCAAGCAGGGAGATAAGGCTGCCGGACATCAATGGTCCAGCCGCAACAGAGGCCGAGATAATGAGTCCGAAAAGAGAGAAGGCTTTAGCTCGGGCATGGCCGGTGAAATAGTGCAAGATGAGGCCGGTGATTTGGGGGGAGTACATTCCAGCGCCGATACCCTGCAAACACCGCATCATATTGAGCATGATGGCTGAGGTAGATAGGCCAACGAGGAGAGAGGCGAGGGTGAATACGCTCAATCCCACGACGAATGCCGATGAGCGCCCGAAAAGATCGCCGATCCGTCCGGCCGGAACCAGTAAAATGCCGAAGCACAGCGCATATCCGGATAACACCCATTGCAACTGAGTTGACGAGGCATCGAGGGCTTTCCCGACGGTGAACAGCACGTTGTTGACGGAGGAGACTTGTAAGAGTGACATCGTCAGTGGAACGAGCAAGACCAGAAGAATTTTGTTGCGGTCATAGATCCGATCCGATCCGGGAACGCGGATATGACGAGGATTCGCGTCCGGCTGGTTCGGCTGATGTTCCTCGGGCAAGCGTGATGACATGCAACAGTCCTATTCGTATTGCTGGAATGAAAAAAGGCGCTTTAAAGCGCCGTCACTAGGGCTCAGGGTAACACCATCATTTTCTTGATAGCTAATAGCGTCCTGGAAAGTGTGAGCAATGAGGCAGAAAGTGTAACGGTTTTACGGCACCGCTTAATGCGCAACTCCATTTTCGCAGTGGCTAAGGAAACGACGCACAGGTATGAGCCGATCTTGAAAATACCGCTGGGAAAGGGCGGCAGGTTAGACTGTTGTTATGACCCAATCAGTGCGCATCGACCAATGGCTGTGGGCGGTACGCCAGACGAAAACTCGGTCGGCAGCAACGGCAGCGTGTCGAGCTGGCCATGTGCGGATTAATGATGAGCCGGTAAAAGCAGCGACGAAAGTTGCTGTGGGGGATACGGTTCGCTATCGAGTTGCCGGTTGGGATCGAATACTCCTGGTTCGTCAGCTAATAACTAAACGCGTCGGTGCGCCGGTGGCACGAGAATGCTATGAGGATCTCACGCCAGAGCGCCCGCGGGTGGCGATGCCTATCATGTTCCGACCATCAGGGGTTGGGCGCCCGACGAAGAAAGAACGACGCGAATTAGATCGACTCTTAGGTCGAGATTCGAACTGGGGACGAATGCGGTAAACTCAGGTCAGTACCGGAAGAAAGGTTCATCCATGACCCAGGACGATAACCATCCGCGTCGCGTTTTGTTGAAACTCTCAGGAGAGGTGTTTGGCGGCGGGGCGATTGGGCTTGATACAGAAGTTCTTATCCGTATTGCAAACGAAATTAAAGCGGCGGTTGATGACGGAGTTCAGATTGGCGTTGTCGTTGGTGGCGGAAATTTCTTTCGCGGCGTCGAACTACAGGAAGCCGGCATGGAACGCGCACGAGCTGACTACATGGGAATGCTCGGTACCGTCATTAATGCGGTCGCTTTGCAGGATTTTCTGGAAGGTGCCGGCGTTCCCTCGCGAGTACAGACGGCCATTACGATGGCTCAGGTAGCTGAAGCGTATATTCCGTTGCGGGCGATCCGTCATTTTGAAAAAGGGCGCGTGGTGATTTTCGGCGCCGGTGCAGGTATGCCCTATTTTTCGACGGATACCGTTGCGGCCCAGCGAGCGTTAGAGCTCAAATGTGATGAGCTGTTGGTGGGAAAGAACGGCGTAGATGGGGTGTACACGGACGATCCGCGGAAGAACCCGCAGGCCGTCAAGCTAGATACGCTCACGTATGACGATGCTTTGCGTCAGGGGTTGCGTGTAGTTGATGCTGCAGCGTTCTCCCTGTGCCAAGATAATGACATGACAATGCGGGTTTTCGGTATGGTTGAACCCGGAAATGTCACCCGTGCCTTGCGCGGTGAAGGTATTGGAACACTAGTAACAACGAACTGAGGACCTGATGATTGACGAAGCTTTGCTTGGCGCTGAAGAGAAAATGGAGAAGGCCATTGACGTTGTGCGCAATGAGTTTTCCAAGATTCGCTCTGGCCGTGCGAACCCGGAGATGTTTACCTCGTTGATGGTGGATTATTATGGCGCTCCCACCCCACTACAGCAGTTAGCCTCGGTGACTGTTCCCGAAGCGCGAACGATTATCATTTCTCCGTATGATCGCTCTGCTATGCGAGATATTGAACGCGCAATCCAAGAGGCTGATCTGGGGGTTAATCCAACAGATGACGGTCAGGTCATGCGAGTAAATCTGCCAGCTTTGACGGAGGAACGCCGCAAGGAATACGTCAAGTTAGCACGTGGCAAGGCAGAAGAGTCACGAGTGGCGATTCGCGCAGTGCGCCGTAAGGCAAAGGACGAGCTGGAGCGTATTAAGAAAGACGGAGAAGCTGGCGAGGATGAGGTGGAGCGCGCAGAAAAGGATCTTGAGGCGCTCACCAAACGCTTCACCGATCAGGTAGATGCGCTTTTGGCCAATAAAGAGACCGATCTTATGGAGATCTAAATGCCGCAGGCATCCATGCAGCAAGCCGCGAATATCTATTCGCGGCTTGCCCCGCATCCGCCACGGCCGCCGCGCGAGACGACCTCGCGCGCGGGGCGTAATCTGCCGTTAGCAGTTGCCACTGCGGCGGTTTTGCTCACCATTGTGGGAGCATCTCTCGTATTTCGAATCGAGATTTTTGTCGCCCTGGCAGTGCTGTGTTTGACGATGGCCTTGTGGGAGGCAGCAGGAGCACTGCTTGCGCGTGATTTCCGTATTCCGTTTCCAGTTTTAGCGTTAGGGCAAGCCCTTATGCTGGTGGCGACGTGGAAATATAGTCTCGGGGTGGCGTTCCTTGTTTTATTGGGCGTTTTCGCGGTGACCACTGCCGCAACGCTTGTGATAAAACGTCAAGGGGCGCTCACTGATGCCTTAGCTGGATGTTTTACGGTGAGCTGGCTGGGGCTTTTAGGCTGTTTTGCGGTTGCGATGGCGAAGATGGATCATCCAGCTTTGGTTATCGTGACGTTCATCTTACTGCCGGTAGCTAATGATACAGGCGGCTGGTGCGCCGGAGTTCTTTTAGGAAAACACCCTATTGCGGCTTCGATTTCTCCGAAAAAATCCTGGGAGGGTTTTGTCGGATCGGTTGTGTTGAGCCTGCTCGTCGCTATCGTCATGGCTGGCATAGTGCTGAAAATATCGTGGATTTGGGTCATCGTCTTAGCAGTGGCGACCCCCATAGCGGCAACCGCCGGTGATTTTGCGGAATCGCTGGTTAAACGAGATCTTGGCGTCAAGGATATGGGGGCTATTTTCCCTGGTCATGGCGGAGTATTAGATCGCATTGACTCTATGCTCTTTTGTGCGCCTGTGTGTTATCTCGTATTCGCTTTGGGCTTTGGTCTGCTATGACAAATGAGATGGCAGAATGGTGCCCGCTATGAATGCTGAAAAACAAGTACGTCCTCGGGTAGAGCACGGCCCGCGTCCGACCCTGTCTTTTGAACAGCGGCGTCGGGCTAAACCACCGAGCCATCTTGCCGATCTCGATAGGCAACAGCGGCGAGAAAAACTCCGTGAGTTAGGGATTGCCCCGTATCGTGCCGATCAACTATCTGTGCATTATTTTGACCATCTGTGCGTTGATCCGCCGGCAATGAGTGATATTCCAACAGCTCAACGCGAAGAACTTGGCGCGCTATTGCTGCCGCCACTGCTGGAGAAAGTCAGCGAACAACGGGCAGACGAGGGGAAAACGTTAAAGGTTTTGTGGCGTCTGTTTGACGGTGCAGTGGTCGAATCCGTTCTCATGGCGTATCCCGATCGGGCTACTCTGTGCCTATCTTCGCAGGCCGGATGTGGGATGGCATGCCCGTTCTGTGCAACTGGGCAGGCAGGATTGACGCGCAATCTATCGACGGCAGAGATCGTTGAGCAGCTCAGAAGCAATATGCAACTGGCTCGGGAAGGCGCATTGGGCGAGCCGGTTCGGGTGAGCAATGTGGTGTTTATGGGGATGGGCGAACCGATGGCGAATTACCGTGCTGTGCGCGATGCGGTTCATCGGATGGTTGACCCGTCGCCGGAGGGATTTGGATTATCAGCGCGGCATATCACGGTATCTACCGTTGGTTTGGTTCCTGCTATTGACCAGCTTGCTGCCGAAGGGATCCCTGTGACTTTAGCGGTTTCGCTCCATGCACCAGACGACGGGCTTCGCGACGATCTCATTCCGGTCAATTCCCGATTCAAAGTCGGAGAACTCCTGGATGCCGCCTATCGTTACTATCGCAGCACGGGGCGCCGAGTTTCGATCGAATATGCCTTGATTAAGGATATGAACGACCACGCCTGGCGGGCAGAACTTTTGGCGGCAGAATTGAACCGACGGGGCCGCGGCTGGGCGCATGTGAATCCGATCCCGTTGAATCCCACTCCGGGCAGTATTTGGACGGCGTCGACGAAGACCGCTACACGCCGTTTCGTCGATACACTGTTAGCAGCGGGTATTTCGACAACCATTCGCGATACCCGTGGGTCGGATATTGATGGCGCATGTGGGCAGTTGGCAGCCGAGGTGGTTGATCGGGATAACGTTGCTCGACGAGCGAAGCAGGCGCAGGAGAAAGTCGATGCTCGGCTCGCAGAACATCGCGAGAAACCGCATGATCTGGCCGATCAACTGGCTGGTCGAACGAGTGAAGCATAGGGGAGAGGCATGGCACATACGTTTAAGCGGACGGGGACATTGCGCGCAGGGTACAACCCGGAGCAAGTGGACGCATTTCTGGCTCGGGCGAAACGCGCCTATTCTGGGGACAGCTCGGAAGATATTACAGAAAAGACGGTGCGCTCGTGTGCCTTTGGCTGGGTGCGTAATGGATATGATCCTTACCTGGTAGATGCCGCCTTGGATCGCTTAGAAGCGGCTTTTGTGCAGCGACGTCGAGCGAAGATCATGGATGAGCACGGCGAGAAGCGCTGGTTGGAGGAGACGTACGCCCAGGCGCAGACCTTGTATCCGCGATTGTTGCGCCCTGCCGGAGAACGTTTCGCCGACGCCTCAGATACTGGCTACTCCAAGAACGAAGTAGATGCATTGTTGAGCAAGATCGCTGCGTACTTTGATGCTGAAGCCGAGTTGACGTCTGAGGATATTCGTCATGCCACATTTTCTGCGGCGCGTGGGGCAAAAGCGTATGACGAAGCCGTTGTTGATGTCTTTCTTGACCGCGCTGTTTCTGTGCTGCTATCCGTCGAATAATCTGTGGTATCGCTTATGCGTGACGTCGTTATTCTTGGCTCAACCGGATCAATTGGCACTCAAGCGCTGGAGGTGATCGCCGATCATCGTCAGGAGTTTCGTGTTCGAGCGCTAGGGGCTGGGGGCGGTCACTTAGCACTTTTGGCTCGGCAAGCTGCAGATTTTCATGTTGATGTGGTGGGGATTGCCCAAGAGAAAGCCACAGAGTTTGCGCAGCTATGGTCAGAGCTTTTCCCGTCTTTACCCCAACCGCAGATCGTTGCCGGAACTCAGGCAATGACGCACATTGCGCAGATGTTGACGGGAGATAGTGAAAGCTCCGGTGTCGTGCTCAACGGCATCACTGGATCCGTAGGCTTGCGCCCGACCTTGGCGGCCTTGCGTAGCGGGGCTACGCTTGCCTTGGCCAATAAAGAATCCTTAGTGGCAGGCGGATCTTTGGTGCGTCAGGCAATGTCCTGGCCAGGGCAGATCGTTCCGGTGGATTCTGAACACAGTGCGCTCGCGCAGGCTTTGCGCGGTGGACGTCATGAAAAAGGGCTGACCTCACCCGTCCTATCGGGTCATAGTGAAGTGCGCCGGCTCATCCTCACGGCATCCGGTGGACCATTCCGCGGTAAGACGCGAGATGAGTTGCGCGAGGTGACGGCACAGCGAGCTTTACAGCATCCGACGTGGGATATGGGCCCAGTAGTAACGATCAACTCCTCAACCTTGGTAAACAAAGGCTTAGAACTGATTGAGGCGGCATACCTGTTTGATATGCAACCACAAGATATTACGGTGGTAGTTCATCCGCAGTCGGTGGTACATTCCATGGTGGAATTTTGTGACGGCTCAACCGTGGCGCAAGCATCACCGCCAGATATGCGCCTGCCTATCGCTTTGGGGCTCTCGTGGCCGGATCGCTTAGATACGGTGGCTCGCCCGTGCGCCTGGGAGGAACCCTGTGCATGGACTTTTGAACCCTACGACCATGAGGTGTTCCCTGCCATTGATGTGGCGCGGCAGGCGCTCGCAACTTCTGCCTTACATCCGGCGGTATTCAATGCTGCCAATGAGGAATGTGTGGCGGCTTTTGTGGCGGGGCGTATTGGGTATTTGGATATTGTCTCCACCGTCAGTGAGATCGTGGAGACCTTTGAAGATGCTGGAGAATTGAGCGTGGCAGCAGTGGAAGCGGCTGAGGATTGGGCGCGGCAGGCAGCTCATCAGCGGTTTATGACAGCAATTTAAGGCGTAGGATGTACATTCTCGGAGTTTTGGTTCTCATCTGCGGCATCGTGATTTCGGTTGGAATTCACGAAGTCGGGCATCTGTATCCGGCGAAGCGTTTTGGCGTGAAAGTCTCACGATATTTCATTGGCTTTGGGCCGACGCTATTTTCTCGCACGATCAATGGCACAGAATACGGGATTAAAGCTATTTTGTTGGGCGGATATGTGTCGATTGCAGGCATGTTGCCCCCAGCAAAGCCCGGGACTCGGATTTACACTCACAAAGGTCAACTCACACTTGCTGAGGAAGCTCGTCAGGCTTCCGCTGAAGAGATTGGACCCGGAGAAGAAGATCAGGCATTTTGGCGTTTACCTGCACGCAAGAAGCTTGTGGTTATGTTCGGTGGGCCGCTAACGAATGCGGTAATTGCCTTGGTATTGCTGACGATCGTTATGTCCACGATGGGAATGTCGACGTTGACGACGACCATTGGCTCAATCCAACCGTGCGTTCATGGCTCTGAGTGTTCTGCCCATGATCCACATAATCCGGCTACTCCGGCGGCCCTATCGCAGTTGCAGGTGGGTGATACGATCCAGGCGTGGGGTGGTGTGCCGGTGGAGAACTGGGATGAGTTGTCGGCTGCGATTGCTGCTGGTGGGATGCAGGAGCTACCTGTTTCTATCATTCGTGACGGAAAGCCGATGACAGTGCAGATTACGCCGATTGATCGGGCACTGTTAGGTACGGATTCTGCTTCCCAATCTGATGATTCAGCGACGCAGCATCGTCCGTATGTCGGAATTTCCCCGACGGTGGAACGTCAGCGGGTTTCCCTTACACGAGTACCGGCGCAAGCTGCGGATATGACGCTGGCAACTGCGGGAATCCTCGTCAAGCTCCCAGTGAATCTGTGGAATACCTCGGTGGCTTTGTTTTCCGATCAGGAACGTGATCCAAATTCCGCTATTGGAATCGTCGGAGTTGCAGATCTTGCTGGGAATATCACCGCAAGCGGTAATGCGCAGTATTCGGGGATGGATCGGCTGGCAGATTTGCTGATGTTACTGGCTTCGCTCAATATTTCCTTGTTTTTATTTAACCTCATTCCACTGCTTCCGTTAGATGGCGGGCATATCTTGGGGGCTGTGATCGAAGGAAGTAGGCGTCATATTGCGCGGTGGCGGGGGCGCCCTGATCCGGGTGCATTTGATACGGCGCGGCTTACCTCCTTATCGAATATCGTGTTTATCTTGTTGATTGGAATGACGATATTGCTTGTGGCTGCTGATATTTTCAAGCCAGCTTTTTGATCTGCCGGCACTGGGTATGGGGATAGAGCTGAGCTACTGTTTTCCGCTGTGAGATGGAATGACGATCTGCTCCAGTATGGGCAGATATGTAAGTGGATATGAACTGCTATTGGCGTATGTGAGGCGATACTGCGGCTAGTAGACCCTGGTAAGAAACGTCGGTACAACACATATTCGGATTGTGGCTTTTCGGACGGTGAACCTGCGTGAAGAGTGAGAGATTAGGTGAGATAATCACATTCGTGAATACAGTTTCGCTAGGTATGCCCTCAATAAAAGACGCTCCGGCTGTGATTGCGCCCCGGAAAAAGACTCGCCAGATTACCGTAGGTGATGTGCGTGTTGGTGGTGACGCACCTGTTTCCGTTCAATCCATGACCACAACAAAGACGCATGACATCGGTGCGACCTTGCAGCAGATTGCGGAGCTCACTGCCGCTGGCTGCGATATTGTGCGGGTTGCGTGCCCAACCGATAAAGACGCTGAAGCACTTGCTGTCATCGCGCAACAATCCAATATTCCGGTGGTGGCAGATATTCATTTTCAGCCGCGGTACGTTTTTGCTGCTATTGAGGCTGGCTGTGGTGTGCGGGTTAATCCTGGAAATATTAAGAAATTCGACGATCGTATTCCGGAGATTGCGGCAGCGGCAAATGCCAATGGCACAGCTATGCGTATCGGTATTAATGCCGGGTCGCTTGATCCGCGTCTGTTACAAAAATACGGCAAAGCCACTCCGGAGGCTTTGGTGGAATCGGCGGTTAATGAGGCTCGCCTATTTGAGGACGCTGGATTCTATGATTTTGCCATTTCCGTTAAGCATCACGATCCGGTGGTGATGGTGCGGGCCTATCAACTGTTATCCGAAGCGGGGGATTGGCCTTTGCATTTAGGGGTAACAGAGGCGGGGCCGCAGTTCCAGGGGACGGTCAAATCCGCGGTCGCTTTTGGTGCGTTACTTGCACAGGGGATTGGCGATACGATTCGAGTTTCTTTGTCGGCGCCGCCTGTTGAGGAAGTTAAAGTTGGCGAGGAGATTTTGCGCTCCTTAGGTTTGCGCGAGAAGAAGCTGGAGATCGTCTCATGCCCTTCGTGTGGGCGGGCGCAGGTGGACGTCTACACTTTGGCAAATGAGGTCTCTGAAGGATTGAAGGATATTACTTTCCCCTTGCGGGTGGCCGTGATGGGCTGTGTCGTCAATGGTCCAGGTGAGGCACGTGAAGCAGATCTGGGAGTGGCCTCAGGCAATGGCAAAGGGCAGATCTTTGTGCGTGGGACGGTGGTTGATACTGTGCCGGAAGATGAGATTGTTCCGACGTTAATTGCCCGAGCGAGAATCGTGGCACAAGAGATGGGCCTCGTATCAGATCCAGATGCGCGCCCTGAGGTGATTTTCTAGTGTTATGGCGACGCCGAGCACTGACGATGCGCCGTTTGGGCGCATACGATCGCAGCGCGGCGCTCGCCTTCTTAGATCGCGATCCGGTATCCACGATCTTGGCGCGGGTGCCATTGGCAGAGGCGAGGTCTTTGCGTCCGGCACACGCTTTAGGATTATTTGATGCTCAAGGGAATCTGTGCGCACTGTGTTGGCATGGTGCCAATCTTGTGCCCTGTGGTTTTGACGAATCCGGATTGGATATTTTAGCCAGAGAGATTCGTCAATCACGTCGGATTTTCAGTTCAATTGTGGGTTCGGCAGATCAGGTCATGGGATTGTGGCAGCGTATTGAGCATCGTTTTGCCCGTCCGAGAGAGATTCGGGATAATCAGCTATCAATGGTGTACGGCGGTCAACCGTGCGTTGCGCCAGATCCGGCGGTGCGATTAGCTGAAGTGGGCGAGGGCGCGCTTATCGTTCCGGCATCGGTGAGTATGTTTATCGAAGAAGTCGGTTATGATCCGCGCAGTTATGGTGATATGTATGCGCGGCGAGTCCATGAGCTGGTGCGAACGGGGCGCACGTTTGTTCGCATGGGGCGCGATGTGCGCGGCGAGGAGCGTGTGGAATTCAAAGCGGATATTGGAGCTTTGGGTGGTGGCGTGGCGCAGATCCAAGGGGTGTGGACGGCTCCAGATGTGCGGGGGCGCGGCATTGGTGCGGCTGCGATGGTGAGCGTCGCCCAGGAGATCCAACGTCGGATTGCCCCAACGGTTTCGCTCTATGTCAATGATTACAATTTTGCTGCGGTGCGGGCCTATGAGAAAGCTGGCTTTATTCAAGTAGGGCAGTACGCCACGATTTTGTTCTGAATTACCTATTAGTTCCGAGCAGGTTTTCCTGGACGTCTTTCTTGTTGTGGCGATGGGTTCGCTACACTAAAGACGTGTTTAAGATGTCAAAGTCCTTTATTAAGACCCTGCGTGAGGATCCTGCTGACGCGGAGGTCGAGTCCCATAAGCTGTTGGTGCGTGCCGGATATATTCGCCGCACTGCTCCGGGCGTGTACACCTGGCTGCCCTTAGGTTTGCGCGTCTTACGTAAGATTGAGGCGGTTATCCGCGAGGAAATGGATAAAGCAGGCGCACAGGAGCTGCTTTTTTCAGCATTGCAGCCGCGTGAACCCTACGAAAAGACGGGGCGTTGGGATGAGTATGGCCCGAACTTGTTCCGTCTGCAGGATCGCCGCGAGAATGATTACCTTTTAGCTCCGACGCATGAGGAAATGTTTACGTTGGCGACGAAAGATATGTGTTCGTCGTACAAGGATTTGCCGCTGGTGATTTACCAGTTCCAAACGAAGTTCCGCGATGAGGCACGCCCTCGTGCTGGCTTGTTGCGAACCCGTGAGTTTGTCATGAAAGATGCGTACTCTTTCGATGTGAATACGGAATCCTTGGCTGCTTCCTATCAGCTTATGCGCGATACCTATGAACGGGCTTTTACCCGTCTGGGCTTACCGTATGTTATTTGCCGGGCAGTGGCTGGGGCGATGGGTGGCTCTCATTCGGAAGAATTCCTCATGCCGTGCGCGATTGGTGAAGATAGTTATGTGGTCTCTGACGGTGGGTATGCCGCCAACGTAGAGGCTGTTACGACGCCTGATCTCGGGGACGTGGATTTTAGTTCAATTGGTGATCCGGTTGATATTGATAGCCCAGATGCGAAGTCGATTGAGCGCCTGGTTGAGGTTGTCAATGCCGCCTATCCGCGGGCAGATCGGCTCTGGGAAGCGGCCGATATGTTGAAGAACGTTGTCGTGGTGGCCACCTATCCTGATGGTGAGCGCGAACTGATTGTGATTGGTATTCCTGGTGATCGGGAAGCAGATCTGAAGCGAATTGAGGCGCAGTTGGCACCGGCAGAAGTCGAGATGGCTACGGCTGAGGATTTGGCTGCACATCCAGAGCTGGTTGCTGGTTATATTGGGCCGCGGCATATTGGTCCGAATTCTCCTAAGCGCACCTATGACGATAATGGTGTGGCGCACGGTTCGGTTCGGTATTTTGTTGATCCGCATATTCGTCGTGGGTCGGCGTGGATTACGGGTGCAGATCGGCCTGAGTGGCATACCGCGAATATCGTCTTTGGGCGTGATTTTGAGGTTGACGGGACGATTGAAGCGGTTGAAGTGCGCGATGGTGATCCAGCACCGGATGGTTCAGGCCCGCTGCGTATGGAACGCGGTATTGAGATTGGGCATATTTTCCAGCTTGGGACGAAGTATGCTGACGCGCTGGGTCTGACGGTACTTGATGAAAATGGTAAGACCCGTGTGGTGACGATGGGATCTTATGGTATCGGGGTATCTCGTTTGGTTGCTGCGCTTGCTGAGCTAAATCATGATGAGCGTGGTCTAGCGTGGCCGGCGCTGATTGCTCCAGCAGATGTTCATATTATTGCCACGGGTAAAGATGAGCAGATTTTCCATACGGCACAGAGTATTGCTGAGGAATTGGATAGTCAGGGTATCAGCGTTATCTATGATGATCGCCCACGGATGTCGGCGGGTGTGAAGTTCACAGATTATGAGCTGATCGGTGTGCCGCGAGCCATCGTGGTGGGGCGCGGGCTTGCTGACGGTCAGGTGGAGCTGCGAGATCGACGCGCTGGGGAGAACATCTCAGTGCCGGTTGATGAGATCGTTAGCCGTGTGATCGAAGATGTGCGATCGGTGCGCTAACTAATTGCGCTAGCCGCGCTGTTTATGTGTTGCGTTACTAAACATGCCGTAAACCAGCAGGTAGCGAGCTAAGTTGGGCTGAGCGGTGCCTCCCGTAGCCGATATGATACGGGAGGCACCGCTGTATTCTGCCTCAGCATGGTTCGTCAGATATATCGGATAGCTTGTTGCGGGCTGTCTCGTCAGAACAGTGTATGGTCTGTGCGTCTCGGTGGCGGCTGCGGAACCGTCACGCCTATAGAACCTGTGTAGAGCCCTCTGTACCGGAAAATTGCCCTGTGGCACGGGTCGTGAATAAGAGCGAGACGTATCTCGGGGGGGGGGGGGGGGAGAGAGAGAAAAAAAGAGAGGAGGGAAAAGAGAGGAGAACGGGGAGCAAACAGAAAGGCAAATTCTGGTGGTTGGTGCAACGCGCGTTAGTTGGTTCGTCGTTGATTGCCTGCGTTTTGGTAGTGCGTCCTAGCTTAGTGTTTTCTAGGGCTTTGGTGGAGTTCGTTTGCGCTGTGCTGCACGATAACGCCTGGTAGGGGCATGGCAGTAAAACCATATTGCTGCACGGCGTTTTCCTTAAAGCTAATTATTGAAAGAACGCCCGGAACTGGTAGCACCTCTCGCGGGTATGTGCTTTGCGTTAGGCGCCCGCTTTCTTCTTCTTCTTCTTCGGTAGCTCAGCCCTTAGTTACTGGAGCGTACTAATCCAGGTAGCGCGGCTATCGGGGGAGCATCTGGATAATCGTGGTAGAGATGGCACACAAAAGACGCGATATGTTGGCGATCTGTTGCAGGTGCCTGCTGAGCAGCCAGGCTTAACTGCTGTGTGAGAACGTCGTAACTATCAGTGAGGGGATCATGCGAAGGCGGTGGGGCAAGAGCTGGGCGAGTATCCGATCCGCCAGAAGCAATCTGGGCATCCAAAAGAGCACTAAGTAAAGCGATTCGCGCTAGCGGGAGGTCGCGCTGGCCAATTTGCATGTGGGATGCCGGAATCTCAAGCCACTGGCGGGCGATTTCAATATTTTCTACAGCAGCATCGTTGCTCAGGGCGCGCCCTACGGTGAGCAAATCGTATGTCCCGCACTTCTCAGCGCTGGAGACGGACTGAGTATAGGCCGATATTCCGATGGCAACGGCGGTTGGTCCAGCTGAGGAGGTGAGTGCTTCGTTTGCAAAGGAACTCAGTGCGGCCGGCAACGTCGAGTAGGAAGCAGTAGGTAATTGTGGGTTAGCTTGCCCTTCGGGAGCACCCTGCGGCCACGGGACCCATACTCCGCCTAGCGCCGATACCCATTCTGTCGCGGTTGAGTGCATATTTCCGTCAGACATATCGGCGATCTGTTGGGCATGGACGGCGAGTTCTTGCCGTGCTTCCTCGCTACTATCGAGGGTCGGCACCTCAGGATCGTGGCTTATATGGGTGCCAGTAATGACCATTACGAGCGCAAAGATTCCAATACCGATCACGAGGCTGCCAATAAATCGCAGCGTTGACGCGTGTGTAGAAAGTGGCATAACTTTATCCTGCCATACGGCACGGGTAAGCTGTGACTATGGCAAAAGAACGCGAAATCGCCGATTTACTTCGTCCGGTTATCCAGGAGGCAGGGTTATACCTGGAATATGTGCGGGTAGTGCGCGCTGGAAAGCGTACTATGGTGCGGGTAATTGTTGATCTTCCGGAGGGGCCTGGCGGCATTACTCCTGATAGGCTCACTGAGGTTTCGCGAGCTATTTCAGCAGTAATGGATCAAGAAGATCCGATTGCCGGCGCATATACCCTGGAGGTCAGTACGCCAGGAGTGGATCGGGCGCTGCGTGAACCACGGCATTTCTCGCGGGCGCAGGGGCGTAAAGTTGCAATAACGCTGAGAAGTGGGCAATCGCTTATTGGTGAGGTGCTGGAAGCAGCGAGTGATAGTGTGAGTATTGCCGATGAACACGGTACTCAGATGGTTGCTTATGAAGATATTTCGGCTGCCAGTGTCGTTGTGGAGTTTTAGGAGCTTTAGGAGCTGACATGGATATCTCGATGAATGAGTTGCGGATTGTTGAATCCGAACTCGGGGTGAACCTTGATGTCTTGCTTGGCGCTATCCAGGATGCCTTGCTTCATGCCTACTTGCGGGTGCCGGGCGCGGTCAAGGGCGCGCGTGTTGAGCTAGATAAAGCGACGGGCTCTTTTGTGATTTGGGCGCCAGAGTTTGACGAGGACGGAAACGTCGTCGGCGAATTTGATGATACTCCCAACGATTTTGGTCATATTGCGACGTCAACCGCCCGTATGGTGATTAATCAGCGACTGCGAGACGCGGAGACTGCTCGTATCCTGGGCGATTTCCAGGATAAGCAGGGCAAAATTGTTGCTGGCATCGTCGAAGGGCCTGCAGGTAGCCATCCGGATTCGCGCGATCTTTTCGTTGAATTAGGTGAAAATCATGGGCTGTTGCGCGCTGAGGAACAGATTCCAACGGAACGGCTCTCTCGCGGGGATTTAGTTCGGGCACTCGTCTTAGATATTTCTGTTTCATCAAATGGGGCTTCGATTCGGCTGTCTCGCACGCATGACGATTTTGTGCGTCAGTTATTTGCCTCGGAAGTTCCAGAAATTGCTGACGGTACGGTTGAGATCGTATCGCTCGCCCGTGAAGCCGGGCATCGCACGAAAATTGCGGTGTGGTCATCGAATCGCGCTGTTGCGGCGAAGGGATCGTGTATTGGTCCGAATGGGCAACGAGTGCGGGCAGTAACAAAAGAATTGCATGGCGAGAAGATCGACATTATTGATTACGACGATGACCATGCGACTTTTATCGCGGCCTCGCTATCTCCGGCAAAGGTTGTTCGGGTTGATATTCTCAACGCTGATACTCGCCAAGCACGAGCAATTGTGCCAGACGATCAAGCCTCGCTAGCGATTGGGCGGGAGGCTCAGAATGTGCGCCTAGCTGCTCGGCTAACGGGATGGTCAATCGATATTCGCAAAGAATCGGAAGATCCTATTTCGCTGCGGTCAAGCGATTAACCTCACGAGAACGCATACGTGGTTTGTCGCACTCATTCAGGTAGACTCATCCACGTATGCCTACACACACTGACTATCGTTCGCCGTGCCGTCGCACGTGCATTGGATGTCGGCAGGTAGGCGAACGCCGTGACTTGCTGCGGTGGGTTGTCATAGAACAGGTCGTGTACCCCGACCATGATGCCTGCCGCCCAGGGCGCGGAGCGTGGGTTCACCCAGTGCCAGAGTGCGTATCGCGGGCGCTGCACCGTAAAGCTTTTGATTGGGCTTTTCGCTCCCACGTCGATACGAGCCATGTTTATGCGTGGCTCGCCAACCAGCAGGAGGACGCTGAGCGTCCCAGAGATGAAAGCGGGTAGGAAAGCCGATGGGCACCCGATGAGTACCCAGCGATGAGCTGTCTGCAAGAGGTCTGACGCCACTGCGCGCGGACCATGATGAAGGAGAAATGTGGCTAAGGTCCGCGTACATGAGCTCGCCAAAGAGATTGGCGTCACCAGCAAGCGTTTGTTGGAGGTGCTGAAAGAAAACGGCGAATTCGTCAAGTCGGCGTCCTCGAGCATCGAGGCCCCGGTCGTGCGTCGTGCGCACGAATATTTTGAATCACATCCCGAAGAACTCAAGAAAGCTCCGGCTCGAAAGAAGTCGGCAGCTAAAGAGCCAGAAGCTGCCCCAGAGCAGAAAGCTGAGCCGAGTGCGCCACCCGCACCGGCTACTGTGGAAACGGCAGCAGAGGCTACCCCGAAAGCAACATCAGTTCCCACCCCTGGTTCGCTACGAGAGCCGAATCCTGCGTCGGCTGCTAAACCTACGGCGGCTAAACCAGGGCCGGCTCGCTCGCGGGTTGCGAAACCAGGTCCGAAACCGGCAGCGCCTGCTGCGCCGGCTACTCCAGCCGCCCCTGCAGCCCCGCGTGAAGATGTCTCGGCACCTAAAGCTCCCAAGGCGAAACCATCTCGCGCTTTTGTGACCCCTGGTGAGGCAGCGAAGTCAGCCCGAGCTGCGCGAGAAGCAATGCCACGCCCACAGCAGCGCCGCGGCGGGCAGCGTCCTGGAAATTCTCCTTTCGCCTCTCGGCAGGGGATGGGCGTGCGTCGGCCTGGAAATTCCTCGTCGCATCCGCGGCAAACAATGCGTAACGAAGAGTCGAATACGGAACGTCCGAAGCGGTCAAATCGGCCGAATAATGCCGCATCGCGGCCTTCGCCGAATATGATGCCGGATCAGATCCAAGCTCCTAATGATTCGTCGCGCGGTCCAAGTCGTGGAGGGCGCGGGCGTCCAGGTGGAAATAATCGTTCTGGCGGCGCACCGCAGACGGGTGGAGGAAGCTTCGTTCGTTCGGGCGGCAAGGCTCGCGGTGGATCAACTGCTGGAGCTTTCGGTAAGCAGGCTGGTCGTGGTCGGCGTAAGTCGAAGCGAACCAAGCGGCAAGAGTTTGAAGAGCAGCAGTCACCGACCTTAGCAGGCGTTCAAGTTCCACGCGGCAACGGTCAAGAGGTTCGGGTGCGCGCTGGCTCGTCGTTAGCGGATTTTGCAGAGCGTATTGATGCGAATCCGGCAGCTTTAGTTACTGTGCTGTTCCGCATGGGAGAGATGGCAACGGCAAATCAGTCGCTCGATGAGGATACTTTCCAGCTACTAGGCGCAGAATTGGGCTATGACATCAAGATCATGAGTCCGGAGGACGAGGACCGTGAGATCCTTGAATCTTTCGATATTGATTTGGACGCTGAACGAGCTGAAGAAGATGACTCAGATCGCGAGAAGCGCCCGCCAGTAGTGACGGTGATGGGCCACGTCGATCATGGTAAGACGAAGCTCCTTGACGCCATTCGCGATGCGGATGTGGTGTTGGGAGAAGCCGGTGGCATTACGCAAAACATCGGTGCATACCAGACGCATGTGACGATCGAAGGCGAACGCCGGGCAATTACCTTCATTGATACTCCGGGTCACGAGGCATTTACTCAAATGCGTGCTCGGGGTGCGGATGTGACTGATGTGGCGATTCTTGTCGTGGCGGCTAATGACGGTGTCATGCCGCAGACTGTTGAAGCGATCAATCACGTTCAGGCGGCAAATGTGCCTATCGTGGTTGCGGTTAACAAGATCGACGTGGACGGCGCAAACCCGCAGAAGGTTCGTTCTCAGCTCACGGAGTACGGTCTAGTTGCTGAAGAATATGGCGGCGATATTCCGTTTGTGGATATTTCTGCAAAGCAGCGCATCAATATCAATGAGCTGCTGGAGACGGTATTGGCCACCTCCGATATTCTTGTGGAGCCGAAGGCCAACCCGCATAAAGCAGCTCGTGGCGTTGCGATTGAAGCAAAGCTCGATCAAGGCCGCGGCTCGGTTATTACTGCATTGATCCAAGATGGAACCTTGCGCGTGGGCGACTCCATCGTTGTAGGAACGGCACACGGTCGAGTTCGAGCGATGACGGACGAGCACGGCAACAGCGTGACGGAAGCTGGTCCGTCGCGTCCGGTACAGGTCCTCGGTTTGACTTCTGTGCCAGGCGCTGGCGATCAACTGATCGTTGCTGATGATGACCGCACGGCTCGGCAGATTGCGGAACGCCGTGAAACGGCAAAGCGTGCAGCCACTTTGGCTAAGCGTCGTAAGCGTATCTCGCTAGAGGATCTGACAGCCGCTATTGAAGAAGGCAAGGTCGAGACGCTCAACCTCATCATCAAGGGTGATTCTTCTGGTTCCGTTGAGGCGCTGGAATCGAACTTGCTCGATATTGAGGTCGGTTCGGGCGAGGTCGAGCTTAACGTCATTCATCGTGGTGTTGGCGCGGTAACGCAATCGGATGTGGATTTGGCTACCGTTGATAGCGCAGTCATTATCGGCTTCAATGTTCGACCGGCTGAGCGCGTTCAAGAGATGGCAGATCACGAGGGCGTTGAGATGAAGTTCTACAACGTCATCTACGACGTCATTGACGAGGTGGAAGCCGCCCTGAAGGGCAAGCTCAAGCCGATCTACGAAGAAGCTGTGGTGGCAAATGCTGAGATCCGCCAGGTATTCCGTTCGGGTAAGTTCGGCAATATCGCTGGTTCGATTGTTCGCAGCGGAACGATTACTCGTGGTCATTCGGCTCGCCTCATCCGCGACGGCGTCGTTGTTGCCCCTGGTCTAACTATCGTCTCCTTGCGTAGGGAGAAAGATGACGTGACGCAGGTTCGTGAAGGTTACGAATGTGGTATCACCATCGGATATAACGATATTCGCGAGGGCGATATTATCGAGACTTTCGAGATGCGGGAAAAGCCGCGCGATTAAAACGAAAGTATCGTGCTAGGCACACTCAGAGAATGCGGGACGCATGAATGTGCGTCCCGCACCTCACATGAGCTGGGGTAAAAGCTCACTTTTACGAGAAGATACAGACGGGAAGAATACGTAATATGACGAACCAACGTGCGCAGCGCGTCGCCGATCAAATCCAGCAGATTGTCGCGCGTATGCTGACCTCCAAACTCAAGGACCCGCGCTTGGGCATGGTGACGATTACCGATGTACGGGTTACTGGAGATCTGCAGCATGCCAGTATCTTCTACACCGTCATGGGAGATGAGCATGCGGTACGCCAATCCGCAGCCGCTTTGGAATCTGCCCGTGGTTTGATCCGTTCTCATGTTGGCAAACAGTTGGGTCTGCGGTTGACGCCAAGTATTGAGTTTATTGTCGATGCCTTGCCAGATTCTGTGCAGTCAATGGAAGAGCTACTTGCTGCAGCCCGATTACGTGATGAGGAGATTCGCCGCAACGCCCAGGGCGCGGTTCCGGCTGGGGATCCTGATCCGTACCGGAGTCATGAGCATGACGAATAACTGAGGAAAAGGGATAACGTAAGTGGGGCGCAAACAAGACGCAGAACACGGCGAGCGCAGTTCCTCGTCGGCAAAACCGCGTCGCGTTATGCCGTGGGGTGATTTACCCCGTGGTTACCCGACAGATCCGGGACTGTTATTAGTTGCCAAAGATAGTGGTGTTACCTCCCATGACGTTGTTGGTGCGGTGCGGAGACTGGCAGCGACTCGGCAGGTTGGGCATAGCGGCACTCTTGATCCGATGGCAACTGGTTTACTGGTAGTGGCAATCGGTCGTGCTACCAAGCTGATCCAATACCTTGGTCAGGTGGATAAGAGCTATCGTGCGCGGATATGCTGTGGCGTCTCCTCGTCAACCGAGGATGCAGATGGCGTGCTGTATCCCGATGAGAATCCTGTGTTAACCGAGCCTGACGTATATGACGATGAGCGCCTTAGCCTGGCTATTGATGCCGTAATAGGGGAATTAACTGGCAATATCATGCAGGTACCTTCGGCGGTTTCTGCGATTAAGGTTGCTGGTCGTCGGGCCCATGAACTAGTTCGTTCAGGGCATGAGGTAGTTTTAGCTCCTCGGCCAGTTTGTATCCAGAGTTTCACCCGCTGTAGCCCTATTGAACGTAGCACCTTGGTGGTGCAGGGGCGTCGCGTGCCAGTTGTTGAGTTTGAGGTTGACGTCACCTGCTCTGCGGGAACGTACATTCGTGCCCTCGCACGCGATCTTGGTCAGCGGCTGGGAGTGGGGGCGCATTTGCGTTCCTTACATCGGTGGCGAATTGGTCCGTGGGATGTAGAAGAAGCGTTTTCGATTTCCCAGTTAGCGCTCATGACGGAGAATTTGCCGGTTATTCCACTGGAGCAGATCTGCCGTGACGTTTTTCCAGCTATTGCGGTAAATGAGGATGAGGCGCGTCGTCTTAGCGCAGGGATGTTCATTGATCGGCGTGAACCAACTGGTCATGCGCTGCGCACTGGGCAATGGCCCGCGGTTGCCTGGTGTGATTGTGATCCGGTGGCGCTTGTCTCGCCTCGCGCTGGGCAATTAAAACCAGACTTACAATTAATGCAGACGAGGAAAGGAATATAGGGCTATGGTGCCATCGGGATGTGGATGTTCAGGCCACCGCAGGGAAGAAACAGCTAGTTCTCCAGTGGAGTCAGTCTCGGCGCAGGAGAATGCTCAGCAGGTATCGCAGCCAGATACGTCACATGCATTGTCAGGTACTCAGGTGCCGGCAACTTCCGGATGCGGTTGCGGTCACCGCCATCATCATAGGAACGTGCAGCGGGAGACCGCGCGGGCGCAGGAAAATTCGGAACACTCTCAGGCGGCAGCTTCTGGGCAAGATCCGGCGGCGCTGGAGGGGCAGATGTGCGGCTGTGGGCGTCGGCGTCGTATGGGGCGTCATGCAGGTGATACCCGTGTTATTCCTGATGATTTCTCCCAGGGGCGTCCGCAGCTCGGATTGCGTGGCAAGTAACTCGTGGATGTTCGTTATTGCCCACCTGATCCGCAGGTAGGCCCATCCGTCGTGACCATTGGAATCTTTGATGGATTCCATAAAGGTCATCACGCCATCGTGCAAGAAACCGTGCGCATAGCTCGTGAGCGGTCAATTCCAGCGGTTGCTTTGACCTTTGAACCGCATCCGAGGGCAGTGCATTGCCCCGAACATCAATTGCCGATGATTACCACCTTGGCAGATCGACTATCGCGGCTAGAGGCGGCCGGAATAGATATTGTTGTCATCCAAAAATACGATTTGGCTTATGCTCAGACGACTCCGGAAGCCTTCATCCGCGATCAGCTTATTGGCCAGCTTGGAGCTCAGGCGATTGTTGTCGGGACTGACGTGCGATTCGGGCGAGATAATGCCGGCGATGGTGAGTTCTTACGGAACTATTGCCAGAACTACGGGGTAGATGTGTATCTGTTGGCTGATCTGGTTTCTGGCAGCGGTCGCCGCTACTCATCCACCTGGATTCGAGAGCTCCTGGATGCCGGTAATGTGCGTAAGGCGGCGAAGATTCTGGGTCGTCCACATCGCCTGCGTGGGGTTGTCCAGCATGGTTTTAAGCGGGGGCGAGAACTAGGATTTCCGACGGCGAATCTGCCGAGCGACGGAATCGGTGAGGTGCCCTGTGATGGGGTCTATGCGGGATGGCTGGTGCGCATGGTGCCAGACTCTACCGCGACGGTGTTGCTACCAGCGGTCATTTCCATTGGGTCGAATCCGCAGTTTAATGCGACGCAGCGAACAGTTGAAGCCCATGTGCTAGGGCGCAGTGATCTGAACTTATATGGGGAGGATATTGCGATAGATTTTGTTGATTACGTGCGGCCAATGATGAAGATGGACAGCGTGGAGCAGTTGCTGACCCAGATGGATGATGATTTGCGTAAAACTGCGCAGATTCTCGGAGTGCCGGTGTCCTATCGAGTCAATCCCAGTGACGTCACTGCCGGTTAATCTCTTAATAAGCTGCTAATGCTCCTAATGAGATGCTGACGGCGAACGTCTCTACGGTCGGTGCGCGGCAGTGAGCCTATGTGAATGTATTGGCTGGATGACGTAAACAGAGATCAGTGGCGCACATAATAATTAGGCTTCGAGGTCAAGATCACCTTTGCGGGTAGCAGGCCGACGGAATGTGCATGTTAGGCTAGATGACGCCGTTCGATCGGCCACGGAGTGTCATCGCTCAGGAGAACCAGCCCTGGGCTCCGTGCAACGAGTAGAAGAAGGAGAAAGCGTATGGCTCTGTCTCAGGAACGTAAGGACGAGATCATCAAGGAATATGCGATGCATGAGGGCGATACCGGCTCTCCGGAAGTGCAGGTTGCCCTGCTTTCCGCTCGTATTGCTGAACTTACCGAACATTTCCGTTCGCACAAGCACGATCACCACTCACGTCGTGGTCTGATGCTGTTGATCGGTAAGCGCCGTCGTCTGCTGGGCTACTTGGCCAGTGAAGATATTGAGCGTTATCGGTCGCTCATTAAGCGCCTCGGTTTGCGCCGATAATTGTTGCCGACCCGCTCCATTAGGGAGCGGGTCGCTGCACGTTAACTGGCGCGTATTGGGTTTGCGGCGCGTGCTGCCGAATTACTGAGGCGGGGATCCGCGCGAAGCAGCGTTCATAAAATAGAAGTACAAGAGAAGGTGTCCGTCGGTCCTCGGTTGTGGTAACCGCACACAGATGGCGTTTATGACAATCGATGGCCGAGGGCAAAACATACAGAAGGAGATCCTATGGAGGGTCCAGACGTGAAGTTTGCCGAAGCCGTCATTGATAACGGTGAATTCGGTACTCGCACGATTCGTTTTGAAACAGGTCTGCTGGCTCGGCAGGCTGCTGGCTGTGCATTGGCTTATCTTGACGGCGAGACTGTTGTCATGTCGGCAACTGCGGTATCTAGCCAGCCGAAAGAGCATTTTGATTTCTT
The DNA here is from genome assembly GCF_046599555.1 of Trueperella sp. LYQ141. Classification (NCBI taxonomy): domain Bacteria; kingdom Bacillati; phylum Actinomycetota; class Actinomycetes; order Actinomycetales; family Actinomycetaceae; genus Trueperella; species Trueperella sp. LYQ141. The sequence goes on along the minus strand of NZ_JBKIWQ010000003.1, from coordinate 76,465 downwards.
CCCGTTGACGGTGGACGTTGAGGAACGTCAATATGCAGCAGGTCGGATTCCTGGTTCGTTCTTCCGTCGGGAAGGGCGTCCAGGTACGGAAGCAATCTTGTCGGCTCGTCTGATCGACCGTCCGTTGCGTCCGGCATTCGTTAAGGGCTTGCGCAATGAAGTTCAGGTTGTAGCAACCGTTTTTGCGGTGCATCCGGATGATGCCTATGATGTGGTGGCAATCAACGCCGCATCCATGTCCACGCAGCTTTCGGGTCTGCCGTTCTCTGGCCCAATTGGCGGTGTGCGTCTGGCCCTTATTGAAGGGACGTGGGTTGCTTTCCCACGCTATTCGGAGCTGCCGCGCGCCACGTTCTCGATGGTGGTAGCCGGTCGGATTGTCGGTGACGACGTCGCGGTGATGATGGTGGAAGCAGAAGCAAGCGATCATGCGTTGGCCAATATTGCTGCCGGTGGCGCTACGCCGACGGAAGCGACGGTCGCTGAGGGTCTAGAGGCTGCTAAGCGCCACATCCGCGTGCTGTGCGAGGCACAGCAGGAATTGGCTAAGGAAGCTGGCAAGGATACTCAAGAGTTCCCGCTTTTCCCGCCCTATGACGAGGCAGAATATGAGGCTGTAGGAGCGAAGCTGGAGGGTCGCTTTGACGCATTGTGGGGTATCGTCGATAAGCATGAACGCGACGATGCGCTCAATGAGCTGACGAATTCGATCGTGGCAGAGCTGATCGAACAGTTCCCAGAGCGGGAGCAGCCGCTAGCTTTGGCGATCAACGATCACTGGAAGAAGGCTATGCGTCGGCGGGTCCTGACGGAGGGAATCCGCATGGATGGTCGTCGTCCCGAAGAAATCCGGACGATCACGGCGGAAACTCAGATCCTTCCGCGGGTGCATGGCTCGGCATTGTTCCAGCGCGGTGAGACGCAGATCCTCGGTGTAACGACCCTGAACATGCTCAAGATGGAGCAGCAGCTCGATAATCTGTCTCCCATTACAGCAAAGCGCTACATTCATCATTACAACTTCCCGCCGTACTCCACGGGCGAGACGGGTCGAGTTGGTTCGCCTAAGCGCCGCGAGATCGGGCACGGCATGCTCGCTGAGCGCGCGCTGGTTCCGGTGCTGCCCTCGCGGGAAGAATTCCCGTATGCAATCCGTCAGGTTTCCGAGGCCTTGGGATCGAATGGTTCGACCTCAATGGGCTCGGTGTGTGCCTCGACCTTATCCCTCCTCAATGCGGGTGTTCCGTTGAAAGCTCCAGTTGCGGGTATCGCGATGGGTCTTGTTTCGGGCGAGATTGATGGCGAGCAGCGTTACGTGGCATTGACGGATATTCTCGGCGCTGAAGATGCTTTGGGGGATATGGACTTCAAAGTAGCTGGTACGCGGGATATGGTGACGGCTTTGCAGCTCGATACGAAGCTTGATGGCATCCCCGCTGCAGTTCTGGCTCGCGCCCTGCAGCAGGCCCATGAAGCTCGGATTGCCATCCTTGACCTCATCGAACAGGCCGCTCCGGAAGTTGGCGAGATGGCACCGACGGCTCCACGCATCATCTCAGTCAAGATCCCAGTTGATAAGATCGGTGAAGTCATTGGCCCTAAGGGGAAGATGATTAACCAGATCCAGGAAGATACTGGGGCTGAGATCACTATTGAGGATGACGGCACGGTTTACATCGGTGCGGATAACGGTCCGGCTGCTGAAGCGGCACGTCAGACGATCAACGCAATTGCTAATCCGCAGATGCCAGAGGTCGGTGAACGTTTCGTGGGTACCGTCGTTAAGACGACCACCTTCGGAGCATTCGTCTCATTATCTCCGGGTAAGGACGGCTTGCTGCATATCTCGCAGATTCGTCGATTAGTTGGCGGTAAGCGAATCGACGCGGTTGAGGACGTCCTCAATGTTGGCGATAAGGTTGAAGTCGAGCTGGCAGAGATTGATCAGCGCGGTAAATTGACGCTACATGCCGTTCTCACCGAGGAACAGCTTGCTGCGGAAGCTGAGCAGGCTGAGGAATCCTCAGAGGATGAGCGCCCCCGCAAGCGTCAGCGGCGCGATGGTGGCGAGCGTCGTCGTCGGCGTACCCGCACCCGCGAGAACGATACTAGCGACAACGAATAATCGTAGGTAATAATCCGGTGAGGGGCGCGGATGCGTCCCTCACCGGCATATTTGTAGGTGACATGCATGGCTGTAGATTTGACTGGCGGAGCTGGTGAGGAACTACTTTTTGATGAGGACGGGATTGCGACACGACGCAGCGTATTGCCTGGTGGTATCCGTGTACTAACCGACTATGTTCCGGGGCAAAAGTCAGTGGCCGCTGCTTTCTGGGTTGGAGCTGGGTCACGCGATGAGGCGTCGGGAGCGGAAGGATCGACGCATTTTCTTGAGCATTTGTTGTTCAAGGGCACCCAAACTCGTTCAGCAGTGGATATCTCCACATTAGGGGATTTTCTTGGGGGATCGCTCAACGCGGCAACCTCTCGTCAGTTCACCGAATACTACGGGCATGTATTCTCTGGCGATCTGCCTCAACTTCTTGAGTTACTTGTCGATATGTTCGTCCATTCGACCTTGGATCGCGAGGCGATGGAGCTGGAGCGGGGAGTCATCATTGAGGAACTGGCAGCCAGTGATGATGACGTCAGCGAGTGTGCAGAAAATGCGATTATGGGTCTAGTTATGGGGGATCATCCGCTTGCTCGACCAGTTGGCGGAACGATTGAGACGGTTCGCGCGCTACAGCATGACCACATGATGCAGCATTATCGAAAGAATTACCGTTCAGAGGAACTGGTGGTGACTGCGGCAGGCGATGTTAACCACAACGAGCTGTGCCAGATATTGTGTGCGTTGCTTGATAGTGCTGGATGGAATCTGTCAGATGGTCAACTCCCACAACCGCGTCGTCGCGTTGCTGATGTGCAGTACACATCGGGGTGCAGGCGTTTTATTGCCAAGCCTGGGCGGCAAAGTGCGGTGGTGGTTGGTGTTCCCGGCTTGCAAGTTACTGACTCGCGGATAACAACATTGAATATGTTGGAGACGATCCTTGGCGGCGGGCAGTCCTCGCGTCTGTTCCAGGAAGTGCGCGAGAAGAAAGGCCTTGCTTACGCCACTTTTGCATGGTCTTCGGCCTATCCGGAGGGCGGTGTTTTTGCGATGGAATCGCAGTGCGCTCCGGAGAATACGGGTGAGGTTCGCCGGATCATGACGCAGTGTTTACACGATATTGCGGAACACGGGGTAAGCGAGCATGAGGTAGAAACCGCGTTTCGTCAGTATCGTGCCCAGGTCGTGTTCTCGGCAGAGGCACATTCTTTCCGGCGTAATCGGCTGGGGCAGGCGGAGTTGATCCGCGGGCAATTGCGCACAATTTCCGAGCTTTTAGATGAGGCGCGAGCGGTGACGGCGGCAGATATTCGTCAGTTAGCCGAGGATCTTGCACAGCGTCCACAATCTGTTGCTGTAGCTGGTCCGGAAGAAGCAAGGTCGTAGACTACTGTCATGAAGGTTGCAGTAATTGGCGCCGCAGGGCGCATGGGCACAGCGATCTGCAGTGCAATTGAGAATACGGAAGATATGCACCTTGTGGCACGCTTGGATGCCGCAGATCCCATTACCGTAGATACCTTGGCGGGCGCGCAGGTTGCGGTGGAGTTTACTGTGCCGCAGGCGACGCAGGCAAATGTCCATGCAGTTTTAGCAGCAGGTTGCCATGTAGTTGTGGGAACAACAGGGTGGACGGAGCAAAGCCTGGCAGAGGTTCGCGAGCATTGCCAGCGCGTTGGAAAGAATGCGATTATTGCACCGAATTATTCGATCTCTGCAGTGCTTTCTATGATTTTTGCCCGTAAAGCGGCACCTTTCTTTGAATCGGTTGAGGTCATTGAGCTACATCATCCTGATAAAGCGGATGCGCCTTCGGGTACTGCGATGACGAGTGCGCAGATGATTGCGCACGCTCGCCGAGATGCCGGATGTGCTGTCAGCCCAGATCGAACCCAGTCAGATCCGTATGGTGCGCGCGGGGCAGATATTGATGGGGTGCGAGTTCACGCAGTGCGATTGCGCGGTCTATATGCGCATCAAGAGGTGCTCCTAGGTAATGCAGGCGAACAGCTTGTGATCCGGCAAGATTCCTTTGATCGTGCCTCCTTCATGCCGGGAATTATTGCGGCGGTACGTGCAGTATCGCAACGTAGCGGGCTAACTTACGGGTTGGAAGACGTCCTCGATATTCACTGATCTTGACGTGCTCGGATAATACGCGGGTGTGGCTGGGAAACGCTATCTGAGAACTCAGAGGCGCTCAGAGCAGGAAAACTGGGTGATAGCTGGCGGCATGTCTGCGAGGAATAACGGGGCTACCAGCGCCTTAGCTACCAGTTAATACGTTATTTAGTGACGGGGTAGTGCGCTCAGCTATATTGCTGCCATCTGGTTAAGTTGTGCATTGCTGGCTATCTCGTTGCAGAGCGCTGTTTATGCATAGCTGGTCCGATTGTGTATCGGGCTATATGCAATAACTAGGAGGGAGCGCCTCCGAGAATGCGACGGATCTGCCCCCCCCCGAGGGGACGGGGAAAAAGAAAAGCCAGTGTTTGTGGTCGGTGTTCGGTGATATAAGCCAGCCGCTAACCTCAGACGGAGCTATGCGCGTGCGGCTCATGGCGATCAAAAAGTCGTCCACCACAGGTGCTCTGAAATATCACCGCCATCAACGTGGGCGGTACGCCACATTCTGCGCGGGGCGAAGCCAGCAGCATGGAAAAACGATGTGGCAGCGTCATATCCGGCGATAATCCAGGTATATAACTCGGTGGCGTCATGGGCATAATCGGTAGCTGCGGCAAGTAGTCGAGCGTCGTGACCACGCCCAGCATATCGTTGCGGGACGCACAGATTCGTCAGTTCGTAGGCGCAGATCTCCTCTTCAGCCGTGTTTTCAGGACGCGGGAAAACATGAGAAGGCTGAGATTCTTCCTCAGGTGTAACAGTGTTGCAGGCTGCAGAGGGATACTCTGCGGGTGCCTGATCTTCTAAAGGGTTTTCTGCCGGTGCATATTCCGTCGGTGCATCCGCATCGCTGGATAGATTATGAGCCGTATGCTCAGACGGCGATATTGCAAAGTCAGCCGGTGAGGGCGCTTCTGCGGGGGCTGCAGAAGAAAGATATTCGAGATCCGGAAGCGGATCGCACGGAGCAAGAGCAGCGAATCCTTCGATCATATCGCCATTGAGGGCAACCAGAATATGATGCCGTTTCGAGGGGAGACGCTCAAGGGATTCGCGCCAGACGTTCGCTAATGAGCCAACATCAAACATGGCACGAATGCTAGGATCTGCCCTCCGGCCTAGCCCAGAGCTGATGCTTTCATATAACGTTTCAGCTTGTATTTGAGCAATGGCGAGAGCATCACGGACGGTAGCTGGGCGTACTGACATCTTCATCTGGATATTGTCTCAAGAAATGGCTAGATGTCGAAAGTCGCGGTGAATGAGACGGCAAGCTATTAGGGTAGAGACTATGGATAACTCACTTCCTTCTCGTTCTTTTGGATCTGTCGCAGTGGCAATGGTGACTCCTTTTCACCACGATGGTCGCCTTGATATTGATAGTGCCTGCGCAATTGCAGTCAAGCTTGTTGCAGATGGTTGCGATGCTCTCGTCTTATCGGGAACTACTGGGGAGTCTCCGACTACGCATCAACCGGAAAAGAATCTGTTAGTGCAGGAAGTGAGCAATGCAGTTGCCGGGAAGGCCATGATTATTGCGGGTGCGGGCTCGAATGACACAGCGCATGCCGTGCGTATTGCGCGCGGGGCACAAGAATCTGGGGCGCAGGGCTTATTAGTCGTCTCGCCGTATTACAACCGGCCCTCCCAAGAAGGGGTGTATCAACATATCGTTGCGGTAACTGAGGCCACGGATCTGCCGGTGATGTTATATGACATTCCGGGGCGCACCGGAGTGGCGATTTCTGATGAGACGCTTGACCGCCTAGCCCAGCATCCGCAAATTAAAGCTGTTAAAGACGCGACGGGAAATGTGCCCCAAGGGTTCGAGCGAATCCAACGCACGGGTTTGGAATTTTATTCCGGGGATGACTCCCTTAACTTTGCCTGGTTGGCTCATGGCGCTTCCGGAGTGGTATCAGTAGCCGGTCATGTTATCGGAGCGGGATTACGTCGCCTTGTTGATGAAGTAGACGCGGGAGATCTACCTGCTGCCCGCGCGGAATTTGCGCAACAGGCGCGAATCATTTCCGCCATTATGGGCGGCGGGCAAGGCGCGGTGATGGCTAAAGAAGCTATGCGATTGTTGGGAGTGATTCCCTCGTCAGCAGTTCGGTTACCGCTTGTTGGTGCAAGTGAGGAAGAAATCATTCGCTTGCGCCAGGTCTTGCGTGAAGAAGGTTTACTCACTAGCTGACGGGCGAGGTCTAATCGGCTGCGGTCAGGAGAGGGCCAGAGGCAGATTCGGCATACGCTACTGGGGAAAAGCTCGCCAGAGACGAAAGGAAAATGTCACAATAGGGACGTGACGACGAATATTCCTGCTCCTGCCGCTGCCGGCACGCTTCGTATCATCCCGCTTGGCGGAATCGGCGAGATCGGCCGCAATATGACCGTTTTTGAGATTGACGGTCGGATTCTTATTGTCGATTGCGGCGTGTTATTTCCAGAGGAATCACAGCCGGGCGTGGATCTGATCCTGCCGGATTTTGACTACCTCAAGGATCGCCTAGAGAAGATTGACGGAATCATCTTGACCCACGGCCATGAGGACCATATCGGGGGCGTCCCATATTTACTGCGGTTGCGTCAGGATATTCCCATTATTGGCTCCCAACTAACGGTTGCGCTGGTTGAGGCGAAATTAGCTGAGCATGGGATAACGCCGTATTCCCTCGTCGTTGAGGAGGGAGATACCGAGCGGATCGGGAACTTTGACTGTGAATTTATTGCGGTGAATCATTCGATTCCTGATGCGCTCGCGGTCGTGATCCGCTGTAGTGCTGGAACGGTCTTGCATACCGGCGATTTTAAGATGGATCAACTGCCTCTTGACGGTCGGATTACAGATTTGCGTGCTTTTGCGCGGGTGGGCGATGAGGGCCTTGATCTGTTTATGTGCGATTCAACGAATGCGGAAGTTCCCGGTTTTGTTGCCTCTGAGGTTCAGATTGGTCCGGTTATCCGCGATGTTTTCGCTCAGTCGCGGGGAAAAATCGTGGTTGCGTCGTTTGCTTCGCATGTCCATCGCGTCCAGCAGGTACTGGACGCAGCGGCAGAATTTAACCGAAAGGTATGCTTTGTTGGTCGCTCCATGGTGCGCAATATGACGATTGCCGCCGAGCTGGGCTATCTGACTATCCCCGAGGGGATTTTGGTTGATTTGAAGAATTCTGACGCGATAGCCGATGACGAAATCGTCTACATGTCTACCGGATCCCAAGGTGAGCCGATGGCGGTGCTGTCACGTATCGCCTCGGGTTCGCATAAACGTATCAGCGTCGGCCCGGGCGATACCGTCATTTTTGCTTCTTCCTTGATTCCCGGTAATGAGAATTCGGTTTACCGACTCATCAATGGGTTGATGAAGCGCGGCGCCAAGGTGGTACATCAGGGCAACGCAAAAGTCCACGTTTCTGGCCACGCGGCAGAAGGAGAGCTGCTGTACTGCTACAACATCGTAGAGCCAGAGTATGCGATGCCGGTTCATGGGGAGATCCGGCATCTGGTGGCGAATGGAGCGATTGCCGTAAAGACGGGCGTTCCCGCGGAAAACGTTCTACTGTGTGAAGATGGTTCCGTCGTCGATATGACTAACGGGGTATGCCGCATAGTGGGCAAAGTCCCGTGCGGATATGTGTATGTTGATGGCTCGTCAATCGGAGAGATCACGGAAACGGAACTTACAGACCGGCGTACCCTCGGCCAAGAGGGATTCATTGCAATTTTTGCTGTTGTCGATGCGCAAAATCGCACGGTCCTCGCTGGGCCACATATTCAGGCGCGCGCTATGGCGGAGGATGATTCAGTGTTTGACGCGATCTTGCCGGATGTCCGGTCGGCACTGGATGAAACCTTAGCGAATGAGTCGGCAAATACGTATCAAATGCAACAGGCAATGCGCCGGGTTGTCGGGCGATGGGCGGCACGCCAACTGCGCCGAGCACCAATGATTATTCCCACGGTTATTGAAGCCTAGCGAGGCTAGTGAGGAAGGCGAGCTAAGGAAAACGCATTACGCCACCCGCATCACATTTTGCGCAGTCCGGCGCGTAACCGTCGGAGTATCGTCCTGCGCCGACTAGGCTCGGATTCGTATATATTGGCGAGTCTGCTGAGAATGACGCAGAAAATCGCAGGAATAAAACGACGAAAGGGAGCGCGGATGGCTCGGCCGAATAAACCGGCACGATCACGTTCACAAGCGGGAAATCCCGCTTCGACTTCGCGGTCAACCAGGGGCAGCGGAGCCGCTTCGCCGCGGGCTCGCAGTACTCGCAGCGAAGTCACCCCTGATGAGAACGCTGCCCCTGATGCAGTGGGGCATTCTCGCGAGGGATTTGCGTTTATTCTCATTGCTGCGGCCATTATTGTGGCTTTGCGGGAATGGTTTTCCCTGTCGGGCATTCTCGGTTCGGTGATTCATCATGCGACAGCAGGAATTGTAGGCAACCTTTCGATCTTCGTCCCGATCATTCTGCTGGGCTGCGCGGTCCACATGTTCCGGCGAGTATATCGGGGAACGCATCGTCGTTTCGTTATCGGTCTTGCGTTAGTCTGTTTGGCGCTGACGGGAATCCTCCACATTTTTGGTGGGCATCCCAGTCCGGCTGATTCGATGGCATCGGTGGAGTCAGCTGGCGGTTTGATTGGCTGGGCAATTGGGGAAGCACTCACGGCATTATTCTCCGTCTGGGGAGCTATCCCACTCCTTATCTTGTTGATTATTTACGCGATGCTGTATTCGACTCAGACCTCGGTTCGCGATATTTTTTCCTGGATTAATGACCGTCGCCTGGCCCGTCGAGAAGCGATGGGTGACGACGCAGACGAGGAGCTGGACGACGAAGATATAGAGTCAAGAGAAATAGGCTCAGGTGCGCCTCCAGCCCGCACGTCTCGGGTAAAACGTGGGCGGGCCGCCGCAGAACAAAATGATGCGCAGCCTGCTGAGGCAGGGGATGAAACCGCTGTGGTATCTCCGCCTGCGAGCCGCCAGACACGTGGAAATACGCCACCGGAACGTCTCGCTCCAACGGCCCCAACAGTTGTTACTGACACTGCGCCGCGTGCTGCGGCTCTCGCAGGGCAGGCGTCTGCGTCGGGAAAGAAAACATCCGATGCGCCCCCGAAAGATACGGAATCCTTACTCGATCGGGTCGAGCAGCTCGAAATGGGGAATATCTCTTATGCTCTCCCACCAAGTGACATGCTCTCATACGGGCCGCCACATGTGGATCGTTCAGCAGCTAATGACACCGTAGTTGAGGCGTTAACTCGGTTATTTGATGAGTTCGGGATAGACGCTCAGGTGGTGGGATTCTCCCGTGGGCCGACGGTTACGCAATATGAGGTAGAAGTTGGTCCGGGTGTGAAAGTAGATCGGATCAGTGCGCTATCGAAAAATATCGCGTATGCGGTAGCTAGCGCCGATGTCCGTATTCTTTCCCCGATCCCAGGAAAATCGGCGATTGGTATTGAAATTCCCAATACGGATCGCGAAACTGTCCTCATCGGTGATGTCCTGCGCTCGTCGGCTATGCAGAAGCAGAGCCATCCGTTATGCGTTGGGGTAGGCAAGAATGTGGACGGAAAGTACGTCGTTGCAAATCTTGCGAAGATGCCACATCTGCTGGTGGCAGGCGCAACGGGCGCAGGTAAATCCTCGTTCGTTAATTCGATGATTACCTCGATTATGATGCGTGCTACCCCCGAGCAAGTGCGGATGATTTTGGTTGATCCTAAACGGGTGGAGCTGACGATCTATGCGGGTATTCCGCATTTGGTGACGCCCATTATCACCAATCCCAAGAAAGCAGCTGATGCCTTGGAGTGGGTTGTCCGTGAGATGGATCAGCGCTATGACGATTTAGCGTCATACGGATACAAACACATTGACGATTTCAATGCGGCCATCCGTGCTGGGGAAGTGACTCCTCGTGAAGGCTCCCAGCGCAAGCTCATGCCATATCCGTATTTATTGGTGATTGTGGATGAGCTGGCTGACCTAATGATGGTTGCCCCGCGGGATGTTGAGAGCTCGATTCAGCGGATTACCCAGCTAGCACGCGCTGCCGGTATCCACTTAGTGCTGGCAACACAGCGTCCATCCGTTGACGTTGTGACGGGTCTAATCAAAGCGAACATCCCTTCACGATTAGCATTCATGACCTCATCATTAGCGGATTCTCGGGTTATTTTGGATGCCTCCGGTGCAGAAAAGCTCATCGGTATGGGCGATGCCTTGTTTATGCCGGCAGGTCAGTCTAAGCCAGCGCGAGTCCAGGGGGCATGGGTTACTGAGGAAGAAATTGCTCGGGTGGTGGCTCATGTCAAAGATCAAATGTCTCCGGTATATCGGGAAGATGTCACGGTTAAAGCCGAAAAGAAGGTTATTGACGAGGATATCGGCGATGATCTTGAGGTGTTGTTACAGGCTGCAGAGTTAGTGGTAACCACTCAATTCGGTTCGACGTCGATGCTGCAACGTAAATTGCGTATCGGTTTTGCGAAAGCTGGACGCATGATGGATCTGCTGGAATCTCGTGAGATTGTGGGGCCATCAGAAGGATCAAAGGCGCGTGCTGTGCTGGTGACCCCAGAACAGTTACCGGAAGTACTGGCTATGATCCGTGGCGAAGATGTAACGCTTCATGCGGCTGATACGGATGGCGAAGATCGCTATGCCGATGCGGATTTCGGAGATGTCGATGTGGCGCGGGAGCCAGAGGTAACTGAGGCGTATGCTAACGGCGGCGTGATCGTGGACGATGACCGCTATGCTGATCCTCTGGATGGCTGGGAAGATCGTCCTGACGATATTGATGAAGACGCCTGGCAGCTTACTGGGCGGGATTAGCGAAACTGTCTCTCTCTTCAAACAGCAATTATCTGGGTATCGTCAGCAGATAGCTACAAATTAGGAGCCGAACCGTATTTAGGGGAGGAGAAAAGCCTCCTAAGGAAATATGCTACAGGGTGCTGGAAAGACCCGAGTATAGAGCAGAGATTATCCTTCGCGGCTTAATTGCAGGTGAGATCCAGTTGGGGTCGGTGGAGTCGTTCGCTCAGTTCCAAAACCATTGATAACAGGATAGGTGACCTCGGCTCGGGCTGCGATTTCTGCGGGGCTCATACCGCTGTTCGTTATTTGGTTGGCAGTTAATGCGTGAAGCGGATACAGATGACGGCCATAGGGGGAGTTCTGGGTGATGACCGTCCAATCGAGGTTCGTTACGCTGGCATCTGCTGGGCCGCGAGCCTCGATTGTTGCTGTAGTAATAAGACCTGTGGTGACGCGATAGCCGTCAAGTTCGATGGATTGCCCAGAGATTTGATTTCCCATGGCATATACCAGCCACATGCCGCGTCCATGCGGACCACCAGGGAGTTTGGCGAGTGGTTCGGGTACGTGCGTGTGATTGCCGAATACCAGGTCAATTTGACCGGAGTTGGCGAGTTGTTGGGCGGTCACGATCTGCTGCGGATTTGGTTCACTGGCGTATTCCGTCCCCAATGCATAGAAGCGATGACGATATCTGCTCCTAACTGACGGGCACGAGCTGCTTTATCAATAACCGTGTTAACTGGCGATCCGAGAGGGCCGACGACATCCCATGAATAGGGCGCGTCTGCGGGAATAGGTAAACCGTTTGTGAGCATAGTTGCGCCAATATGGGCAATCTTGACGGATTGATGCTTTCCGGTGATGGTATAGAACTGGATTTGTTGGGATTCCTCGGCGCTACGCGCAGTTCCAGTCCATCCGAGATGAGAATTAGCGAGGGCGTCGATGGTGGAGATAACGCCCGATAGACCACGGTCCATCGTGTGATTTGTTGCTGTTGCGCATCCGTCGTAGCCGATGCGGGAAATGGAGTCTGCAAGATCCCACGGCGCGCCAAAAAGAGGGTAGTTGGATGGTTTTTCGTCGGGACGGACGATGGGTACTTCTAGCGCACAGATCGCTAGATCCGCGTTCGCTATATACGGCTGAATATCAGCATATAGCGGAGCATAGTCGTATCCGCCATTTGCTGCGCGGGCATGCTCATTGACGGATAGATGCGGCAAAATATCTCCACCGGCTACTACGGTGAATTCTTCTGGTGGGTTAGTTGGTGTTGGCGTCGGTGAAACGCTGGAGGATTGTGGTGATGAAGAATCAAGCGAATCCTGCCCTGGGTTTTGCGAGGAGTTTGGCTGGGTGGAATCCGTGCAGGCAGCGAGGGTAGCGCCAAGACTGACGAGGGCAATAATAAAAATTTTCTTCATCGGGTGCTTCTTAGATGATCCTGGTAGGCGTGTACAGTTTGCCAGAAAAGCTCTGCGGATACCTTAAAGTATATAGGGTGGATACAAATAAGGTTTCGGTTGTGAACATCGCTAATACGCTGACTATCCTCCGGTTGGTGCTGGTGCCGTTTTTTATCTGGGCGTTGCTTATCCCAGATAGTCCCCATCGTTGGTTGGCGTGGGCAATTTTTGCGTTAGCGGCCCTGACGGATAAACTCGACGGCCATCTTGCTCGCTCGCGGGGGTTGATAACGAATTTCGGCAAACTAGCGGATTCTATCGCCGATAAAGCATTAATCATTTCGGCAATGGTTATGTGCTCTTGGCATGGGTGGCTTTGGTGGTGGGTGACCATCGTCTTTATTGTTCGCGAACTAGGGATCACTGTGATGCGTATGGCGGTAGTGCGTAAATCGGTGATGGCAGCAGGTCGGGGCGGAAAAATTAAAATGATGGCTCAATCGCTGGGGATTGGCGGTCTTGTTATTCCGTGGTGCGCTTTCTTGCCGCATACGATCGCAGTCGTTTTGGTGTGGGGGTGCTATGTGCTTGTGGCAATAGCTCTGGTTTTCGCTTTCACCTCAGCAGCGCAGTACATTGTGCAGGCGCGTCGTATTGTGGTTAATGACGTTTCCAGCGGGAGATAACTATGCCGGCAGCCGAGTATTTAGCACAGAGCTCGGGTGGGTATGTGGCTGAGGAAATATCTTCGCAATATCGCCTAGCTCAGGAGTGTATTGCGCACTTGTCGTCGCGTCATCAGACGCTTGCGGTTGCAGAATCCCTAACGGGAGGTGCGCTCGCCTCTGCATTTGTGGATGTCAGTGGGGCTTCGCTGTGTTTTCGTGGGGGAGTTGTGGCATACACAGTTGAGGCTAAGGCGCAGATACTCGGGGTAGATCAAGGAGATTTAGCTCGTACAGGTCCGGTGGACCGCCAGATTGCCTGCCAAATGGCACGCGGAGTGGCGCGGTTATTTGGTGCGGATTATGCGTTAGCGACGACGGGAGTTGCTGGGCCAGGTTCGGCAGACGGGCATCCGGCTGGTACGGTGTGGATAGGTATTTTGACTCCAGATGGGGTGCGAGCTCGGCGATTGCAGTTATCTGGAACACGCCAAGACGTGAGGCGGAGCACGGTTGAATGTGCTTTGCAGGAATTTCACAAAGAACTTGTGAAATAATCGAGAACTCGGAGTTCGCTTTCAGGGAATTCGCAGGATTGTCTGTCAGGATAGATGACATCGGGTTCAACCACTGATAGCGAATGGCGCAATTGGGGTTGAACCAGTAGAAGAGAGAGAACACATGACGATGATGAATGACGCGCTAGTTCGCAATGAGACGGTTCTTTTCCGTCGTGAACTGGGAGATGTTTTGCGGGAATACCGCCAGCGTCAAGGGCGGACGCTCCGTGAGGTGTCTTCCGATGCTCGTGTTTCGCTCGGCTATCTTTCCGAAGTGGAGCGCGGCCAGAAGGAAGCATCCTCAGAGTTGTTGCACTCTATTTGTGGCGCATTGAATGTACCGATGAGCCACGTTTTGCGGCTTATTGCTGATCGTATTGATATGGCAGAGGGGCGTACCCCTCCGATGATGCGCAAGGTTCGTGCGGCACGTGCTGCCGGAGTTCAGATTCCGGATACGGCGGAGGCGTTGCTGAACGGCGAGTTTAGCTCTGTTGGTGTTTAACACGTGATTCGTCTTGCTCACTGCGATATGCGATGAAACATAGCGAATTTTGGGATGTCGTTGATCGTGCTTTCGAGCATGGATTGGGGCGCTCTTTAGCTCATGATTTAATCTTGGCAGAGCTTGATTCGCGTACCGCAGAAGAAGCGCTAACAGCAGGGGTAGAGCCGCAGCTCGTGTGGCACTACTTGAGGACGGCAATGGAATTACCAGATTCCTACGAGTTTCTTCATCGCAGTTATCCCAAACGGTGAAGTGATGTTTCCCCGAGAATGTACAGTCGGTGGCTAATAATCAGGGATGGATATATCAGGTTAGGTGTGCGGCAATAAGATATGCTGCACACCTAATTTTTGCCTCGCTAGGCATGGATGAGTATGTCGGTATTTGTCGGCGTATCTGTGCGTCCAAGTATTTCCGGCAAAATCGCGAGAAAGCGCGAAAGATAGTAGCGCTCGTATTCGTCGCGTTAATAGCACAATGAGTGCGATCACAGCGACACGCGAGGACAACGAGACGATATTCGAACGAATGTTCGGCTAAAGTTATCCACGGCGACGCAATCTGCAGGCGATATGCACATAGGGTATCGCGCAGTTTGGCTATGCCTCAGGTCGGGCATAGCGTTGTCAACGAGAGGCTCGGAGAGGGTCTCTCGCAAGATTAATGACCTGATCTGTCCACCGGCTACGACCACGAGATAAAGAGAGTAGATAATGGTAAAGAATTCTGCCGTTCCCACTGATCGGGAAAAAGCGCTTGAAGCGGCATTGGGTCAGATTGATCGCCAGTTTGGCAAGGGCTCGGCGATGCGTTTAGGCGATCGACCAGTTCAAAATGTTCAGGTTATTCCTACTGGGGCGCTTTCCTTGGATATTGCTCTTGGTATTGGTGGTCTGCCGCGGGGTCGTGTTGTTGAGATTTATGGTCCGGAATCTTCCGGTAAGACGACAGTCGCGTTACATGCCGTCGCGCAGGCTCAGAAAATGGGTGGAATTGCGGCCTTCATTGACGCGGAACACGCCCTTGACCCGGAATATGCCCGAGTATTAGGCGTGGATACGGATGCTCTGATTGTTTCTCAGCCGGATACGGGAGAACAGGCATTGGAAATTGCCGATATGCTTATTCGCTCCGGAGCCTTGGATATTATCGTCATTGATTCGGTAGCCGCTTTAGTCCCTAAAGCGGAAATTGAAGGCGAGATGGGCGATTCTCATGTTGGTTTGCAAGCCCGTTTGATGTCGCAAGCCTTGCGTAAATTAACAGGTGCGTTATCTGCCTCCGGAACGACCGCCATTTTTATCAACCAGTTGCGCGAAAAAATTGGGGTGTTCTACGGTAATCCAGAAACGACAACCGGAGGTCGTGCACTAAAGTTTTACGCTTCCGTCCGGCTTGATGTGCGCCGTGCAGACCAGCTCAAGGATGGTGCTAACCCCATCGGAAATAACACTCGGGTCAAAGTC
Organism: Trueperella sp. LYQ141; assembly: GCF_046599555.1. NCBI lineage: Bacteria > Bacillati > Actinomycetota > Actinomycetes > Actinomycetales > Actinomycetaceae > Trueperella > Trueperella sp. LYQ141. Next base: position 60,764 of record NZ_JBKIWQ010000003.1, on the reverse strand, counting down.
GTTAAGAATAAGATGGCCCCGCCTTTTAAGCAGGCTGAATTCGCAATCTACTACGGTAAAGGAATCTCGCGCGAATCCTCGATTATTGATATCGCGGCAACGATGCACGTCATTAAGAAATCTGGAGCTTGGTACACCTACGAGGGCGATCAACTCGGGCAAGGCAAAGAAAAGGCATGCCAATTCTTGCGTGATAATCCCGAGATTGCAGATGAGATAGAGGCACGAGTTAAGGCAGAATGTGGGTTAGGTGTAAAGCCGACCGTGGATCCTGAGGATACTCCGATCTCCTAATGGTGGATTATCGCCTTCATGCAGATGCGAAAGTGCGTCGGCGTGCTAGTGCTGCAGAGATTGCTGCCCGTCGTCGAGAGCGGGCAGCGCAGCGCTCAGAAGAAGAATGGTATTCCTTCGCTAAAGACGTATGCTATCGGCAGCTAGCTATGATGGAGCGGTCGGTTGCACAATTGCGAACTGCCTTGCACCGTCAGCTTGTTCCTGATGAGATTGCGAACTCTGTTATTGATATGTTTTGCCAGGCGGATCTGGTTAATGACGAACGCTTTGCCCGCATGTTTGTCCGTTCTAAATTCGCCACAAAAACGACCTCGCGACGCGTATTAAGACGAGAACTCGCTGAAAAAGGGGTCAGTGCGGAACTTGTCGAGCAGGCATTAGCCGAGATAAGCGATGATTCGGAACTGGAAGCCGCGCGTGACTTTGCACAACGCAAAGTTCGCTCAATGCGGGGAATCGACGAAGAGACCATTCGACGTCGGCTTTATGGAGCCTTGGGGCGGCGAGGTTTTTGTGCGGAGCATATTCGTCAGGCGATTTATGACGCATTCGCAGGAGAAGATGGCGATGCGTGTTAATCGAACACTGGTGAGGCTAATGCGGTCAAATTCGCACTGTGGCAGGGCGCAATCACTATCGAGAAACTACTAGACTGACGGCGATGACTCTTCCCAAGACTTATGCAGTGCGCACCCTCGGGTGCCAGATGAATGTACACGATTCTGAACGTCTCGCTGGTCTGCTTGACCAGGCCGGATATGTGCCAGTAGAGCTTGTGCCGCAAAAGGCGCAGCGAGCTACTGAAGCTGGTGATATGGGGGCAGACGTCCTCGTTATCAATACCTGTTCGGTTCGCGAAAACGCGGCGAATAAGCTTTATGGCAATTTAGGGCAGTTGGCCGCCGTAAAGCGGGAACGTCCTGATATGCAGATCGCGGTGGGCGGGTGCCTGGCGCAACAACTGCGCGGCGGTATCATTGAGCGTGCGCCCTGGGTGGATGTCGTTTTGGGGACGCATAATCTCGATGTGCTTCCGGTGTTGTTGGAGCGAGCACGCCATAATAAGGAAGCCGCAGTAGAAATTGAGGAATCACTAAAGGTTTTCCCGTCAACGTTACCTACACACCGAGAATCAGCGTATGCGGCGTGGGTGTCAATCTCAGTTGGGTGCAATAACACCTGCACATTCTGCATTGTTCCGCAGCTACGAGGTAAGGAACGTGACCGGCGTCCGGGCGATATTCTTGCGGAAATGTCGGCAGTTATCGCGCAAGGAGCTATTGAAGTAACCCTACTGGGGCAAAATGTTAACTCCTATGGGGTAGGGTTCGGAGATCGTGGCGCCTTTGCCAAGCTATTGCGGGCAGGCGGCGCAATTGACGGCTTAGAGCGTCTGCGTTTCACTTCTCCACATCCGGCCGCATTCACGGATGACGTTATCGCCGCGATGGCAGAGACTCCGACGGTAATGCCCTCGCTGCATATGCCTTTGCAGTCAGGATCTGATCGCATTTTGCGCCTTATGCGCCGATCATATCGCTCCGAAAAATTCCTTGGAATTTTGCAGCGAGTTCGCGAACAGATTCCCCATGCGGCAATTACCACTGATATTATCGTCGGCTTCCCGGGGGAAACTGAGGACGATTTCCAGCGCACCCTTGATGTGGTGGAAGAATCGCGATTCGCCTCAGCCTACACATTTATCTATTCACCGCGTCCAGGGACTCCAGCAGCCGATATGGCGGAACAGATCCCTGATGAAGTGGCAAAGGAGCGGCTCAACCGTCTGGTGGAACTCCAAGAACGAATTGGCACAGAAGAAAACGTCAAACTGGAGGGGCACGAAGTAGAGGTCCTTGTTTCCACTGGTGAGGGGCGAAAAGATGAGGCAACGGAACGAATTAGTGGTCGAGCGGCCGATAATCGCCTTGTCCATGTTGCTTTGCCCGAAGGAATTACTGATCCGCCGCGGCCCGGGGATATTGTTACGGCGTGCGTCACCCACGGTGCGCCGCATCATTTGGTAGCCGATTCGGCTCGAACGAGCGGAGAATTCCGTATTCGCCGTACCCGTGCTGGGGATGCGTGGCAAGAATCTGAACGTCGTCGTCATGAACTGGAAGAAGAAGCTGCCGGTCGTGCTCCGGTGAATCTAGGTATACCGACGATTGGAATGAGGCCGCGTACCTCGTGAACGCTGTGCCGATCATTGCTGTTGTTGGTCCGACGGCATGTGGAAAGACGGATCTGTCAATTGATCTGGCGCAACGCTTAGGAGGGGCGCAACGTGTTGAGATTATCTCGGCAGATGCGATGCAGCTCTATCGTGGAATGGATATCGGAACTGCAAAAATAACACACGAGGAGCGGCAAGGGATCGCTCATCATCAGCTAGATGTTCTCGATGTCACCCAATCAGCATCGGTTGCGGCATATCAACAACACGCGCGCACAGATCTGGAGAAAATTCGTCAGCGTGGCAAAATTCCTATGATTGTTGGCGGATCGGGGCTATACGTCTCGGGTTTGCTTGACGAACTACAATTTCCCGGCACATCGCCACATGTGCGCGAAGAACTTGAGGAAATTGTGCGTCGCGAAGGTCTTGAGGTGCTTGTGGCAGAGTTAGCACAGCGCGATCCGCATACCTACGCCACTATTGACTTACACAATCCACGTCGAGTCATTCGTGCCCTGGAAGTGGTCCGGCTGACGGGACGCTCCTATACTCCGGAATTTCCCCGACACACAAGCCATTATCCTGCTGTTCTTCAGTTGGGCATACGCCGTGATCCGCAACTATTACGCGAGCGGATAGCGGGACGTACCCGTCGTATGTTCGAATCCGGATTACTGGAAGAAGTGCAGGGGCTATGTGAGCACGGATTACGCGATGGCCCGACGGCTTCCCGAGCAACTGGATACGCTCAAGCAATTGCAGTCCTTGATGGTCAGATGGCGCCTGAGCAGGCACAGGAGGATATTGCAACAGCAACCTGGAAGCTGACTCGCAAACAGCGCAAATGGTTCGGGGCAGATCCGCGTATTATCTGGAACGATGCGGAAGATCATCTTCTTGACTGGGCTAGTGCTCAGGTGGAGCGTTTCTTGAATAACGAATAAAAGTGAGGATATGTAGAAAGGCGCGTTGATGTGAACGTAGAAATCTATATATCCATACTGGAAATGCTAACACTGCGTGGGGCTACATCAATAAAGTGATCGACAAGCGATACAGCGATTGAGGTGTGGTGCGGCGTGGTTTTAACGAGATGACGCCACGCCGCACCCATACACTCGCAATACTCGAAATCCCTTCTGAGATCCTACTTTATCCGCCGGATAGCCAGATTCTTGTAACCAGCTCAATAGGGAATCTGCGCCTAAATGACGCTGAACGACGAGATATGCCACGCCATGTGGTGCTAGCCGATCTAACCAATGGCTTAGCAGATTGTGAAGAGCTGACTTGCCGATCCGGATAGGAGGATTCGACCACAACAAGTCAATGTCAGTTAGCGGGGCGTCCTCAGTGATTGTGACGTTGTTATATCCAGCACGAGCAGCATTATGCGCAGCTAAGGTTCGCGCACGAGCATTAACGTCAATTCCGTAGACATGGGCATCGGGGTAGTGGGCAGCTAGCGCTAAAGTCAGTGGCCCCCAGCCGCATCCAAGATCAACGATACGTGCTCCGGTGGTCAGCTCGGGTAGCCCTCCCTTGTGCAGGAGAACAGCAGTACCTTTATCTAGCCCGTCAGGAGAGAATATTCCCGAGCTGGTTTGTATGCGATAAGAATGGCCAGCAATATCAATCTCTAGCTCGCGCTCATGCGAATCAGAGATCGGCTCAGCAGAAAAATAGTGCTCAGTCACGAGATATACCTTACCTGGTGTGACTTCAGGTGTCTGAGCCGCGTCCTTGTTTCCAATACCTCCCACGTGTTAGACAATAGAGGTAACCCAATGAAGGAGTCCTTTATTAACGCGAAATCCTCTCGTCCGATTCACGTCTTGTCTCATGACGGTACTGCGCTGCAAGCTGACCCGGCGTATTCGGGAAGCTGGGCTGGTGATGGCTTTGAGCGGGAACAACGCTCGTCCTTGCGTCGTGTTCCGGGGTTATCGACCGAGCTGACAGATGTTACCGAGGTTGAATACCGGCAGTTGCGCCTAGAGCGGGTGGTGCTGGTTGGCGTTGTGACGGACGGCAATATGCAAGCTGGAGAAGAGTCGCTACGGGAATTAGCGGCTTTAGCGCATACGGCAGGATCAACGGTGTGCGATGGGGTACTGCAACGCCGTACATATCCTGATCCGGCAACCTATTTAGGTTCCGGAAAAGCCCGTGAGCTTGCGCAGATCGTTCATGCTCATAGTGCTGATACGGTTATTGTCGATAGCGAATTGGCGCCTTCGCAACGTCGTGCGTTAGAAGATGTGATCGACGTGAAAGTCATTGATCGCACGGCTCTTATCTTAGATATTTTCGCCCAGCACGCCCGATCTCGGGAGGGCAAAGCGCAAGTGGAGCTTGCTCAGTTGGAATATCTGCTACCTCGGTTGCGTGGTTGGGGTGAGTCGATGTCCCGACAAGCAGGTGGTCGAGTTGCCGGTGGTGCCGGTATCGGCTCGCGTGGTCCAGGTGAAACGAAAATTGAGCTTGATCGGCGCCGTATTCGTCAGCGTATGGCTAAATTGCGGCGAGAAATTGCTCAGATGAAGAATTCTCGTCAGACCCGACGTCAGGGCAGGCAGAAAAACGCAGTTCCCTCTGTTGTGATCTTGGGTTATACGAACGCAGGGAAATCCTCACTGATGAATGTTGTCACGGGTGCGGGTGTGTTGGTGGAAAATGCGTTATTCGCAACCTTAGATCCGACGGTACGCCGCGCTTATACCCGTTCTGGGCGAGAATATACCTTGACGGACACGGTTGGTTTCGTGCGTAACCTACCAACTCAACTGATTGAGGCGTTCCGCTCAACCCTGGAAGAAGCAGCAGACGCTGACGTCTTATTGCATGTGGTGGATGCGGCACATGATGACCCCTTAGGGCAGATTGATGCGGTACATCACGTCTTAGCAGATATTGATGGAGTACACGAGATTCCAGAGATTATTGCCTTATCGAAAGCTGACATCGCTGATCCAGTTAATATCGCATTGTTACGCACCCGCTATCCGGAGGCAGTTGTTGTTTCTGTGGCAGACGGGCGAGGAATAGAGGAGTTGCGCGATCGTATTGAGTCCCTGTTGCCGCACCCGACGATTTCCGTGGATCTTCTCGTGCCCTATGATCGCGGTGATCTGGTGCATCGATTGCATGAAGATGCTGAGATTCTTATGCAATCCTATGAATCTGGCGGGACGCACATGCGGGCGCGAGTGACCCATGAGTTATGGGGAGTTTTGCGTCAGGCAGGGCTAGTGGAAGCAGGCCGTGGATACGGAGAAGTATCTGGTGAGTGAGGAGCCTACAGAACAATCTACGGCGGAGTCTGCCGAGCGGCCGGTTGAAGTTCAGAGGGATACCGAGGAATCTGTTGAGGAAGTTTCCGAGGAAATTGCTAAGGAATTGGCCGCATGCGACCCGTGTGAAGTTCTCAATGTGTTAATTGAGCTAATGGGAGGCCAATATCGTGACGGTCAGGCTGTCATGGTGGATAAGGTCTATCAGGCGCTCGTTGATTCCCAACACATTATGGTGCAGGCAGGAACGGGCACGGGAAAATCTTTTGGTTATCTTGTTCCAGCTCTGACGTGGGCTGCTTTTTCTGGGCAGCGGGCCATTGTTTCCACCGCAACTTTGGCTTTGCAACGCCAGATTATGACCTCAGATGCGCCGGCGGTTGTGCAAGCAATCGCGCAGCGTTACGGCAAGCATGTTGAGGTGGCTCTGTTAAAGGGCTGGAATAACTACGCCTGTATGCGCAGAGTTCAATCGGGTTCGCCCGACGAGGATTCGCTAATTTCCCGAGATGAGGGTGTTTTCGGTGCGAGCGCAGTGGGCGAAGAGGTGGTGCGTGCTCGGCAGTGGGCGCTTAGCAGCTCAACTGGAGATCGTGACGATCTTGTTCCGGGGGTTGGCGATCGGGTGTGGCAGCAGATTTCTGTTTCTAAACAGGAATGTGTCGGTACGACCTGTCTTTTTGCTGCGGATTGTTTTGCCATGCAGGCACGAGCTGCTGCTCAGGAGGCGGATCTCGTCGTTACTAATCATGCATTACTTGGTATTGAGACGACGGGAACGCCGGTTATGCCGCAAGCAGATGCGTATATTATTGACGAGGCCCATGATCTTGTTGAGCGAGTAACAACGCAATTGACGCGTTCGTTATCTCATTTCGATCTTGCTTCTTTCGCACGTTTGCTCAGGCAAGCAGGCCTTTCGGCGGATTCGATCTTGGAAATTGCTGACGATATTGACGCAATGTTTAATGCGCTGCCGGTAGAGCGCCTGACAGAGATTCCGGATGGATTGCGTGAGGTTTTGACGCAACTTCTTGGATCTGTGCAAGAGGCATTGAGTGATATTGCTGGTATGCCGCAGAATACTGAAGATGCAACAGCCCAGAAGAAGCGGTTGCGGGTTCGGGCAATGCAATTGGCTGACTTTTGTACGGATTGTTTATCTGAGGCGGTGACGTCCGGCTCGTTGGTGGCATGGTTAGGCGAATATGGCGAGGTGCGCACTATCTATCTTGCTCCGTTGGACGTCTCGGGGCGAATTGCGCGAACGCTATTTGCAGAACGTCCGGCTATCTTGACCTCAGCTACCTTGCATTTGGGTGGGAGTTTTGATGCGATGGCCCACAAAGTGGGTTTTAGTTATCCAGAGCAGGGGCCGTGGGAAGGCATTGACGTCGGTTCGCCCTTTACGCCGCATCGTCAGGGCATACTTTATGTTGCTGCGCATTTACCTCCGCCGGGGCAGGGAGGGTATGACGATGTGTTTCGGCAGGAAATCGTGGATCTGATCCAGGCTTCCCAAGGCGGAGCGCTGTGTTTGTTCACATCGAAAGAGGCTGCTCAACGAGCGGCTGACTATGTGCGACCTTTGGTTGATACGCCGGTCTTGTGTCAAGGTGATGACCAGCTATCAACACTTATTGAGCAGTTTGAAAGTGATTATCACGCGTCACTATTTGGTGTGATGTCACTATGGCAGGGAGTGGATGTGCCAGGGGATACGAATCGCCTTGTCATTATTGATCGAATTCCTTTTCCGCGTCCGAATGAACCGCTAACGCAAGCCCGTTGTGAGGCGGCAGAACGTGCGGGGCGTAATGCGTTTATGGCGGTATCTGTTCCCCAGGCGGCGCTGTTGTTGGCGCAAGGCGCGGGGCGGTTATTACGTCGAACAACAGATCGTGGAGTGGTTGCGGTATTGGATTCTCGGTTGCGTTATAAGCGCTATGCTGGCTATCTTATTGCGTCTATGCCGCAACTGTGGCGCACTGTTGATCGCGATTATGTGTTAGAGCAGCTCAGCCGCCTGGCGCGTTCGGGGCAATCGCGCCAGAATGATTCTGCTGAGAACATTGTTGATGGTCAAGATAATGAAGATGGCCAAGAGGATAGGGAGTAGTAATCCTACTGAATGATTTGTACCTGGGCGCCACCCGAGGATAGGTATCGACTTTGGTGGAGGTAAAAGCCTGGCTAGTGGAGCCATGTAAATGGGATTGGGTAAAGTATTGATCCTTAGAGCGCGCGAAGCACGGTGACAACTTTACCGAGGATGCTTGCCTCGTCGCCAGGGATAGGAGCGTAAGCGGAGTTGCGTGGCATAAGCCAAACGTGCCCGCTTTTACGTTGAAAAGCCTTGACGGTGGCTTCGCCATCAATCATGGCTGCGACAATCTCTCCATTCTCAGCAACAGATTGCCTGCGGATGACAACCCAGTCGCCGTCGCATATTGCGGCGTCAATCATGGAATCTCCGACTACTTTCAGCATGAATAGATCTCCGGTGCCGGTCAATTGACGGGGGAGGGTGAATACGTCATCAACGCATTGTTCTGCCAATATCGGACCGCCGGCAGCAATACGACCAACGGCTGGCACAGTAACAGGATCGCTGACGATGAACTCCGTGTCGTCGATGCGGTAGTTATCAGGTTGTTTATAAGGGGCAACGTGGATGGATTCGGAGGATGGTATTGCGGTAGAAGCTACCGAATTTGATACGACCTGATCGGTTTGAGTAGATCGGCGTGGATGGTTAATAGGTTCCGTGATTCCAGCATGCGTACGACCAAGCTCGGTGACATCTAAAGTGCGTGGGCGGCGCGGATCGCGCACGATGAGATTAGCGTTATGGAGTAGATCGAGTTGGTACTTGACAGAGGATGGGGATTTCAATCCAATCGCATCGCCGATCTCTCGAACGGTTGGCGGATAGCCGTGAGCTGAGATTTTATCGCAAATGACGCGCAAGATGGCCGCTTGGCGCTCGGTTATTGCGTGATGTGGCGATGGCATCGGCTTCCCTCCCTAGTCCTCTTCAATGCGATGGAAACCAATATGGCTTTCATGTACCGCATATTGTTATGTGTTGCTCGCCTCTAATTATAGCTAATTTTATTCGTGCATTCAAACATGTGTTCTAATTTACATCGAACACGCGTTCTAGACATTGCAAGTGTGGGTTGCTATGATTCAAACATACGTTCGATGAACATGTGTTCGAGGAGGCTGTTATGTCAGCATTACTGCAGGCTGATGACGTTTATTTGCCACGCGGGAAACGTTCTGCTGTGGGTGCGGCAACTGGCAAGAATGTTCGGAGCTCTAGCATTATCCGCCCAGTGTCAGTAGCAGCTGGAAAGAATGGTGATGCCGGAGAAGCTTTCGCGGCAAAATCTGCTCCGATTCATTCAGCATGCTCGAATGCGCATCGGGCTGTATTACTATCAGTCGTTCCTGCTCCGAGTTCCTTGGATATTGATTGGGCACAACAGCAGCACGCGGTGGATGATGATTCTCGGTCAGCTCGCATTGAATTTGTGGAGGTGTCTCGTAGAAAAAGCGCTGCGCATTATGCTCCTCGGGGTAATAAAGCTTTACTAAATGCTGGAGCGGCGGCAGAATCTACATCGGCGATACATAATAGGCGTGGGCACCAAATAGAGAATTATCTAATGGCTCCACGTAAGGATGCCGCCTCGCGCGCCACTTTGCGCTGTTCATCGGCTCGAGTTCGGGCGTTAAGTTTTAGTGCGTTATGTGCAGCGGTCCTTATGCTTGGCGTGCTGGTTGGCATGATGTTATTCAATCTGGTGTCTCCCGGAATCTCAGCGGGTGAAATGGTGACTGTTGGATCGGGGGAGAGTTTATGGTCGATTGCCAATTCGATTGATGCGGATGTTGCTCCGGAGCAAGTCGTTGCGGATATTGCTCAGCTCAATGGGCTGGAGTCAGCTTCGGTAGTTGCTGGGCAGGAGTTGATCCTACCGGCGTACTAGAGTGTGGAAGTTTTCGCTGATATCCGATGTATTGCTCTTGCCTAATGAGGATTTTTGTTTGCCGCATGGCGGGCAAGGCGGTATTTTATGAACATGTTCTGTCCTTTTTGTCACCATGACGATTCCCGTGTTGTTGACACGCGCACTTCGGAAGACGGAATGATGATCCGTCGTCGCCGAGAATGTCCTGAATGTGGTCGGCGTTTCACTACGACGGAAAAAGCAACCCTGATGGTGTGTAAACGTTCCGGAGCGACTGAGCCATTCTCTCGAGAGAAGATTATTTCCGGTGTTGGTCGGGCTTGCCAAGGGCGGCCGGTGACTGGAGATCAGCTTGCAGTTTTAGCTCAGCAGGTTGAAGAAACTTTGCGGGGTTCAGGTGCGGCTCAGGTAGACTCCCAAGAGGTTGGATTAGCAATTTTAGAGCCACTTAGTAAATTAGATACAGTGGCATATTTGCGATTTGCTTCGGTGTATTCGAATTTCAATTCATTAGATGATTTTCAAGCAGCGATTGATACGTTGCGATCTTCTGCGGAGTCAGACAGTTAAACAATAGGCAATCGGGGAAAATAGACTTTAGGTACTGAAAACCAGATGTTCCTACTCGGTAGAACTCCTAAATGGAGAGATGGCACTACTAAAATATGGCACCCCGTATATGCGCGATCTTGTTTTACGGCGCATCAATGAAGCGTTATCACGTGCGCGAGGAATTTTTGGTTGATGATAGCGCTCTCGTCAGTACTCCCTTCGGCGTGGCTTTGGAATGGTGCGCCGAAGGGGGGGGGAGAGAAGCAAACAGAACTTTCTCCGATGCAGAGCATTTACGATAGTCGGTTAAAAAGCTCGACAGTAAGTAGGAGAGAGACGATTGGTTGGTTGTGGTGGATCTGGATATACTTGCCAGTTATCCAGATCCACCACAACCAACTACAGATATATAAGCGCTCAGTTTGTATCAGAAGGCGAAGAACCCTCTTGCGAGAGCTCAGAATCTTCCTTGTTACCAGCACTCTCATCTGAAGACTCATCAGGGTTCGAGTGATGCGTCGTCAACGAGGTGATAGTTGATCGAGCCGCAGCAGCACGATCCATAACAGTGCTGACATATCCATCAATATGTTGAGCTGCCTTAGATGACGCCTCGCTGACTTTCTCTCGCCACTGACCAGCAACAAGTTCCAGCGTCGCCAGCTTTTCCTTGACGTTTTTACGCATCACCTTGCCCAGTTGAGAACGAGGAAGGTCATCGAGGATAGCGATAGATTTTGGCATTGCATAATGCGCCAATTTGTCTTCAGTCCACCGCCGCACAGCTTCCAGATCAACATTTGCTCCGGGCTCTAGCACCAAGGCGGCAACAACTGATTCAGAGAAAGAATCAGTAGGCATACCCACCACGGCAACGTCAACAACGCCAGGCATATCGCGTACCGCAGACTCAACCTCAGAAGGATAGACGTTAAACCCAGAATTAATAATCATCTCTTTGCGCCGGTCAGCCATAACCAGGAAACCGTCATCCCACATGCCTAGATCGCCGGTATGCAACCAGCCATCAACTAATGTTGTTGCGGTTTCTTTTGAATCCTTGTAATACCCGGAGAAAACCTGCGGGCCGCGCACAATAATCTCACCGATTTCTCCATCAGGCAGATCAACCGTCGGATTATCTGGATGAACCACACGGACCTCGGTTGACGGATAAGGAATACCCAGCGTTGACGGACGGCGATGAGAGCTAGTTGGAGATCCGCAAATCACCGGCGCAGCCTCCGTCATACCATAGCCCTCAATAATGTAGCCCGAGTGTTCCTCCCAGCGCCGAGCCAATTCGGGATCAAGAGGCATCGCTCCACACACCGAATAACGAATCGTTGATAAATCAGCGGTTGCGCCCTTATCAATCGCGTCAAGCATCCGTTTGAACATAGGAGGCACGCCGCCGAAGAACGTGATGGGATGACGCTTATGTGCAGCAAAAAGAATATCCACATCGAAACTAGGAGTCATGACCTGAGTAGCGGCCATAGATACACACACCAGCATCGACAACTGCAAACCGAAAGCGTGGAAGAACGGCAAAACAGCGCCGACAGTTTCTTCGCCGCGTTTATATGCATTCAGCCATAGGCGGCTTTGCTCGGTATTAGAAAGCAAAGCTCGGTGGGATAGTTCCACAGCTTTTGGAGTGCCGGTGGTTCCACCCGTCATGAGCAAAACGGCAGTATCTGTGATGGCAGGAGTGTCCTCGTCGGTGAACTGATAAGGTGCATTGTGTTTAACCTGGTTATCCCATGAATGGACACCAGGAGGAACCTCGCCACGCAGTTTACGACGTTGAACCCGTGCAGCCTTAATCGGGAGCTTAAGAAGGAATTGCGACTTCTTTGGCAGTGCCTTAGTGAGATTGACAGCGAGATACGTGCGCCCCTTGAAGTTGTTGTCAATAATCAGCTTTTCGATAGTTTGCTCCCAGCCGATAACAACGCGCGATCCAATTCGCTCGATCTGAGCGTCAATCTGGGATTGCGGTGCCAAGGGATTATGCTCTGCCACAGTTACGCCAAGCATCATTGCCGCATAGAAAGCCACGTAATGCTGCGGGCAATTAGGCAAGATAAGGGAGATGACATCGCCTTTTCGGACCCCGCACATCGCAAGAACTTGAGCTGCTCGCTGAACTTCATCCAAGATTTCGGCATACGTGTATTCGCGGGCCAAGAAATCAATGGCGCATCGCTGCGGAAAATCACGGACCGCAGATAACAAAAGCTCGCCAATTGGCTCAGTAACAGGATTAATATGCGTGGGGACGCCTTCGCTGTAGTGCGAGTGTGCGCGCTCCATATGGTCCATGAGATGTCCTTCTCAAATCAGTAGCTAACATTTCTAGTTACTATTCCGTAGCCTAATGCACTGCGAACCGGCGTGCACGCCCTGAAGACAGGTTAGCTATGGGCGTGACCTGCTTGCTCTGCTACTGAGTCACGGGGCAGGGGTTTCTGGTGTAGGGCTATGCCATGAGGTGTGAAAATCCCGCTTCGTTCCCAGATTTCGTGAGAAATAGTTTTTGTGATACCTGCAATGTCGTGATGTGCAGGAGGGGAGGTAGTAGGTTGTGCTGCTTTCGGAGGGGAAGAGGAATAGGGAAAGAAAAAGAGCGAGAAAGCGTGAAGAGGAGGAAAGTGGGAGGGGGAGAGAAGGAAAAGGAAAGGAGAAGGAAAGGAGGCATGTCTGTATGGGAAGCGCCTGTATGGGATACCCTGGCATATCGGCATATCGGCATATCGGCATATCGGCATATCGGCATATCGGCATATCGGCATATCGGCATATCGGCATATCGGCACCTTGATGTGCCGGCATGGTAAGAGAGAAAATATTAGGCTGCTGACCTGCCGCTACGGTTACAATGCGCTGCCAGCCTCATCCCGAAAAGCAATATCCGACCGCGTTGCATGTCGTACAGCCACATTACGTTACCAGCACATTGATATAACATTGCTCGCTTCGCAAGCAGTGCAGTAAGCCAACAAAACGTGCCAGTTTATGGACGGCATAGAAGTCGCAGACGAATATGGGCTTTTGCCTGGCTGAGACGTTCCAAAATATGAGGTGGAATCTCGCTGTCAGTATCCGTCACCATGTATCCATATTCGCCAAGTGTGGCAAGTGACTGGTAGGTAATGTTGACGTTCTCGTCAGCAAATAATTTATTGACATCCGCTAGAGCGCCAGGAGTGTTCCAATGTACCCAAGCGACCCTATGGCTGGATTGCGCGGTAGGGGCACTGGCAATATTTGGAATGTTCACCGACATATCTGTGGAGCCTTTTCGCCAGTAATCAAGGAGCTTATGAGAAACAAATTGGCCTATTGATTCCTGGGCTTCCAATGTAGAACCACCAATATGCGGAGTGAGGATGACGTTTGGCAAGTCGCTAAGCGGGCACGAAAAAGCCTCACCATTGCCAGACGGCTCCGCTGGAAAAACATCAACTGCTGCGCCGGCCACCGAGCCATCCAGGAGTTTTTCGCGTAGCGCATCAAGATCCATCACGTGACCCCGTGCAAGATTCAATACGATTGCCCCTGGTTTAAGCAAAGCGAATTTTTCTGCATCAAAAAATCCCGTATTTTCTGGGCGTCCGTCGATATGCACAGACACGGCATCAGCAGTGCTCAACAGCTCTGTTAATGTGTTTACGCGACGGGCATTTCCTAACGCAAGGCGTTCGGCATGATCGTAAAAAATGACGTTCATTCCCACTGCTTCGGCAAGCACAGATAGCTGTGAACCAATTGAACCATAGCCGATAATGCCGAGCGTCTTTCCTCGGACTTCGTGAGAGCCGGCAGCAGTCTTATTCCATATCCCATTGTGGAGAGCATGATTTTGGGCGGGAATATTACGTATTAAGGCAATCATTTCACTCAGAGCCATCTCTACAACTGAGCGAGTATTGGAATACGGCGCATTAAATACTGCGACGCCATGATCGCAGGCGGCCTCTAGATCAATCTGGTTGGTTCCGATGCAAAAAGCACCAATGGCCACGAGATCTGGGCAGGATTCAATCACCCGACGAGAGATGCGTGTCTTTGAACGGATGCCGACCATATCGTAACCAGCGAGTCGGGCAATAAGGTCATCTTCGTTGAGGGATCCGGCGATCCGGTCAACCTCAATTCCGTACCGGCTAAATGAGGAATCGGCGATGTCGTGGGGATTTTCCAGGAGAAGAATTCGGGTCATGCCTTTGCCTTCCTCAGTGATTGGAGCCAGTGGTGAGATTAAGGAGTGAAGCCAGCCGGTAGATCGCCTGTCGAGATGACGTCAAGGCGTCGAGTAGGACGAGTCATCGCGACATAGAGATCACCCGGACCATCGGCAAGGATCTCGGCCGGCTCGACAAGAATGACGATGTCATACTCCAAGCCTTTCGACATCCGTGGGGTGACAATATGTATTCTCGCGTAGAGGTCCGTACCTCCGCAGTTAAGCGTCCAGTTGTTGAGATGTGCACTGCTCTGGAGGGAATGTGCCACCTCGTCAGTGCGATTCTCGGGGACGATAATGCCGATGGATCCACGGTCAGCGCCGTATTCGTTATCCAGATCGCGCACAGCATTCTGCACGAGATCGCACAAAAGCTCCACGCCGCCACCATGAACGCGATAGCTGTGTGGTAGATCGCGGGCCGGTTGTATAGGTCGAACAGGAAATCCAGCGTGCTCCATAACCTGTTGGGCACGTTCCAGTACGCGGGCAGGAGTCCGATATGAGATCGTCAACGGTTCAATATGGCAGTGGGGGGCAATATCGGCCAGGGCTTCCTGCCAGCCTCCCTCCGGAGCACCAACTGTTCGCTGGTCCACATCGCCGACGATTGTCATAGAAATAGCCGGATTCCGTCGGGCAATCATCCGCCACTGCAGGGGAGTTAACTCCTGAGCCTCATCGACAACAACATGCCCGTACGTCCACTGGCGATCACTCGCGGCTCGCTCGGCAAGCGTGCTATCAGAACGGTTGCCGTGCAGGCGTTGGGCCATCTGTTGGGCGCTGACGATTCCGCCTCCCAGATTCATGGCAGACATCGTCTGTGAGACATACTCGTTCAGGGCGTGATCTTCAGCTTCTTCTCGGGCATGAGCCTGACGTTGAGCGTTGCTCAGCAGTGGGCCAAGCAGTTCTTCAAACTCGTCGATAATAGCCACATCGGCACGGGTCATGGGGGCATCTAACGGACGATATAAGGCGTCGCGTTCCGCCTGGCTCAGTTCCGGGGCAACGCGAGCTAGCAGATGAGGTTTGGCGTAGAGCCGAGCAAGAATGGTTGTTGCCGAGGAGGGCAGCCAACGCAGATTAATCTCGCGTCGGGCGTCAATACTTTGTGCCACATCATTGCTCAGCCAATCATTTTCTTCGACGCTGCGACCGTGAGCGTCGGCTAACTGGGTGGCAAGTTGCTGGACCAACATGGTGGCATATATATCCCGAGCTTCGTTGTGCGGCTTGTGGCTGCGTCGGGCCTTGCGTTGAGCTTCGTCAACCATATCCGGAGTGAGCATGACGTTAATGCCGTTAATCCGCATGGATACAGCGCTATCAAGCGGTTTTTGTAGGATCTGGCGCACTGTGCGTTTGGCAATTGTTGACCAGATGAGTCGCCCTTTAATTTCCGTGACGCGAGCATCGTCCGTGCCCGTGACCTCCACGTTAGGGACGAGCTGTTCGAGCGTTGTCGATACGACATCAGATTCGCCGAGCGAGGGGAGGACTTGGTCAATATAGCGCAAGAATACGGTAGAGGGCCCAATAATAAGCACGCCAGAGTGCGCTAACCGATCGCGATGGGTGTATAGCAGATAAGCGGCGCGGTGAAGGGCAACGGCGGTCTTTCCGGTTCCTGGCCCACCTTGCACCACAAGAACACCCTTGGCGGGGGCGCGAATAATGCGGTCTTGTTCCCCTTGAATTGTGGCGACGATATCACCCATTTTTCCGTCGCGGGCCGAATTCATAGCGGCCATTAGCGCGCCTTCGCCCGTGAGATTTAGCCCGTCATCGTCAGCCGAAGCATTTTCAAGTAATTCATCTTCCACTGCAGTAACAGTGCGAAAGCGAGTCTGGATGTGACGGCGGCGCCGCACCTGACCAGGTTGCGCGGCGGTCGCTTGGTAGAACGGCTGGGATTGGGGTGCGCGCCAATCCGTCAGTAAAATATTGTGTTCCTCATCGCGCAGAGCCATTCGCCCAATATGGAAAACAGTATCCTCATGCATGTCGAGACGCCCAAGGACAAGGCGATTTTCTAAGTTACGCAGTCGGATGAGGTTGTCTTCGTAGTGGGTTGCGAAGGAGTCGCGTTCGGAGCGTGCGCCAGGTGATTCATGACCTGTTTGCGCCCGCACTTCAGAAAGCCGATCGAGATAATACTGGTATTGACGGTCAAAAGCGCGATATGCCTGATCGACGAAGTGTTGTTCCTCGGCCAGTGCGCGTTGTGCGGCGTGCTCGTCTGCCGAGGATGTGTGTGCCGATGTCTGTGCTTTCTGGCGGTCGGGTGAAGTCACCGAGTTTAGCCTCCCTGTCGCGAATACGGCAGTCAATTATTCCCGATTTCGAGGCTCGATGCATCCCTTAATCCGAGCGAGCAATACGTCAGAAAGCTCACGCCGCCTAGCCGCAGTAAACATGCAGGTCACAACGGGGTGAGACGGATAACGTGGACACCGCTTAACCCGATTCGGAAACTATGATTGGCTATATAGGAGACGTCTGGAGGGCAATAGTGGATTTCGAGATCTTTTCTATTGATGAAATCGCTCAAGGATTGCATGTCGATACCCTCGTTATCAACATGATTGATCTGGGGCGAGATGCCGGTGAGATCTGTGGTGCGGTCCATTCTATCTGCCAGACGTTATCGAGCCAGGAAATTGGGGAAGCAAACTCGGATATGCTCTACGACTATCGGGCGGATTTACCGACTTTACAGGTAGTTGATGGTGCGATAGCGGGGATCTCCATTCCACGTATGAATTTAACCTTGGCCACGGACGTCAACGGGGTTCCTTTCCTATATTTGGCCGGTCATGAGCCGCATTTCAAATGGATGCAAGTTGCGCAGGAATTTTTACGTATCATCGCGTTATTTGGCGTCCAGCGAGTGTTCACTGTTGCCTGTATTCCTGCGGCTGTTCCCCATACGCGACCAGTCGATATGGTGATTCGCTCTACGAAGCCAAATCCACAAGCCCCGTTATTTGAAGGCGAGATTGTGCATCCGGCGGGGGTGTGTGATTTCTTCGAGTTGCTAGCTCAGAAAGCGGGTATTGATGTAACCAATATCCGAGTGCGAGTCCCGATGTATTTCAATACTGCATCGAATGTGTATTTTGCCGGTGCTCTTGCGGGAATTCGGATGTTAGCCCAGCTTGGTGGGCCGACGTTACCAGTGGGAGATATGGAGCGTCTGGAATTACTCCAGCGCGACGCATTGGAGGAGCAGACGGCAGGAGCGAGCGCTTTCCAGGAGTTCGTCCACCATTTAGAACGAGAATATGACGAGCGTGGCGAACAATTTGCCCGCAACGATGAGATTACCTGCGAAGTTCCCAGTGCAGAAGAAATTGGTCAGGCGGCCGAGCTATTTCTCGCGACTTACGATAAAGACCCGCTTGAGCATATTGCAGATATTGATGCGGAAAATATTGGGTCGGTAGCAAAACCAGATGACGTATCAGATGAGTTGGTAGAGAACCTAAGTGAAGCAACCAATAGCGGGAAATCCGCGCACGATCTAGCTGGGGAGCGCCGACGCGATGGCGTGCGCTTGCGTCGTGGACGCCACCACTACATCGCCGAAGACGGGTCGAATACGCAGAGCGAGGAACAATGATTCGCCGCCACAAAGTGGCTCTGCTGGTATGGCTTGCGGCGGTAGCAATATATGCAGTTGCCGTTGCTGGGCGCACTTCTTTTGGTGTAGCGGGTCTGACCGCTATTGATCGCTTTGGGATTACCGCCTCAACACTGTCACTTTTTACGGTTGTGCAGATCGGGGTTTATGCCCTTGCGCAGATTCCGGTAGGTATGCTGCTGGATCGTTTTGGTGCGCGGGTGCTGCTCAGTGGTGGGGCATTAATTGTGGCCATCGGTCAGATAGGCATGGCGGTCACTGAATCTCTTGGCTTAGCGCTGGCGGTTCGGGTACTTATCGGGGTAGGAGACGCCACGGCTTTCACTGCGGTTATTCGCCTGATTGTTTCCTGGTTTCCGCCTCGACGTGCCCCACTGATGACCCAGTTGACGGGGATTGTCGGGGCAGGTGGGCAGCTTATTTCGGCTGTGCCTTTCGCATTGATTTTGACCAATATGGGATGGAATCCGGCCTTTGTGGCCTTGGCTTTCTTAGGTGTGGTGGTTGCTATCTTAGGGGTGGCCATCATCCGAGATACCCCTCGGCAGTGGAAATACACGAATCTTCCTGATGATGACGCGGTGATTGCGCGGCAACTGTCAGCCGCGGTTGTCTCACGCGCGCATGCTCCATTCCGCCAAACTCTCCGTGAGCCGGCTGCCTGGTTAGGTTTTTGGAGCCATTGGACGTGCAATTTTCCTAACACGGTTTTCATTCTGTTGTGGGGAGTGCCGTTCTTACAGATATATGATGGCTACTCTCAGTCCCAAGCGGCAGCTATGTTGGTGATCGTCAGTGTTGCTGTTGTGATCCTTGGTCCGGTTATTGGGCATTTAACGGCGAAACATTATTTACGACGGGTGTGGCTAGTCAATGGCATTGCGTTAATGATGTTGGCAGCGTGGACGACGGTTCTCCTTCTGCCCGCCCCAACTCCGACCTGGATTACGGTTGGATTCCTCATCGTGCTCGCCATGTCTGGGGTTGGATCATCAATCAGCTTTGACTTTGTGCGTACTGCAGTGCCGGCTGAGCGAATGGGGATTGCTAATGGGCTGGCTAATATGGGCGGTTTCATTGCTGGGCTGATTGTTGCCGGTTTAATCGGGGTGCTGTTGGATTGGTCATCGGCAGGAGCGCCACTGCAGCCTCGTGATTTCCGAGTGGCGATGTCCGTCCAGTTGATCGTATGGCTGATCGGTATGGTGGGAATTGATTGTGCGCGCCGCAGGACTCGGCGTCGCCAGCAAGAAAGCGGCATTGTTGTGCCGCCCTTGCGTGAGGTTATCGCCCGATATGAGGATCGATTCCAGGAGCGTACTCGGCGTTATTTTGCGTTCATGCAACGCGCTGGTGTGCGGGGATCAGCGCACGAGGAGCAGCCAGAGTAGGGAGTTAACTGGCGGGGTCGGATTGCCCGCGCTGTATCTTCGGTGCGTGGTATGAATGTGCGGCTCTGTGAAATAACGCGACTGATCCTCGGGCTGGTTGCCAGCGCGGTGCTGGGCCTGAGGCGTTATGCGTCAGTGCCAAGCGGTTTCAGGGGGGGGGAAAGAGGGAAATCCCTGCCGGTGTTGTGCCAGTGCGGAAATCTGTTGAGGCTACCTGTTTTAGGTGGGGTGCGATTATTCGAGAAAGCACAACCTTGGCGGCGTGAAGGATGAGCGGAAGAACGCGACGAGGAGGAGCACGGATGAGACAGGCGCAGGCTGTGCGTCGGGGATGTGTGAAGATTCCTTACTGAGCGCTGGGAAAAGGCCAGCCTATTGCCTGGTCGGTGAGGAGCTCGCAATGTTCTGCTCGACGTCGTAGCTCTGCGTCCTTGAGGATACGCGCGGGTAACGGGCAGCGCCGGATAGCAGTTTGAATAGCGTCATGTGGCAATGGGCGATGCGCTGCAATAACAACGAGGTTGCCATGCCGTCGGTTCTTGAGAATTGCTGGGTCTGCTATTGCCAAAAGATGTGGAAAAACCTCGCCGATTGCCCGAATCTCTGGTAGGGCAGGTGCGATGCCGTTGTGTTCGTTACGGTCAGCGATGTTGACGCAATATACGCCATCTTCTGTTAACAGTCGGGCCGCATGAGCGTGGGCCTGTATGGTGCGCAAATGCTGTGGAACCTGCCCGTTGTGGAAGGTATCGCGGATGATGACGTGCCACGAACCGCTATTAGTATCCAGGGTTATGCGGGCATCCTGAGCGCGGATTCGCAGTCGTGGCGCGGGCGGAAGGTCGAACCATTGGCGTACCTGTTGAGCTAATTCCGGATCAATTTCGATAGCGAGTTGCCTCGCCTGCCACATCGCATCAATAGCGCGCGCTAATGCACAGCCAGCAGCTCCTAAATGCAAGGCGCGTAAGGGAGAAACCTCCGGTAGGACGGCAGATACGGCACACAAAATATGTTGCATGTATTCAAATTCCAGGTGGGTTGGATCGCTCAGATCGAGAGCTGAGGATTCCGCGCCATCAATATACATAGTGACTAAATCTCCGCAAGAGTTTAGGGTGACGTCGGACATTGCTGTGCGAGTATGCGTCGGCAATGTTTTTTCTGGAGAGTGAGTCTGGTGTTTGCGAGCCATAGCGGTAGTCTAAAGGAAGAGGAAACACAGAGCGGATGAAGCAGAACGTGCGGATTCAGGGAGGACGAGGTAATGTCACGTGCGCCGCGCACATCAGGCGCGAAACGCGATTGGGGCGCCGATGATTCAGGCACTCCGATCCTGCATGTGGATATGGATGCCTTTTTCGTCTCCGTAGAGTTGCTTGATAAGCCCGAATTGCGGGGTCGACCGGTTGCAGTGGGCGGCCGGGAACGCGGGGTAATTTCTGCGGCTTCCTATGAGGCGCGACAGTTTGGCGTTAATTCGGCTATGCCGGTTGCGCAGGCGAAACGGCTGTGCCCTCAGCTTGTGATCCTGCCAGTGCGTGCAGAGCGTTACCGTGCGGTGTCGAAACGAATTATGGCGATCTTTGATTCGATCACTCCGCTTGTTGAACAGCTTTCCGTGGATGAAGCTTTCCTTGACGTATCCGGCGCACGAAAAATGTTCGGATCTCCCACGCAGATTGCTCAAGATATTCGCCGACGTATTCGCCAGCAGGAGGGAGTTCCTGCTTCTATCGGCATTGCGGCAACGAAACATGTGGCAAAGATTGCCTCGGCTCATGCCAAACCTGATGGGATGTTGTTGATTCCGGTGCAGCGCACCCAAGATTTTCTGCACTCGCTCCAGGTTGGCTCCTTGTGGGGGGTGGGCGAGAAAACCCGTCGCAAACTTGAGCAGCGGGGGATCATCACGGTAGCTGACTTGGTGGCCTTCGGTCCCGATGCGCTACGCCATTTGTTAGGTGAAGCGCTGGGAACGCAATTATTTGCGCTCGCGATGGGCCGTGATCCTCGAGTGGTCACGCCGCAACGTGTAGCGAAATCCATCAGCCGAGAACAGACTTTTTTCGATCCGATCGACGGTGCGCAAGCACTGCGGGAGCTTCTTGCGCAGGCACATAATGTAGCGGCTCGGCTTCGTCATGAATCGCTGACGGCTTGGACTGTTGGGATTAAGGTACGTTTCGCAGATGATTTTTCCACGATTACTCGATCGGTAACGCTAGCGAGTCCAACGGATTTGGCAATGGATATTTTTCATGCGGCACGTGCCTTGTTTTACGAGGTAGATATTCGCCAGCCGGGGATTCGTTTACTGGGGGTGAAGGCGGAGAATTTTGCTGATCCGCATCGCGGGGTGCAGCTCATGTTGGATACGGATGAGCGTCAGGCGAAAGCGGAGTGGGTAATGGATTCGATCCGTTCGAAATTTGGTGATCGTATGTTGACGCCAGGATCCTTGGTTGGGGAACAGCCGTTAGAGAATAATAAAGAATAGACGGTTGGAGTGCGGCTGAAACCTGCGGGATACTCGGTGCGGATCGCGGATGGTGGTGCTCCTTTCTGCTTCGGCACTGGTATGAAAGCATAGGATTCGTCGGTGCGTATGTTGGTGTATGGAATCCTAAAGGGTATGGCAATAACTAACCGCGATACCGGCTATATGCAGCAATAAGAGCTGACGGTGACCGCGCTCTGCTGGCAACATATAGCTTTTGCTGTCTTGGGCGATGCATTGCAGTCGCGGCGCGATGCGTCTTTATTGTTGCCGAATATCAAAGATGTGTTAGGCCGTGCCTGAACGGTAAATCTAGGGATTGCGGTAGTCAGGTAAGGAAAATAGGTGTGCGGAAAGGTATGCGGTTAGGCGTGGAGCATAAGGAAACCTGCCCTTGCCGATTCGATGGGGTATCCTAGCAGTACATCGATTGGGGAGAGGCACAGATGGCGCTATCTGATTACGAACGCAAGATGCTAGAGCAGCTAGAGGCACAGTTAAAGGATGATGATCCGTCTCTTGCTGATTCTTTAGCGCCGACGAAGGAATCTACTGGGGCGACCCAGATGGCGTTTTCTCCTAAGCATCTCGTTTTAGGGCTGATTATTTCGGTGGTTGGTCTGCTGATTGTATTAGGCGGGGTGTCCATTGAGAGCGTGATTGTCGGCGTGCTGGGCTTCTTCGTCGTCTTTGCTGGAATGTGGTATTTATCGTGCGGGGCAAAGCGGGTGCCAGCAGTGGCGCGCGAGCAGCGGCAACGTTCGACGCTGAGCTTTATGGAAAAGCAGATGGAGGAGTGGCGTAAGCGTCAGCAGCAGTAAAACCTCAGCCGATGAATGTTCGCCTATGTCCTTACTGCTATACAGCCTTGGGTAGGTGTGGCTGAAAGGGCGTAATAAAAGGGAACGCTGTTTTTGCGGAGGCTAACAGTAAATATGTAGATAGATTGGCAGCTTAATGGTTCGGGTGGTCAGTGGACCACTAGTTAGATTGTTACAGCCGGATAATTGAGCTGAGGTAATTGAATATCGTGAGAAACGGGCACAATACGTGCTCGTTTCATTTTATTTCCACATATATTACTGCGTTCGAGTTCTGACGTCTCCTCTCGTATGCCTCTCGTCTATACGGCAGGCGAGGAGCCTGTTGATACAGATATGCTGTGCTGCTGCCCGTCTCGGTGTGGTTATCTAAGGCGCCTAGCTGCTAGTTCGTTAGTGGCTGAGATCTGGTCGTTACGGGATTGCTTGTTTTTTTATTGACCTCCACTTTGCTCCACTGCGTGTGGATACTCTGATTGGGATGGCGCAGGCCCGCGAGTTTTCCCTAATCTGGCGCCTTTTCCTCAGATTGTCAGGCGGTGGGCGTATGAAGCTGTATGCAGTGTTGTGAAAAAAAGATTGGCACAAGGTGTGATTTTTACTCCACCGTATTTTCCCTTGATATTTAGCGGAAATTTAGAGGGAGAAACTGTGTTTTGCGCTTGATTATGGAGCAAAGTGGAGTAAAGTGGGGTTAACGCTGAAGAAAGGGGGTGTCAGATTGTTCCTTGGTACATACGAACCGCGTTTGGACGATAAGGGGCGTCTGATCCTCCCTGCCAAATATCGCGATCAGCTTCAAAGTGGATTGGTGATGACGCGAGGGCAAGAGCACTGCCTTTACGTCTTTCCGATGGCACAGTTCGAAGACATTGTGGCTCGGCTTCAGCACGCTCCTATGACCTCCAAGGAAGCGCGTACATACACTCGCGTGTTCCTGTCTGGAGCTAATGATCAAATCCCCGATAAGCAAGGGCGAATCACTATTCCCGTCGCCCTGCGCGAATACGCCGGGCTAGAGCGAGATCTCGCGGTTATCGGATCAGGATCTCATATCGAAGTGTGGGATTTGACGGCATGGAATGACTACCTACAGTCCAATGAGTCCGAATTCGCTGACCGCGAAGACGAACTCATCCCCGGAGTTTTTTAACGCACGGGGTGTGATTGGCCTTCTACCGATGTCCTGCGGTAATTCCCCAACTTCAGGGCAACGGTGGAGGACCAATAACACCCACGATTGATACAGAAAGGAGGATCGGTGCGTACCGCAGCTCATAATGCCTTACACACTCCGGTCCTCGCCCGAGTCTGTATTGATATATTGCGTCCAGCTCTCAGCGGTGAGAACCCTGTGTTAATCGACTGCACACTGGGTATGGGTGGGCATGCGGAGGCTTTCCTGACGGAGTTTCCCGCATTGCAGGTCATCGGTATTGATCGGGATTCACAAGCTATCTGCCTAGCTAGCGAGCGGCTCGCACCCTTCGGGCAGCGTTTTCATGCAGTGCACGCCACGTACGACGAGGTGGATCGGGTTGCTGCGCACTACGGCCGCGACGGATACGTTGATGCAGTATTCATGGATTTAGGCGTCTCCTCACTTCAACTTGACGATGCTGAGCGTGGCTTTTCGTATGCGCATGACGCTCCACTGGATATGCGGATGGATCTTACTCAGGGGCAATCGGCTGCTGAGCTGTTAGCTAAGGTTTCGCATGGCGAGCTGACGCACATCTTGCGTAGCTACGGAGAAGAAAAATGTGCCTCACGAATTGCGGCACAGATCCTCCGATACCGCGAGAATGAGCCAATCACCCGTACTGGTCAGCTTGTTTCTATTATCGATCAGGCGATGCCGGCACCAGCGCGTCGCTCTGGTGGGCATCCGGCGAAGCGAACCTTCCAGGCGTTACGCATTGCGGTGAACTCAGAGCTGGATGTGCTATCCGCAGCCATTTGGCGGGCCATTGAGTCTGTTCACATCGGTGGCAGGGTGCTCGTTGAGTCCTACCACTCGCTTGAAGATCGCATTGTCAAAGATGCCTTCACACAGGGGATGACGTCCTCGACTCCGAAGGGATTACCTGTCGAGCTCGACTCCCATAAACCATTCTTACGCGCCGTACATCGCGGTGCGTTAAAAGCAGACGCGGCAGAGATCGCTGCCAATCCGCGTAGCGCTTCTGTGCGGGTTCGGGCGGTTGAACGCATCGCTTCCACCCCCGATCATCTCTATGATCCGGATAACTATCGAGGTGTCTCATGAGCATCGCAGCACAACACAAACCCGGATGGGCAGTTCCCGCCTCACGTCCAGTCATCGAAATGCCTGGGCTGCGCGTTGTGCCAGCCCCCGCTCCAGCGCGCGGTTTCTTCGGAACTGTGTTGCTGTGCTTGGTGCTCTTTCTCGGCTCATTAGGCGTCGCATTTCACCTCAACACGCGCATGGTGCAGGGTGCATACGATCTAAAGAACATTAATGTGGAACTCAATGAAGTTTCTGCTCGGGAAGCAACGCTGGAGAAAGAAGCGATCACCGTTTCGACGCCGGCCGTCCTCAAAGCAAAGGCGCAGCAGTTGGGTCTTGTTCCGGCTGGTGCAGCTTTGCATATTGACCTCGAAACCGGGGTGATTACTGCTCCCGCGCCAGCATCGAACAACTAAGGATCCGTATGGCTGACACTGACCGCTCGGTAGGAGCAATCCTTATCGAGAGTTATCGTCGTGGCCTGGGGAAGGGGCTGGGCGCTGACCGCGCCGCGCGGATGATAACCCGCCGTCGATTGCGGCCGTTATTCGTCGTGCTCCTCGTCGTTGCGATGGTTCTGGGTGGGCGTCTGTTCTACCTCCAGGTTGTGCAGGCAGATACCCTAGCGCAGACAGCTCAGGAATTCCGTTCCCGCACCTATCCGCTGGAAGCCAAGCGGGGAGACATCGTCGATGCAAACGGAGCGATTCTCGCGACCTCTATCGAGCGCTATAACGTGCGGGCAGATCAAACCGAGATTGCAGATTACGTCTCGTATGACGATGACGGGAAAGTCGATGGTGCTGGTGCGGCGGCAGCAGCAAAAAAACTTGCCCCATTACTGCATATCGATCAAGCCGAATTGGGCGGGAAACTCTTAGTCAAGAGCGAGGCGTCCCGTTGGGAGCTGGTTGCCTCGGATATTTCCCCCGATGAATGGCGAGAAGTCAATGCCCTGGGAATACGAGGAATCTATCCAGAGCGCTTCATGCAACGCCAGTACCCCAACGGGACGACCGCAGGCACAATTTTGGGATATTTGGGCCAGACCGCAGAATCTAATACGATCTCGGGTCGAGCCGGTATTGAGCAGAGCTACAACGAAGTATTAGCTGGCCAGGAAGGTGAGCTTCAAGTTGAAGTTGGCCCTAGTGGCACGGTATTCCCACAAGCCGAACGGCATGAAACTCCGGCGGTAGACGGTGGAACCGTTCACTTGACCATTGATCGCGATTTGCAGCGCGCAGCCCAAGATGCGCTGGATGGTGTGGTCAGTGCTCAAGGAGCAGAATGGGGAACCTCAATCGTTATCGAGCGCGGCACCGGCCGTATTTTGGCCTTAGCTGATTCTAATTCGCCAGATCCGTCCAATCTTGCGGCAACCGATCCGTCGAATTGGAATTCTCGGGCAGTTTCCGCCCTCGTCGAACCCGGATCGACCGGAAAACTCATCACGTTCTCGTCGGCTATTAATGAAGGTGCTGTGACCCCGCGTGATGTTTTCCTATCGACCACGCCGATCCAAATGCCTAATGGTGAGGTCATTTCGGATAATAACCCCCATCCGGCAGAACGCCTGACGGTAGCCGGTATCTTGGCCTATTCGTACAACTCTGGTCTAGTGCAAATTGGTGATCGCATCCCAGATGCTAAACGCTACGAGTATATGAAAGCATTTGGGTTGGGGCAGCTAACCGGAATCGAATTGCCCGGAGAGCAAGCAGGTACTTTACACCCATACGAAAACTGGGGACCACGCGGGCACTACACGACCATGTTTGGTCAAGCCTGGAATCTGACGACCCTGCAGTTAGGGCAGATCGGTTCTGTTATCGCCAATGGTGGAGTGCTCATTCCGATTCATATTGTCGATGGGGTGGAAAGCGTGGATGGGCAATTCTCCTCATCGCCGGTGGCGCCATCCCGACAAGTGATTTCGGCGCAGTCTGCACAGACGATGATTCAGATGATGCAGGCGGTGACGGATATTAACTCCACCGGCTATCTCGCGCGGGTAAAGGGGTATAACGTTGCCGGTAAAACAGGTACGGCGCAGGTCCCGGATGCGAACGGCAACCTGACGAAGCGAGCCGGTACCTTCGTGGGTATGATCCCCGCTGAGGATCCTAAGATTATTTTTGCTTCTATCGTCTATAACGCGCGCGGTGCTGGTTATGGTGGCGATACGGCAGCGGTAGTTTTCGCCCATACGGCAGAGTTTGCCATGCGGCAGATGAAGATTCCGCCGTCAACTGTCCCGCTAGTGCGATTGCCGTGGTCGGAAAGCGAGTTAGCTGCTAATGGGAAGTAAATATGATTCCGGCATACGGCTGAGTGAATTGGCACGCCACCTGGGGACGCGCCATTATGGCGACGATGCCGTTATTCGTGGTGTGAGTGCCGATAATCGGACGATCACTGCCGGAGATCTGTTCATTGCTGGGCCAGGGGCGCGAGTCCATGCTGCCACATTTGCGCAGGCAGCCTGGCAATCCGGTGCAGTGGCCATCTGCACAGATCCAGCCGGCGCATTGATGATTCCGGCGGATATTCCGCGGGTGATTGTGGATCGGGTACCCCAACGGGCAGGGGAGATTGCCGCCATCGTCTTGGGCTATCCGAGCGCTGATTTGCATAGTTTTGCAGTGACGGGGACGAACGGCAAAACCACAACAACCTTCATGATTGACGATATTTTGCGTGCCTTGGGGCGAACAACGGGGCTGATTGGGACGGTTTGCGTCCGCATCGCTGGGAGTGACGTGCCGGCTGCCTTGACCACTCCGCAGCCGGTTGATCTGCAAAAGATGCTTGCTCAGTTGAGGCAACATCAGGGAACAGACCTCGTTATGGAAGTCTCCTCGCATGCTTTAGCGCAAGGGCGAACCCGCCCGTTGTGTTTTACGGTTGCGGGCTTTACTAATCTGACGCAGGATCACTTGGATTTCCACCAGACCTTTGAAGAATATTTTGCGGCTAAAGCGAAGCTGTTTGAGCCCTCCTACTGCCAGCGTGCAGTAGTGACGATTGATGATGAGTGGGGCGAACGGCTGTACCGTCAAGCCCACGCTGTACGCCCCGATGCCATAACGGCTTTATCTATGACGGGGAAAGCGGCCCAATGGCAGGTGCATCATCGGCACGGGCGTCCGTATTTAACGGGTCCGGTTGTGGATGAGCCAATGGAAATCCGCACGGATTTAGCTGGCGACTTTAACGAGGCGAATGCTGCTCTGGCGCTAGCTATGGTGCTAACCAGCGGAGTAGATCCACAGCTAGTTCGCGATATTGTTAGCCGTCGTGGAATCTCTCCGGTAGTGCCCGGGCGCATGGAAGCGGTGGGGCAGCACCCTTATACCGTCGTTGATTTTGCCCATAACACTGACGCACTTGAAAAAGCAATGACGGCAATGCGTGCGCAACGCCCGGACGGTCGGTTGATCGTCGTCAGTGGCTCGGCAGGAGATCGCGATAAATTAAAGCGCCCGATGATGGCCCAGGCTATTTCCCAGTGCGCCGATATGTTTATCGTGACTGATGATGACCCGCACGGTGAGGATCCGGCAAAGATTCGCTCTGAGGTGATCGCTGGAATCGTGCCTGGGGCAGTATGGAAGGAAATCCCTGATCGAGCACAGGCAATCGCGGCGGCCATTGCTTATGCTGACGATACGGACGCTATTTTAATTGCCGGACGTGGGCATGAGACCATTCAGGATGTCGCTGGTACGGCAGTGGAAATAGATGACCGAGTGGTCGCCCGCCAATGTCTAGCACAGCGTCAACAGGCACGGGAGAGCACATCATGATTCCTATTTCACTTGCCGAAGTGGCACAGGATACCAACGGGCGTATCCCCGAGCCGTCTTCTCCGTGCGCTCAGGAACTGATCTGCGCGGTAACCTCAGATAGCCGCACGGTTACTGGTGGAGAGCTCTTTGTAGCTATTGCTGGCGAACGGGTCAACGGTAATGATCTGGGTGCGAACGCGCTGGCTGCCGGTGCGCGGGCGGTGCTAACGGCTGATGAACAACGCGCTCGGAATGCTGGCGTGCCGCCTGAGCGCATGATCGTCGTTGATGATCCCATTGCCGCATTAGGGCGGTTAGCTCGCGAGAATTTAGTGCGTGCGCGAATAGCGAATCCGAATATGCGCGTCGTTGCGATTACCGGATCCGTCGGGAAAACAACGACGAAAGATCTCCTCGCGCTGCTGCTCGCTGGGCGGGGGCCGATTGTGGCACCCCCAGGGTCTTTTAATAACGAATTAGGCTTACCCTTAACTGTTTTACAGGTCGGCGCGGATACCGCGACCGTCGTGCTGGAAATGGGCGCAGATCATATTGGCAATATCGACTATTTGACGTCGATTGCCCCGCCGGATATTGCTGTTGTGCTAATCGTTGCCCGCGCACATCTGGGCGAATTCGGCGGAATTGAGAATGTAGCTCGTGCCAAGAGCGAACTCGTAACCGGCACTCGCCCGCAAGGCACGGTGATATTGAATCGTGATGATGAGCGGGTCCGTCAGATGGCGGATATGGCACATACTCCGGTGGTGTTTTTCGGGGCAGAAGGCGATGTGTATGCCACTGATATTCAGATAACGGATCGTGGGTGTGCGCAGTTCCAGCTACATACCCCACGTGGGTGCGCGCCGGTGCGATTAGGGCTGGTGGGCGAACATCACGTCACGAATGCCTGTGCGGCGGCGGCTGTCGGGCATGTCTGCCAGATGACTCCGGGGCAGATAGCGGAGATTCTCACTGATTGCCAGCCAGGAAGCCCGCACCGTATGGCGGTTTCGGAGGGTGACGGGATCACCATTATTGATGATTCCTACAACGCTAATCCAGATTCTATGCGTGCTGGGATTGCCGCACTGGCCATGCTGGGAGCTGGCCGGCGCACAGTTGCAATTCTCGGTCAAATGCTGGAATTAGGGGAGGAATCGGAGGCAGAACACGCCGCATTAGGGCGGGTCCTCCACGAGAAGGGGATTGACGTGCTGGTCACTGTCGGCTCGGGTATGGAAGCCTGTGAAAAAGCGGCACGAAGGGTCGGTATTGAGGTGTATCACGTGCAGGTGAATACGGCAACGCAGCAACTTCACCAGATTTTGCGTCCTCATGACGTAGTCTTACTAAAAGGTTCTAATGGATCAGGAGTGTGGCGCATTGCAGATGCGCTGGTAAGGAAGGCTAGCTAGAGATGCTCTCAATCCTCGTTGCGGCTGCCACGTCACTGATTCTTTCGCTGTTTGGTACGCCGTTATTCATCCGGTTATTGCGCAAGCGATCGTATGGCCAATTCATCCGAGAAGATGGGCCGACGACGCATTTGGTCAAACGTGGAACTCCTACTATGGGCGGCATCATCATTATTTTTGCTACGCTCATCGGGTACATCACCGCGAATATCACCGCAGCGCGAATGCCAAATGCTTCTGGTGTTTTGCTGCTTGGATTATTCGTCGGCTTGGGAATCGTCGGTTTCTTAGATGATTTTGCCAAGGTGCGCAATGAACGATCTTTGGGGCTTTCCCCGTGGGCAAAAATTATTGGTCAGGGGATAGTGGGCGTATCTTTTGCGGTCGGCGCTCTGCAGTTCCGCAATGAGCTATATCGGACTCCGGGAACACTGCATATCTCGATTGTGCGCGACACCAAAATGTCGCTGGCTTTTGCGGGCATTACCGTCGGGGTCATGCTCTTTATTCTGTGGTCGAATTTCCTTATCACCGCGTGGTCCAACGGGGTCAATCTCACGGACGGCCTAGATGGTTTAGCGGCCGGTGCTTCAGTTATCGCTTTCGGCTCATATACTGTGATGACGATTTGGCAGTCCTATCAGTCTTGCCAGTCAATTGTGAATCCAGATCGAGGCTGTTATGACGTTCGAGATCCTCGCGATGTCGCCATTATCTGCGCTGCGATTGTGGGCGCATGTTTAGGCTTCTTATGGCATAACACCTCTCCGGCAGCAATCTTCATGGGGGATACGGGATCACTTGCCCTTGGGGGCGCTTTCGCTGGTGTGTCGATCTTGACCCAAACGGAAATTTTGGCTGTTCTCATCGGCGGGCTATTCGTGATTGTTGTTATGTCCGATGTGATTCAAATTGGAGTGTTCAAAGCAACCCGGAAACGGGTGTTCCGTATGGCTCCGCTCCACCATCATTTTGAGCTTAAAGGCTGGAAAGAGGTCACAATTGTTGTCCGGTTCTGGCTGATTGAGATTCTCTTAGCGGCGGCTGGCATGGGGTTGTTCTACGCAGAATGGTTGGCACGGCAATGAATTCACGGATTCCTGGTGCAGCCCAGTTTTCTGGGAAGCGAGTCGCAGTACTTGGTTTAGGGCTGTCGGGTCAAGCAGCAATTCAGGCTTTGCTGGACCACACTGAAGCAATCGTCAGCGCCTGGGATGGGCGTTCGCAGGCACTTTCGCAATGCGCGGCAATTAGCGAACATCAGCTTGATTGTGGTTCTCATGATGATCCTGCGCAGTTAGTTCAGCTCATTCAGTGCTGGCAACCCGATGAGGTCGTCATCTCTCCGGCTTTTGAACAGACGGGAATAGTCTGGCAGGTACTACGCGCGGCAGGCATCCGAGTGTATTCAGAGATTGAACTGGCGTGGCAGTTGCGAGCCGTTGATGATGCCGGAAACTATGCGCCGTGGTTGTGCGTGACGGGTACAAATGGGAAAACGACTACCGTGTCGATGCTGGCGCATATCCTGAATGCGGCTGGTTTGCGTGCACAAGCGATTGGCAACGTCGGGAATCCGGCAGTGAGCGCAGTATCAGATTGCTCAGCACAGGCTGCTCAGGCTTTTGCCGTGGAGTTATCGTCTTTCCAACTGGCAGCAACGCAATCGCTGGCAGCACATGCGGCGGTTTGTTTGAACTTTGCTGACGACCATCTGGAATGGCATGGGAGTCGAGAGGAATATCTTGCCGCAAAAGCTCGTATTTTCCAGCGAGCTGACCATGTGCTGATGCCGGTTTCGGACCCCTATGTTGCACAGATGGTGGCAATGCACGTGCCGGATGACGTGCGCTGCATAGGGCTTTCGCTGGGTGCGCCTGCCGCATATCAGATGGGGATAGTAGAAGAACTTGTATTGGACCGCGTCTACGCTCCGGGGGCACCTGAGAATGCCGAGGTTTTGTTTACTTTCGATGACATCCGGCATTTGAGTCCAGAAGGGGCTTTGGGCGCCCATATCATCCAAGACGCTATCGCGGCAGCCGGATTGGCGCGCACAATAGGGGTGGATAGTCCACTAATTAGCACAGCATTGCGATCCTTCCAGATCGGTCACCATCGAATTGAGACGGTTGGCATGGTTGACGACGTGCGCTACATTGACGATTCAAAAGCAACGAATGCTCATGCGGCCTTTGCCTCGCTAATCTCCTTGGATCGTGTGGTGTGGATTGTTGGCGGGCAGGCCAAAGGGGCACGCTTTGACGAACTTGTCGCAAAAGTTGCACATCGCCTGCGGGCTGTTGTCGTCATTGGTGTCGATCAAGAGCCGTGGCGGGCAGCGCTTGCCCAACTGGATGTGCCAGTAACCTATATTGCCCCCGATAGCGCTGACCCGATGGGGGAGGCGGTCACTGCAGCCCAGGGTTATGCCGAGCCAGGTGATACCGTCATTTTGGCTCCGGCTTGTGCCTCTTTAGATCAGTTCACCTCCTATGCCGAGCGGGGGCAGCGTTTTACCGCGTCGGTGGAGGGATTGGTTCAGAACGGATGACGCAGGTGGGAGCGGCACGCGAAGATACGGAACGGGCACGGCGGGATAAAGTCCAGCAGGCCCTCGTTGTCATGCTGCTATCTACTTTAGTGCTGACGTTATTGGGCGTGCTCATGGTGTTTTCGGCAACAGCTCCGGCTTCCATTGGGTTAGTGGATGCTGATCCGACGCAGCGCCTGTTTTCTATCGCGATTCGGCAAATGATTTGGAGTGTCGCTGGGATCTTCTTCGGGATCATTTTGGCGATGATTCCCTATACGTTCACCCGACGCTATGCACATCTGTTTTTGGCTTTAGGGTGTTTGCTGCAAGCTGGAGTGCTGCTCCAAGGCGGCGAAGGCGCAAACGGAAATAATAACTGGTTACATCTGGGCCCTGTCGTCATCCAGCCTTCTGAGTTCCTCAAACTGGCAATGATCGTCTGGTTAGCGCACATGCTGGCCCGCCTACAGCTTGAGGAAATTAAGAATCTGCGAACTCTCGTCATCCCTGGTTTAGGTTTCACTATTGCTGTTGGTCTGGTTGCTGCCGGGCAAGATATGGGAACGGCCATCATCTATGCGCTTATCGCTATTGGGATGTTCTGGTTGGCGGGAATGCGCGGCTGGCACATGCTTTCCTTGCTCTTTGTTGCCGGTGTAGCCACTGGTGTTTTGCTGCTCTCCAAGCCCTCGCGTATTCGGCGCGTGGGGGAGTTCATCTCCGGGCTGTTTACGTTGCCAGATATTGATTCTCCAACCCAGACCGACTACGCGCAGTTCGCTTTCGGTTCGGGAGGGCTGACGGGGGTTGGAATCGGCGCAGGCAAAGAAAAATGGCGTGATCTATCTGAAGCGCATACCGATTTTATTTACGCGGTCATTGGTGAAGAGCTGGGATTATTTGGTGTCGTCACCGTCATTGTCTTGTTTTTAGCGTTGGGCTGGGCGCTCATCCGGATCGCTATGTACCACCAGGATCGCTACGCTCAGCTTTTAGCTATTGGCGCATTGCTGTGGCTGTGTGGGCAAGCCTTATCGAATATGTGCGTGGTTACGGGTTTATTGCCGGTTTTCGGTGTGCCTCTGCCTTTCGTGTCGATGGGTGGATCGTCGATGATCGCTACCTTGATGATGGTTGGTTGTGTTAGTGCGTGCGCTCTGGGCGTACCCGGTGTCAAGGATAGCTGGCGAGTTCGCGGTAGGCTTGCTCAAGGAGTACGGACGCTAGTCAGGAGGAAGCAGTCGTGAGTGCGAGTATCGTCTTAGCTGGCGGTGGCACAGCCGGTCATGTTAATCCTTTGTTGGCTACTGCCCATGCGATTAGCGAGTTATCCCCTCAGACGCAGATCGTTGCGGTGGGTACGGCTGGAGGGTTAGAGACGGATCTCGTCCCGCAGGCGGGATACCAGTTGGAGACGATCCCGCGTGTGCCGATGCCACGGCGTCCCTCTGCGGATCTGCTTCGTATGCCACGGCATTTGGCTCAAGCGGTGCGGGCCGCCGGTGAAATCCTAGATCGGTATCACGCTAATGTGGTGATCGGATTTGGCGGGTATGCCGCAACTCCGGTGTATTTAGCTGCGCGTAAGCGGCGTATTCCGGTTATCGTTCATGAAGGCAATGCGCGCCCTGGTTTGGCAAATAAGCTCGGCGCTCGGTTTGCGGCGACGGTGGCTTTAACTTTCCCCTCGACTCCGTTGC
Organism: Trueperella sp. LYQ141; assembly: GCF_046599555.1. NCBI lineage: Bacteria > Bacillati > Actinomycetota > Actinomycetes > Actinomycetales > Actinomycetaceae > Trueperella > Trueperella sp. LYQ141. The sequence continues at coordinate 26,154 of NZ_JBKIWQ010000003.1, read as the reverse complement.
GAGCTCAGCGGGGGATTACCGTGTGTGTGGGTCTACCGTTGCGGGCGGAAATTGAGCATTTGGCGACGCGACCTGGCGGGCGGGCGGCTATTCGTAAAGAGGCTGCGCAGCGTTTTGGGTTAGACCCACAGCAGCCCACTTTGCTCATTACCGGTGGATCCTCGGGAGCACAGCACCTCAATGAAGTGCTATGTGAGGTGGCAAACGAGATCCGTCAGGCTGGTGTGCAGGTTATTCATGTCACTGGCCGCGGTAAGGATGAGTTAGTGCGCAGTGCGGCACCAGATGATCGCTATGTGGTGTTGGATTATCTGACGGATATGGATTACGCCTATGCGGCGTCCGATTTGGTTATCACCCGAGCTGGCGCCGGGATGGTGGCGGAGGTTTCTGCGGTGGGCCTGCCAGCAGTGTTTGTCCCACTTCCTATCGGTAATGGCGAACAGGAGCTGAACGCAAAAGACGTTGTTAACGCTGGTGGCGCCATGCTAATTCGCAATAAACAGTTCACTGCCCAAGTCGTTCGAGAGCAGATTTTGCCGCTCTTCCACGGTGGTACGTTGACGCAGATGTCAGAACAAGCCCGTGGGGTTTCCCCTTTGGACGCTGCCGGGCGATTAGCCAAAATGGCCCTGCGGCTCGTGGGAGTGACGCAATGATCTATCATCTGATCGGTGCCGGTGGCGCTGGAATGAGCGTTGTTGGGCAATTACTCTGTGCGCGTGGCGAGCACGTCAGCGGCTCAGATCGGTCACATTCGGCCAATTTAGATCGGTTGCGCGCTGCTGGGGCAACGGTGTACGTCGGGCATCAAGGCGAGCATGTTCCCGATGATGCCGTCATTGTGGTTTCCTCGGCAATTAGGGAGGATAATCCGGAGCTGGTGCGGGCTCGAGAACTGGGGCTAGAGGTTATCCATCGTTCCCAAGCGCTCGCGCGGGCGGCCTGTGATCGAGATTTTGTGGCGGTTGCTGGGGCGCATGGAAAGACGTCAACCTCAGCAATGCTGTCAGTGGCTTTAGAGAGCCTGGGGCGAGATCCTTCGCGTGCTATTGGCGGCAATCTTGCTGGCGGGTTGAGTGGCGCCCACTTGGGTAGCGGTCCGGTGTTTATTGCGGAGGCTGATGAATCCGACGGATCGTTTTTGAACTATACTCCGCGCATTGCCATCGTCACGAATGTTGAGCCAGATCATCTGGATCACTATGGCTCGCAGGAGGCTTTTGAACAGGCCTTTGTTGACTTTGCTCATCGCATTGAATTTGGTGGTTTGCTGATTTGTTGTGCGGATTCCCCAGGGGCGTGGGCCTTGGCTCAGCAGGCGCGAGCTGCTGGAATTCGTACATGGACTTATGGGGTAGGTGCTGGGTTAGAGCACCATGCCAGTATTGAGATTCTCGATCCGAGTCGTGCGCGGGTGACTTTCCGTGGGGTGCCGGCAGAACTGCACTTATCCGTCCCCGGCAATCACAATCTATTGAACGCCACGGCAGCTCTGCTCGCAGGTGTTGAACTGGGTGAAGAGCTGCATCAGATGGCGCAGGCATTGGCGGCTTTCCGTGGGACGGGTCGGCGTTTTGAACAGCGTGCTGAGGTAGCTGGGCGCCGGATTATTGACGATTATGCCCACCATCCCACCGAGGTTCGGGCAACGTTGATAACTGCGCGTGAGCAGGTTGCCGCCACGGGTGGGCGAGTGTGTGTCCTGTTCCAGCCGCATTTGTATTCTCGGACCCAGATTTTTGCTCAAGAATTCGCGCAGGCATTAGCATTGGCTGACGAGGTGGTGGTTACCTCGGTATATGCCGCACGGGAAGAACCGTCGGCGGGGGCTGAAGCTGATGTGATTACAGCCCATTTACCAGGTGCGCATTATGTTCCAGATCGGTATGAAGCGGCAGCGCGTATCGCTCAGTTATCGCAATCGGGGGATATTATCCTGACGATGGGGGCGGGTGACGTCACGGAGTTAGCTGACGAGATCGCGGACGGTGTGCGATGAGAGCACCGCGCCAGCCACGCAAACCGCAACGTTTGACGCCACAGTCTCCGGCAGAGCGCCTCGCTGGAGGGGAGATTGAATCATCGCGTACACCCCAGCCTCAGGATTATATTCCGACGGCTGCCGGCGAGTATTCCGAGTGGATAGATGATGAAGATGACTGGGAGGACGAGCCGAGCGCTCCCAGTGTGCATCCTGATTATTGGCAGGAGCACCGCGCGCGAGATCTTCCGGCTGCGGGTGCGTCTACCTCGGATACACTACACGAAACTGATAATGATTCGTTAAGAGGGGCAAAACGGTGGTTGCGCGGTGGGTTCTTTTCCGGTGACGCCCAGGCGCACGATGACGAGTCTGCTCCTGATGAGGGCGCAGTTTCTGATGAGCCGCGCCGCTGTGCTCCGTGGGCACGCTGGCGACGCCGATTCTCCGTATCGGGTGAGCAAAATTCTGCCGCCGATGAGGTAACGCGAGATACCGACGAGGTAGCACATGATGCGGAGCTCGTGAGGGCAGAATCCTTCTCTTATGCTTTTGCTGGTGATTCCCAGGAGCTTTCTGCGCACGCACAGGTGGAAACAACAAGCGCCGTGCCAGAGGATTCTGATAAAACAGGTGTGAGCGCTTGGGTGCATAATCTGCGTTCGACCTGGGGCAGACGATTTTCCAAGAAAGGTTCATCGGAAACCATCTCTGATGAGGTGGCGGCACGTCGGCGCGAACGCGAACGCGAACGGTGGCGGCTGCGCTCGAAGCGGGTGGCAATACTTGGTGGAATCGTCGTATTCGTAGGCGTGCTTGCCTGGGTGCTATGCGCGTCACCGCTGTTGCGCTACCACTATCATGCCGAACAGATTTCCGGTTATGCGGAGAACACCATTGTCAATCACACCGAATTAGAGCAAATTCTTGCTCAGTATGATGGCGAATCTTTGGTAACACTGCGCGGATCGAGTATTGAAGCGGAGATTTTGGAGAAGATTCCGGAGATCGCGGCTGTTGACGTCGCGAAGAAATATCCGTCGGGTATGCGGGTGCATATTACCGAGGAGATTCCAGTGGCGTGCTTGACGCAGGATAAAACATGCATTGCAGTGGCTGGAGATGGGACGCAATTGCGGCTCAGCCCGGATCGAGCCAATACGTTACCGCATGTTGAGGTGGCCGAAGGTGTGGATCGCACGTCGGGAATCGCGGAAGCTTTACAGGTATTACGGACGATTTCTGCGCCGACGCGCTCGCGTGTAACGAATGTGTCAGTGGCTAAGGGAAATCTGATGACCCTGCGCTTAAATGAGGGGCAAACAGTGTTTTGGGGTGGCGTGGAACGCGCTGATTTCAAAGCCCGAGTCCTCGATGCGCTTGTGACCCATCCGGCACATTATTATGACGTTTCTGTGCCAGATGCGCCGGTAAGTAAATAAATAATCGCTATTGAGTTGTTGCGCTACGCATTTTGTTGTGTGCAGTTTTGCTGGAGTTGCGGTGGATTTTGTGCGATATTATCGCCGACGATATGAGCTAAACCTGCACTTGAACGCGCAATAGCCAATGTGATTATGCTGGCCGTTGGTGTTTGTGCGGAATTTTAGCAGGATCATCCCAATGCTAGCCGCTACGTCAATATGGGGCAGTAGTCCTCCTCATCTTGTTTCCCCAGTATGGTTTCACGTCATTACTTGCTGTCCTATGCGCACGCACGGATGTGTGTTGTTGAGATGAGGTACTCGATCCCGCTGATAGGAATTTTTGCAGGGGCACGGCGAATATTCTGATTGTCCTGCCTGCTATGCCGATAAAATCGCAGCGACGAAATTAGCAACACGCCGCTTTGGTCATTGATTTTACGGCAAATGCTCTCTATTTTTTCCGCGAGGTTAGAGTCGTAAAACTTCAAGTACAGCTTGAGGTTTGGAAGGAAAGACGATGTGCTCTGCAATGAACAACACGGCGAATATTAAGGTTGTCGGCGTCGGCGGCGGTGGCGTCAACGCAATTGATCGGATGATTCAAGATGGCCTGGCAGGCGTGGACTTTATTGCCGTCAATACCGATAGCCAGTCATTGATGAAATCGGAAGCTCATGTCAAGCTCGATATTGGTCAAAAAGTCTCCAATGGTTTAGGAGCAGGCGCGGATCCGACGGTGGGTAAGCGTGCCGCTGAGGAGAACTTGGAGCTCGTCGTCGAGGCTATTCGTGGCTCAGATATGGTTTTTGTGACTGCTGGTGAAGGCGGCGGAACGGGAACGGGAGCGGCGCCTGTGATTGCACGGGCAGCCCGTGAAGATGGCGCGTTGACGGTAGGCGTGGTCACTCGTCCGTTCTCCCATGAAGGCTTACAGCGTACCCGTAATGCTGATTCTGGTATTACGGAACTGCGTGAAGCTGTCGATACGTTGATTGTTATTCCGAATGATCGTCTGCTGGAGACGACGGAAGAAGATCTGTCCATCATGGATGCTTATCGAATGGCCGATAAGGTTCTCTATGATGGCGTGAAGGGCATCTCTGACCTCATCACGAAGCCCGGTGAGATCAATTTGGATTTTGCTGACGTCAAAGCAATCATGAAGGGTGCTGGCACGGCATTGATGGGTATTGGTTCAGCAACCGGCCCAGATCGCGCTTTGCGGGCAACAGAGAACGCGATTTCTTCTCCGCTTTTGGAGGCGCGTATTGATGGTGCGCATGGCGTGCTTTTGTCTTTCACTGCGTCAACGGATTTCACGCTGCGGGAGCACGCTGAGGCCTCGCAGTTGGTGAAGGAAGCTGTCGATCCTAACGCGAATATCATTATTGGTTTGAATATCGACGAATCCCTTGGTGATGAGGTCCAGGTGACGGTTATTGCCGCTGGATTTGATGAGGCTGCGGATTACCTCATCCAGAACACTCCATCAACGGCGAAGCATGCGTCAACAACTCCGATTCCCGTGGTTCCGGAGACTGAGGGTGAGGATCGTTTGCCGGGGCAGGTCAATAAAGCAGAGGCGGTAGTTGAGCCGCCAGCAGTGGAGACTCCGGTTGTGCGCCCGCGGGTCACTCGCACCGAAGCAGAACCAATCTCTTTGGTTCCGCCGGTGGAAGAGCGTCCGACGCGGCGTCCCGATCTAGATATTCCGCCCTTCCTCTTCGGTGATGAATAAGGATTAAATAGGGATGACGCACATCGAGTGGCTTAGCTCGGCGTGCTCTCCGGTCGGCGTGCGCATTGGTGTTACCAATCGTCACGCCGGTTTTTCCGTCGGAGACTATGCCAGCGCAAATCTCGGTTTCCATGTTGGGGATGATCCGGAGGCTGTGCGGGCTAATCGGGATTCCTTAACTGCGCTCGTAGGATGTGATATTACCTGGATGAGCCAGGTCCACGGGACCCATATTGCGTCGGCTGATGAGGCTGAGTGGGGGCCATTAGGGTATCTCAGCGTGGGGCAAGCAGACGCGATTATCGTTGCTCCAGGGCAGGCAGGTGCCGTCATGGTTGCAGATTGCGTTCCGCTCGTGATCGCCGATACCCAGGGCAGATACGCAGCAGTGGTGCATGCCGGGCGCCGCGGCTTTGAACAGGGGATTGCTCAGCGAGTTGTTCAGGCCTTACGTGATCGTGGCGTGGCAGAGCTGGAGGCTTATATCGGGCCAGCTATTTGCGGAAAATGCTATGAGCTGCCCGATCAGATGGCACATGAGCTGTGGCGTCAGTTTCCGCATACTCGCGCTATTACGGCACAGGGCAGTGCCGGTATTGATATTCGTTCCGGTCTTGTCGCGCAACTGAGGCAGTGCCAGGTAAGCCGTATTCGTACCAGTAGCGTGTGTACGTATGAATCTACGGATTATTTTTCTCACCGCCGGGCCACGCATCAGGGGCAGGCGACGGGGCGTTTTGCCGTCATTGCAGCATTGAGCTGATGACACACCGGCGATGGTGTGCACTTTTCGGTGTGTTCTCAGTTATTTTGGAGGAAGCCAACGGAAAAGGACACCAGCCATGGGATTTCTTGACAAAATCACGGCAAAAGCAATGCCGCTTGAGGATTCATACGAGGACTACGAGGATTACGCCGAGTATGAGGACGGGGAGTACTACGAGGACGCCTCCGTCTCAACGATTCATCCGGTTACTCAAGCCCCGGAAGTTGCTCGGATCGTTACTGTATGGGTTTCCTCCTATCGCGATGTAAAGGACTTTGCAACGGAGTTCCGCTCCGGTATGCCCGTGATCCTTAACCTCAGTGAAGCTGCTGATGCGGAGCGAACTCGTATCGTTGATTTTGCTGTCGGGTTGTGTTTCGGTTTGCAGGGAGCATTCAGCCGGATTTCTGACGATGTGTTCTTGCTCTCTCCGCATACGGTGAAGATTGACGCACACGGCTCGGAATCGACGCACGATTACGCCTAATCCACTGTGAATTTATGGCTATTCTGGGCATAACTATCTTCTGGATTTGCCAGGTATATACCCTCATTTTGGTCGCTCGCGTCATCTTAGACATCGTTCAAGTGCTGGCGCGCGACTGGTATCCCCGTGGGGTGTTGCTGGTGTTGGCAAATATGGTGTATCGCCTGACGAATCCGCCGTTACGTTTTCTCGGTCGGTTTATCCCGACGTTGAATTTCGGTGGCGTGGGGATCGATTTCGGTTTTCTCGTGTTATTTATTGCTGTTCAGATAGTTCAACAAATGAGTTTGGTGCTGGTGTGAGGATAGAGCTCGGGCCAGATTCTCCGGTGTGAGTTCTGGCACTGACGCAGAAATCCAGCAGGATTACCGCGCACGTTATTGAACTGTGATAAATTGGTGAGGCATTCCGGTTAGATTCGCTGTGCGTCTCGCGCACACGGCATCCTCGCGTAATCTAAGCGGATCGATGCCCACACGGTGAGCATCGACTTTCCAAACGTTATGAGGAGTAGAACATGGCTCAGTTGACCGAGCACGACGTGGTTAATGTCCGCTTCAAGGAGTCAAAGGAATCCGAAGCGGGTTACGACCAGGACGAGGTCGATTACTTCCTCGATGAGGTGGCCGAGACCATCGCCAGCCTCACCGAAGAGAAGCAGTCCTTAGAGGCTCAACTGCAGGCAGCTAATGCCCGCATTACAGAGTTGGAGAACCAGCTTGGCCTCAAGCAGGCTCAGCCCGATCAGGCACAGCCCTCGGATGCTGCATCGACCGCTGCGTTCGCGCCGGTTGCAAGCGGTGATACCTCCGAGGCAGTCAATGCGGCCTCCGTGCTCACCTTGGCTCAGCGCCTGCACGATGAGCATGTCGCCAATGGTAAGGCCGAAGGTGAACGCATTGTCGCGGAAGCTGAGGCTGATCGTACTCGTATCATCACCGAGGCTGAGGATCTGCGGGAGCGGACGATCAACAAGCTCAACGAAGAGAAGGATCTCTTGGAGCGCAAGATCTCCGAACTGCGCGACTTCGAACGCGATTATCGTACCCGCCTGCGCAGCTACCTTGAGCAGTTGCTGCACAACGTCGAAGCACAGAACAACTAATTATTGGTCCGGGAGGAGGGCACCTACGGTGTCCTCCTTCTGGCTATCACGGACTCATGCGAACACGTTTTCTTCCACTCGTTGTGGCTATATTGGTGACAGCTCTCGATCAGCTAACCAAAATTTGGGCGTTACATTCCCTGGCAGATGGCACCGAGATTCCCATTCTTGGGCATGTGTTGTCATTGCGGTTGACGTTCAACTCGGGAGCTGCTTTTTCTGTTGGCGGCTCAGCAACATGGATTATCACTATTATTGGTCTGATCGCGGTAGGCGTCATTCCGGTTCTTATCCGGCGCGCGAATACCGCGATGGCTCTGACCTTGGCTGTAGTGTGGGGCGGCGCCATCGGCAATGTGATTGACCGATTATTCCGTGATCCAGGCGTCGGCGTCGGGCATGTGGTGGACTTTATCAAGTATGGCGATTGGTTTATTGGCAACGTTGCTGATATTGCCCTGGTTGCTGGGTTAGTGCTCGTCGTGGTGTTACAGCTATTAGCACCGACGCAGATTGCGACGCATAATATCGAGCAAGATGATGAGCCGACGAAGGATACCGATACGGCTGCCAAAATACCCAGCAATGCCTCAACTGCTGAGGATACGGCAGCCGAAGAACGTGATGGTGAGCTGGCGCTAACAGATGATACGGCAGACGATGAGATAGCAACGCGCTAGTTGTGTTCTTGCCCCCATTCACATGCTGAGCATTCCAGTGCAGATCGACTGACCTAAGAGCGAAAGGACGTATTTGGTGAAGTTATATATCGTTCCTGATGGCTTTGCCGGTCAGCGAATTGACCTGGTACTTTCGCGGATGTCGGGCTTATCTCGTGCGGTATGTGCGGATCTGATTGCGGCCGATAAAGTGTTCGTTGATACTCGCCCGGTAAAGAGCTCAACGAAAGTTAATGCTGGTGCTTTTGTGGAAGTTGATATGCCGCCAGCACCTAGCACTGCCCCTGTGGTGACGCCAGTTGCGAACCTGGATATTTTGTACGATGACGAAGACATTATCGTCATCAATAAACCGGCTGGGGTTGCCGCGCACGCTTCCCAGAATTTTGATGGCCCAAATGTACTTGGGGCGCTACTTGCCTGTGGTGTACGGCTGACGACCTCTGGCCCGCAAGAGCGTCAGGGGATTGTTCACCGTCTTGATGTCGGCACGACGGGAGCGATGGTCGTTGCCAAATCAGAGCAGGCCTATTCCGTATTAAAGAATGCGTTTCGCGATCGGACGGTCACGAAGATTTACCATGCGCTCGTACAAGGGCAGCCGGATCCCATGTCGGGAACAATTGAAGCGCCGATTGCTCGCGATATGCGTCATCAATGGAAGATGGCGGTTCGAGCTGAGGGCAAACACGCCATTACACATTACGATGTCATTGAGTCACTGGTAGGTGCCTCGCTGTGCGAGATCCATTTGGAAACGGGTCGCACGCATCAGATTCGGGTACACATGTCAGCGATAAAACATCCCTGTGTGGGTGACGATATGTATGGGGCAGATCCGGCGCTCAGCCAACGATTAGGGCTGACCCGCCAATGGTTGCATGCGGTACGGCTGGGATTTTCTCATCCGCGCACCGGCGAATATGTGGAGTTCACCGCACCCTATGCCCAGGATCTCACTTGTGCCTTAGATCAACTGCGTGGTGAGTAATACTGGGTCGAGTGTGCGCTAGCTATTGCTCACCGATCCTCAATAGACTGGAGCTATGGCCAAAAACTTCGCGCATTTGCATGTCCACACGGATTACTCACTTTTGGATGGAGCTGCGAAGATTAGCCAGCTCGTTGCGGAGGTAGCAGCGCAAGGTCAGCCAGCGGTCGCGATCACCGATCACGGGAATATGCATGGCGCGTATGAGCTGTATAAAACCGCAAAAAGCGCTGGTATCAACCCGATTATCGGTATCGAAGCGTATATGACGCCGGGAACATCGCGCAAAGATACCACTGCCGTCTTTTGGGGAACTGAAGATCAGCGCAAAGATGACGTATCGGCTCGCGGTACATATACCCATATCACCCTGCTTGCTGAGAATAACACCGGCATGTACAACCTCTTTAAGATGGCCTCTATTGCCTCCTTAGAGGGGACCTTCCGCAAGGCCGCACGTATTGACCGCGAGCTGATTGACAAGTATCACGAGGGTGTCATTGCAACGGCGGGCTGCCCGTCGGGAGAAGTCCAGACCCGCTTGCGCCTGGGGCAATTTGAGCAGGCATTGGCTGCGGCCGGTGAGTTTCAAGATATTTTCGGCAAGGATAATTATTTCGTCGAAATCATGGATCACGGATTGGATATTGAGCGTCGGGTGCGCAATGATTTGCTCGATATTGCCCGTAAGATCGGTGCTCCGCTAATTGCAACAAACGATTCTCATTACGTCACGCAGGATCAAGCTCGGGTACAAGATGCTATGTTGGCGATTAATTCAAATGCCCGCCTTGATGATCCCGATAGATTCCGATTTGAAGGCACCGGATACTATCTGCGTTCCTCGGAGGATATGTGGAATAGTTTTGGGCATTTAGATGGGGCCTGTGCCAATACGCTCGCGATTGCTGAACGCTGTAACGTCTCTTTTCAAACCACTGCGGACGGCGTTAACTACATGCCGAATTTCCCTGTGCCTGAGGGGGAAGACGAGACGTCCTGGTTCATCCGCGAAGTGGATAATGGCTTGCATCGGATTTATGGCGAGGTCATCCCACAGCCAGTGCGTGATCGGGCTGATTATGAGGTCAGCGTCATCGTCCAGATGGGCTTCCCAGGATATTTCCTCGTCGTGTCGGATTACATTCGGTGGGCGCGCGAACGCGGAATCCGTGTAGGGCCTGGTCGTGGTTCTGGTGCTGGTTCGATGGTGGCTTATGCACTGGGGATTACCCAGCTAGATCCGATCAAACACGGCCTCCTCTTCGAACGATTCTTGAACCCAGAGCGCGTTTCGATGCCGGATTTGGATATTGATTTTGATGAAAGCCGACGCGGGGAAGTCATCGAATACGTCGAAAAGAAATATGGGAAAGATAAAGTCGCCCAGGTGGTCACCTTTGGGACGATCAAAGCTAAGCAGTCTCTCAAGGACGCTGCCCGGGTGCTGGGTCATCCCTATGAGGTCGGCGATAAGCTCACCAAAGCTATGCCGCCGGCAGTGATGGGCACGAACGTCCCGGTCAATGAGCTATTCAATGAAAAACATCCACGTTATGCCGAAGCAGTGGAGATTCGAGAACTCATCCAATCCTCGGAGGCATACCGTTCAGTCTATGAGCTGGCATGTGGTATTGAGGGGATGGTTCGCCAAACCGGCATGCATGCCTGCGCCGTGATTATGTCCTCCAAACCGCTGACGGATGTCATCCCTATTATGATGCGCCAAAAGGATGGAGCGATTCTGACGCAGTTCGAATATCCCGAATGTGAGGAACTCGGACTCATCAAAATGGATTTCTTAGGTCTATCGAACCTGACGACCATTGAAAACACTTTGGAGAACATCCGAGCTAACGGTAAAGAGGCCCCTAATGTTGATACCTTGGCGTTGGATGACCCGCTGACCTATGAACTATTAGGGCGGGGAGATACCTTAGGAATCTTCCAGCTCGATGGATCGGGAATGCGAACCTTGCTCAAGTTGATGAAGATGGATTCCTTTTCCGATATTTCTGCCGTCTCTGCCTTGTATCGCCCGGGCCCAATGGGCGCAAATTCTCATACGAACTATGCCTTACGTAAGAATGGCAAACAAGAAAAGACCCCAATCCATCCAGAGCTAGCTGAAGATCTGGAGGAGATTCTCGGCGAAACGCACGGCTTGATCGTGTATCAAGAACAGGTCATGCGTATTGCCCAGAAACTCGCTGGCTTTACCCTGGGTCAAGCAGATATTTTGCGTAAGGCAATGGGAAAGAAGAAAGCAGACGTCCTGCAAAAGCAATATCAAGCCTTTGCTAATGGCATGCTCAACAACGGATATTCTCAGGATTCCATCGATACCCTGTGGAATATTCTGCTGCCATTCGCGTCGTATGCTTTTAACAAATCTCATTCGGAAGCCTATGCTTTGGTTTCCTATCAAACGGCATATCTGAAAGCCCATTTCCCAGCCGAATTCATGGCGTCACTACTGACGTCGAAGATGTCGGATAAGACGAAAGTAGCTACCTATCTCGCAGAGTGCCGCCACATGGGGATCAACGTGCTGGTGCCGGATGTCAATGAATCAGTGGCAAATTATGCTGCGGTTGGCGAAGATATCCGCGTCGGTTTGAGTGCGGTGCGCAACGTCGGGCAGAACGTGGTCGAGGGCATTATTAGCGCTCGCGAAAAGCATGGGGCGTTTACGTCGTTCCAGGATTTCTTGGATAAAATTCCGCTCAGTGCCTGTAATAAGCGGTCGATTGAATGTCTGGCACGGGCAGGGGCATTTGACTCATTAGGGGAGTGCCGACGCGCTGTGGTTGCCATTGTTGAGCAGGCAGTTGATGCGGTTATGCCAATTAAGCATAAGGAAGCGGCTGGGCAGTTTGATCTGTTTGGTGGTAGCGGTGTCGGAGATGTTGCCGCCCCGACGGTCGCTATGCCGGATCTGCCGGAGTGGCCTAAGCGCGATAAACTCAACTATGAGCGGGAAATGCTGGGGCTGTACGTCTCGGATCATCCGCTTTCTGGTATGGAGGCATTACTTAATCGCCTTGCTGATACGCAGGTGGTGTCGTTATTTGACGCTGATGAGGATCTTAACGGGCGCCAAGTGGCGATTGCTGGTCTGATTACCAATGTGGCAACTCGGATCACACAAAAAACGGGCAAACCCTGGGCCACGGTGACGATTGAGGATATGACTGGCCCTGTGGAAGTGAATTTCTTCCCCAAGACCTACGAACAATTTGCTGCCACGTTGGCCCAGGATCACCTTGCGGTGGTGCAGGCGCGGGTATCGGTGCAAGATGACGAGTCAGTTCGACTCAATGCGTTTGGGGTGTCGATCCCGCAGATTTCCGATATGGATGCGAATACACCGGTGAGTATTGCTTTGGATGAACGGGTGTGCATACCGGAAAAGATGGATCAGCTCGCCGATATTCTTCAGCGCTACCCTGGTGTTACTCCGGTGCATTTGCATGTGCGTCAGGGTAATAAAACGACGGTTTTGGAGCTCTCATCGGATTATGCTGTCACTCCTTCGCCGCCGCTATTTGCTGACGTGAAGGTGTATTTCGGGCGTAACTGCGTGCTTTGATGTCGGGAATGTGTGTACAGCGTCGGGCTGTATGGATTCCCTAGTGCCTTTGGCAGATATTGGCGTGGCGGGTGTCGCTTATATAGCGGTAAGGGCGCGCAGGGGGGGACTGCGTTTGCCACGGTTTGTGGGTGCAGGGTGTCAGGGAGAAAAGCTTTATGTTGCTCGGCGTCACCGTGGCTCGGATATAACGGCGAACGAGATCAGGCATGACGAGTGAGTGCTGCTTATCTGCCGTCGGTGCTAGCGGAAATATGCTTTTACCGGCTGCAACGGATTAGGCGGATTAGATCGCTGGGCGGCTGGGCTTTCTTTGAGCGCACATGGTTACAGGCGCTAATGCCAATGGATGGCATGCCAGGGAGCGGGTCTGATTTTGTGCTGGCTGAATGTGCGCGACCCAGCAGGAGCCAACCAGGTATTAACAATAAAATATGGAGATTCGCTGAGCTGCGTGAGATAACAACAAAAAAACCGTGGCAGCATTAACAGCGAGTACGGAGTAGGTAGCGAACGGGTGCGGCGCGGCTTGGAGTAACGGGAATAGGGCGTGCCGGAGTCGTGGGGTATTGGAACGTACCGGCTGTGCGAAATGAGCCACCTTTTACTGCCGTGGAGTAAAAGGTGGGAAGAGATATGGAAATAACTGTGCGAAATGAGCCCTTGAGGTAAACGGCTGGCATTGGGGTAGGGCTTGGAGTAGAAGCAAGGCTGGTGGTGTTTTACCTGGACTTACCTATTCCTGAGCCAGTTAGTTACCTGCCATAGGCAAAGGTTTAATCGGCAAATGCAGACGATGCTCAGTTGCAGGCGCGTACCTGCAAGGTCAGGCGATCAACGCTGACAATATCTCCGTCGGCAAGGTTATGAGAGCGGTGCATCTCCACCTCGCCATTGACTCGAACCAGGCCTTCAGCAATGATTAATCGTGCTTGCCCGCCAGTATCTGCCAGATTCGCAACTTTAAGGAACTGCCCGAGGGTAATCGGGACGCGCACGTCAATCTGCTCCATGTTGTTTCCTTATACTCGGGAATAGCTCGTGTGGATATCAGCATGTGCGCTGTGATCCTCGTGGCGACCACCGCCATAAGAGGGATCGGATTGGGGAACATGCTGGCTGCACTGGGCGCATAGCCCATAAAGCTCAAGATCGTGGGCAATCGCAGTAAAGCCGTGTTCTTGAGCGATGGTATGAGTGAGCTCTTCGAATGCCTCCATAGATACTTCCACGGTTCGCCCGCAGGAACGGCAGACGAGATGGTGGTGATGACCGCCATCCTCGCAGTAGCGATACAGCAAAATATCGCTACCTTCTTTGCGCAGGACGTCAACAACTCGGCTTTCGGCCATGGCCTGTAGGTTGCGATAGACGGTTGCCAATCCAATACTCGCTCCGCGCTGTTGGAGCAGTGCGTGAATATCCTGGGCAGAAAGAAAATCTTCCCGCTCGCGAAGTAATTCACGAATTGCTGTGCGCTGTTGCGTCATCCTCATACCGGCCTCCCACACAGATATTACCGCACCTCAGGCGATACGGGGGAGTTGTCGGATGGCTGAACCGTCACGTCAGGTGTGATATGCGGGTGCGGATGGTGATGAATGTGCGCTCCTGAACCATGCCGTAACCATAGTGGGCGGCTCAGCGTTGCCAGGGCGTAGATGATGACGGCGAGAACGACGATAGTTGCCCCTGGTGACCACGGCTTGATGTAGGTAATGACTAGCCCGCTTTCAGCAACTATCACGCCTACGACCATCGCAATATGCATAGTGCTCTTAAAGGAATGAGTGACCGTCTGTGCGATTGCGACCGGAATAATCATTAACGCGCTGACCAGTAGCGCGCCCACAATACGCAAGGCCAAGGAAACTGTTAACGCAGCGGTGACGGAGATAAGGACGGATAGTAGCTGTGTGGGAATACCGCACGAGCGGGCGTATTCTTCGTCATGGCACAAGGTAAATAAGACGGGTCGCAGACCGATGCCAATAAGCAAAATGATGACGGCGAGAACGATCGTAACGTAGGTATCGCTTTGAGTTACGGTGGAAATCGAGCCGAAGAGGTAGGCGTTGAGGTTGGCGGTGGTGCCACCGGCCATTCCGATGAGGAGGACGCCACCGGCGATTCCGCCGTAGAACAAAATAGCCAGAGCGACATCGCCGGATGCATGCCCGCGAGCGCGCATCCATTCGATGAGCAGGGCCCCGCACACTGAGGCCAGGATCGCACCAGGGATCGCCCAGGCGTCGCGCGAAGACGCATCGGCGGCGGAGGCAGCAAGCCACCCGCAGGCCACGCCGGTGAGGGCAACGTGCCCGATTCCGTCACCGAGTAAGGTCAGCCGACGTTGGACGAGATAAGTGCCGACGACTGGGGCGGATAACCCGACCAGGAACGCAACGATGAGGGCGCGTTGCATGAGGGGCGAGTGCAGCATGTCGATAAGCATTACAGCAGTCCTCTTTCCTGTGAGATATGCATATCCTGCCGAGGATCGCTGTGAGGGTGGAGATGGTCGTGGCCTGGATGGTTATGCCCGGTGCGTCCAGCGATTCGACTCAGATCGCTGGTGTGCTCTAGGACGCGCCCGGCGTCAAGTACCAGCGCTTCATGGAGTAAAGCGAGGTGTTCTTGAATTTCGTGCAGTACGAGGACGATTGTGGTTCCGCGTTCTTGTTCGCGGTGTAAGACGCGACGGATTGACTCGCGTGAGGTGTCATCAACACCAGCGAATGGTTCGTCGAGAATAAGAAGATCGGGTTTGCGCACGAGGGCGCGAGCGGTGAGGATTCGTTGTTGCTGCCCACCGGAGAAGGTGTGTACCGCATCTGTGGCGCGGTGGGCTAGGCCAACCATATCGAGGGCTTCGAGAGCTTGGGTGCGAGCGCCGCGGCCAGGGCGCATGCGGCGTCCATAGATAAGACCAGCCATAACAGTTTCCAAAGCGGTGGCAGGCACGCCAGAGGTGGCAGTAATGCGTTGTGGGGCGTACCCAATGTTGGCCCAGGGGAGGCGCGAGCGTTGGGTGATGTCGTGGCCGAGGAGGCGGATGGTTCCGTGGCTCGTGGGGATAATACCTACGAGGGCGCGGATGAGAGTGGATTTGCCTGAGCCATTGGACCCCAATACAGCCAGTGTGCGTCCAGTCGCTAGTTCGAAGTCAACCCCGCGGAGGATATGTGCGGCTCCGATGTGGACGTGAACGCCACTGGTCTGTATTGCGTGAGTCACGGATTATTCCTTAGTGTTCGAGAAAGGCTTACTTCTGGCAGCCCATAGAGTTTTGCAGCAGTTCAATATTATGGGACATAACTGCAATGTAATCCTTTGAAGGGTCACGTTGGCTCTCTAGTGCGTCCAGGATTTCTACTTTAACTCCTGCTTCGTCGGCAATGGCTTTGGCGGCTTTCATTTCGCCGTCGGTGGCAGCAAAGATGGTGTCAATCTTGTGTGCTTTCGCTAAGTCGCTGATTTCGCGTACTCGAGCTGGTGATGGCTCACTTTCTGGGTCAAAACCAGAGATACCAATTTGGGTCAGTTTTGCTTGGACTGCGAGATATGAAAATGCTTGGTGAGAAACGACGAAAGCATTGGTGCGGCACTGGCTGGGAGTGATCTTTGCAATGTCTGCAGAGAGCTTGGAGAGCTTGTCTTTGACGCTGGCCAGGTTCTTTTCGTAGTCAGCCTTGTGATCGGGATCGAGTTTAACGAGCTCTTGAGTTACTGTGTCAGCGGCACGTGCCATACGGGATGGGTCGGTCCAAAAATGCGGATCGCGAGTCCCGTGGTCGTGACCATCGTGGTCATGGTCGCTGTGTTCGTCATGCTTGTCTTGGGTGGCATCGGCAGAGTCGTGGTCGTGGCTGCCGGATTCTTTTTCGGCGCTGTCTTTGTCATGGTCGTGGTCGCCATGTTCATCGGTGCTGCCGGCTGCATGATCGTGTTCGTGATCGTGTTCGTCAGTAGCCTGTGCACCAGTAGCCTGTGCGCCAGTAGCCTGTGCGCCAGTAGCTTTCGTAATCTCGGTGTATTCCAGTAAATTCACGGAATCGCCGATGTTGACGGCGTTCTTCACGCCGGAGCTTTCTACCGCGTCGTCAATGGCGTGAGAGAGCTTGGCAACATAGAAAATCAGATCTGCTTTCTGCATATCAGCTATTTCGCGGGGAGATAGCTCAAGATCGTGGGCGTCGGATCCGGGTGGGGTGAGATCGGTGACGGTGACGTGTTCTCCGCCGATTTGCGTTACCAAGTAGGCGAGCGGGTAGAACGAGGTGGTCACCGCCAAGGTCCCCGATGCGGAGGAACTACCGGATTCTGACGATGAGGTGGTATCGGAGCAGCCAGCTAGGGCGAGAAGCGCGCCGGCTGCCAGGGCACAGTACTTCTTAATGTTCATGAGAATCATTCTTGTCTAGTGGGGGTAATACCGTCAATTTCAGGCCTGCTTAGTTCGGAGTTTGTGATGGTATGCACTGTTATCGGTCTGGGGCGGAGCGTGACCGCAGTGCGCAATCTTTCGTAGAATTAACGGAGGTAGAGCCTGCATCATCCAGATGTGGGCGGCAATCAAAGGAGCAATCGCAGTGGCCAAGCCGGCACCTTCGCGTCTGGATAATGTTATCTCTCTCGCCAAACGGCGTGGATTTGTATTCCCGTCGGGAGAAATCTACGGTGGGACGCGCTCGGCGTGGGATTATGGTCCACTCGGCGTGGAACTGAAAGAAAATATCAAACGGCAGTGGTGGCGGCGCAATGTACAGTCGCGTGCGGATGTCGTCGGTATTGATTCCTCGGTCATCCTTCCCCGAGCGATCTGGGAAGCCTCAGGGCATGTTGCCACCTTTACTGATCCGCTGATTGAATGTCTGGCTTGCCATAAGCGATTGCGAGAAGATGAACTTATTGAGCACTATGCTGCCAAGCAGGGCATCGATGAATCGCAGGTGGATAAAACCCAGTTGCCATGCCCAAGCTGTGGCAACCGTGGTCAATGGACCGAACCCAAAGCCTTCTCTGGCTTATTAAAGACCTTCCTTGGTCCGGTTGATGATGAGAGCGGATTGCATTACCTGCGCCCAGAAACAGCGCAAGGTATCTTCGTGAATTTTGCTAACGTCATGTCCTGCGCTCGTATGAAGCCACCTTTTGGTATTGCCCAGGTGGGAAAGAGCTTCCGTAACGAAATCACTCCCGGCAATTTCATTTTCCGTACCCGAGAATTTGAACAAATGGAGATTGAGTTCTTCGTCGTTCCAGGCACTGACGAGCAGTGGCACCAGGCGTGGATTGACGAGCGCCTGGCGTGGTACACCGATTTAGGAATTAACCCGGATAACCTGCGAGTTTATGAGCATCCGAAAGAGAAACTTTCGCATTATTCCAAGCGCACCGTTGATCTGGAATATCGCTTTGGGTTCCAAGGTAGCCAATGGGGTGAGCTGGAAGGCATTGCAAATCGTACAGATTTCGATTTAACGTCCCATATTGAGGCCTCTGGAAAGCGGTTGGAGTACTTCGATCAGGCCAGTGGTGAACGTTTCGTTCCCTACGTGATTGAGCCTTCCGCCGGTCTGACCCGCTCCTTGATGGCTTTCCTCGTTGAGGCGTATGCGGAAGATGAGGCGCCAAATACGAAGGGCGGCGTCGATAAGCGCACGGTGCTTAAGCTGGATCCGCGGCTAGCTCCCGTCAAAGCGGCAGTGCTTCCGCTATCGCGCTCTGAGCAGCTTTCCCCGTTGGCTAAAGATTTAGCTGCGGCTTTGCGTCAGAATTGGAATGTTGGATTTGATGACGCAGGTGCGGTGGGGCGTCGATACCGTCGGCAAGACGAAATCGGCACGCCATTCTGTATCACTGTCGATTTTGACTCTTTGGAAGATAACGCGGTAACGATTCGTGATCGCGATTCAATGGAGCAGATCCGAATTCCGATTGATGACGTGGAGAGCTACCTCGCTGGTAAATTGGTCGGCTGCTAGTGAATCAGGCGGCGGATACGGTTTCCGAGGGCCTGGGCACCTCTGGTTCTGAGCGTGACTGCGAGCAGGTGCCCCCGCACAGCCATAACCATAATGCTCGGCTGAATTTGACGCCGGCAGATCGCCGCCGGGTGCGAATCGTTTTAGCGGCGATAGTTATTCCGGTGGCTGTGGCAACCTTAATCGGCTGCCTATTGTTATGGCCTAGCGCCGAACGCCCAGCAGTGCACACCCCGCTGACCAGCGGCAGCATTGTTCACGGGCAGATTGCCGAAGTTGGCGGAGTAGATAAACTCGGCAATACATCTGTGACGATGACGCTTGACGATAAGGGCGTCACTGTTCCGCTGCACGTCCCGTTTGATATTGTCTCGAACGGTCTAGAGCCAGGAGATCGCGTCAGTGCTATTTTCAATGCGGCCGCGATAGATTCAGGAACCCCGTATATCTTTGTCGATTTTGAGCGGGGAATACCGCTGGCGGCCCTGGCGGCGCTGTATGTTCTCGTTGTTGCCCTGGTTGCGCGCCGTAAAGGCCTGGCTGCAATTTTGGGATTAGCTGCGTCTCTCGCCGTGGTCGCATTCTTCATGCTGCCAGCGTTGATTCTGGGTAAACCGCCAATATTAGTGGTCATCGTCGGTGCCGGTGCGATGATGTTTTTCTCTATTTACTGCGCACACGGTATCTCGATTCGCACAACGACAGCCGTCATTGGCACGCTGTGCGGATTAGTTATTACCGGAATCCTTGCGGGGGTGTGCGTGCGTTGGGCAAATCTCACTGGAACGCTTTCCGACGGGGCTGTTTCGCTCTATGGACAACTGGGATATTTGCAGATGAACCATATCCTGGTGTGCGGCATTATTCTGGCCGGTTTAGGCGCGCTCAATGACGTCACTATCTCGCAAGTATCAGCGGTATGGGAGCTACATGGGGCGAATCCGTCGGCATCCCGTTTCACAATTTTCCGTCAGGCTATGACGATCGGGCGTGACCATATTGCCTCAACGGTTTACACTCTGGCATTCGCCTACGTCGGATCGGCGTTACCGCTGCTAATGAGCGCGGCGATGATTGAACGTGGGTTCTTAGATCTAATGGTTGTTGGCGAGATTGCTGAGGAGATCGTCCGCACTCTCGTTCCATCAATTGGCCTTGTGCTCGCTATCCCGATGACAACGGCTATCGCGACGCGACTCGCTCCAGTTGCCCCGACGCGAGGAGCTAATCAATGATGCCTTTCCCCGTCGCCCCAGCGCGGATAGAACGTGACTACGACGGTGATAACCGCCTAGTGCAAAAGATGACCGGCTGGATCCACTCATCCCAACCGACTACGAATT
This sequence comes from Trueperella sp. LYQ141, assembly GCF_046599555.1. Taxonomy (NCBI): domain Bacteria; kingdom Bacillati; phylum Actinomycetota; class Actinomycetes; order Actinomycetales; family Actinomycetaceae; genus Trueperella; species Trueperella sp. LYQ141. Next base: position 6,054 of record NZ_JBKIWQ010000003.1, on the reverse strand, counting down.
CCGCTTTCGATGATCGCTATTGCCAAAGGGCAGCGCAATATCCGCCTAGCAAAGCAGGCGAGACCAAAGCTGGAACGCTTCGCATTGGCGCCTTAGAGCTGGGAACCCCGATTGTGCTTGCCCCAATGGCTGGGGTGACGAATCCGCCTTTCCGGCAGATGTGCCGGCTCAGTGCGGCAGCGGCGGCAGCCGAGTTAGGGCACCCCAAACACAATGATGATCGCGCGGGAACGTATGCCTGTGATGGTTTGTATATCTGCGAAATGATTACTGCCCGTGCGTTAGTGGAACGCTCCCCGGAAAGCCTGCGAATGATTGAGCCTGATATTGGTGATCCGGTGCGTTCGATCCAGCTCTACGGGGTTGAACCGCGCAGTATTGCCAATGCGGTGGAACTGCTTATCGCTCACGGCTGGGCAGATCACATTGATCTGAACTTCGGCTGCCCAGTACCGAAAGTGACTCGTAAAGGGGGCGGGGCGGCGCTACCGTGGAAACACGATCTATTTTCCGCTATTGTGCGGGCGGCAGTTCGGGCGGCGCAACGCGCAAGTGGCGGGCGTGTTCCCGTCACTGCCAAGTTTCGTATCGGGATCGATCACGAGCATGAGACTTTCCGCGATGTGGCGCGAATGTGCGAGGACGCAGGTATTGCGGCATTGACGCTACATGCGAGAACTTTAACGCAGCATTATTCCGGGCAGGCAGATTGGTCGCGGATTGCTGAACTGGTGGCATACACGCAACTGCCGGTCTTTGGTAATGGCGATATTTTTGAGGCTGCTGACGCTCGTGACATGCTTGCGCAAACCGGAGCCGCAGGTGTGGTGGTTGGGCGTGGTTGCCAGGGGCGTCCGTGGCTGTTCTATGACCTATACGCGGACTATCACGGATCCTCCCGTCGGGCACGCCCAACTCTGCGTGATGTATCGGCGATTATTGAGCAGCATGCCCACCTCCTTGTTGAGCATTTTCATGACGAAGATCGGGCAATGCGCGAGATGCGCAAACATGTTGGATGGTATTTGCGTGGCTTTTCCGTCGGGGGTGCGGCGCGCCACGATTTAGCGCTTATTTCCAGTCGGGAAGAGCTGCATGAACGTTTGGCAGCGCTTGAGGATCAGCCCTATCCGAGTGCCGCGGAAGGCAAACGCGGGCGCAGTGGCGGGGAAAAACGAGCCCATCTGCCAGAGGGATGGTTGAGTTCGCACGAACTGAGTGAGGAACATCAACGGGCCTTACGGGAGGCTGAGATAAACGTTTCTGGCGGATAGCCCTCTGTGGGGAGGAGTAAAAACGGCGATCAGAACCGACGCAAGGGATTGGATTCTATTAGCTGCACTGTGATCACTAAAGACTGGCAAAGATGACGCCCGAAGCATTGTTAGTAAGAAGCTAACCGGCGTGTGGCGTTTGCGCGCGCAAACCTGCCAAGCGCTACGGCAGGCGAGAATAGGATGTTTTGCCAGTAGGATTTTTGGTGCTTTACTGGTCGCGTCGCCGCCAGGCAACTTCGCCAGGGGGAATGACTAAATCGTTGCCCACTTGCGGTAGCGCAATCATGGATGAGACGAGAACTCGTCCGTCGTTGGGCACATGATAGTCATACGGGCCGAAATTGATCAGCATGTCAACGGGATCAGTGATGAGCCAGATAAAACCGTCATCCGCCTGGCTATCATCAATGAGCATATTTGCCCGATATAGGTTGAGAGAATGACGAATCCGCAGCGCATGACGGGTAGAGGGTGAGTAGCCTTCGACGTGCTCATGGAAGTGTAAAATTCCTGGCAAGAAACAGCGCATGAGTAAGGTTGCTGAGGCGCTGAGCCGGCCTCCCGTAAGGTTGTATAGCCCCCCGGAACAATTCCACGATGGCAAGGCCCCAACCGCATCGGAGAGGGCAATTGCTTCAAAGAGTCGATCAGATAAAGATCGCGCATGAATTGACGGGGCATTGGTGACTTCGTAGCGCAAAACGTGAACATAATCCTCAAGGGCATGGGCAGTGATTGCTTCGAGGCTGGGGCCGCGCAAGAAGAGCGAAACGATAGCGTCGGGATTAATTCCTTGTATTTCTGCCTGTAAAAGATGTAAAGCCTGATGTTGGGCAAATTCGTGGTTTTGTGGTTGCGTTAAGTCAATCTCGCCCAGGTCAACACCGACTGCTCCGCGAGAGATCCACTCGTTGAGGATGTCGTGACGCTGGGAAGAAGTGACGTGATCCGGAGTATTTGAGTCAGAGTCTGTTACCGGAATATGAACCAAGATACGCACCCCGCGCTGTTGCGCTTTTTCCATGACCGCGGCACAGTAATGAGGGTCTGCGTCGGTGCACACCGCCGGGAAAGTGAAAACCTGTATTCCTAACCGAGTTTGCGCGCGGATAATATCAATCGCGGCCTGCATGGTAGGGACTTCATGGGGCTGAACGTGATACCACACGTGATGATCAAAACCGGGAAAGGAAAAGGACGGCGCACGATATAGCTGCGTCGTCGATGTGGATCTGAGATGATCTACTGGCAATTCCATATGCCCTATTGTGCCACGGACGGTTAAAGTTAACCTGTGTACACCAGTTTTGATATGGAACGATGGGTCTGTGAACGAGCCAAGAATCCGTCCCGCACAGATTTTGAACGGGATCGTGCCAGAGTGCTACATTCTTCGGCGTTACGTCGACTAGCAGCGAAAACGCAAGTGCTTGGTCCGGAGTCCAATGACTTTATTCGCAATAGGTTGACCCATTCGCTGGAAGTGGCGCAGATTGGGCGTTCGCTGGCGAAGAACCTGGGTGCAGATCAGGATGTGGTTGAAACGGCATGTCTAGCTCACGATATTGGGCATCCGCCGTTTGGGCATAATGGGGAGACGGTTCTTAACGATATCGCTGCCGATATTGGGGGCTTTGAGGGCAACGCCCAGACGCTGCGGGTGCTTACCCGTTTAGAGCCGAAACGTTTTCATCCGCAGGGGCGTTCCGTCGGATTAAATCTGACTCGCGCCACCATTGATGCCACGATCAAGTATCCGTGGGTTAATGGGAAGAATCCGGCGGGCCCTTCGGCAGCTAAATTCGGGGTGTATGACGAGGAACTAGATGCCTTTGACTGGGTGCGGGGCGATCGGCAGGGGACGTGCGTAGAAGCTCAGCTCATGGATTTATCGGATGATATTGCCTACTCGATTCACGATATTGAGGATGCGATTGTCCGTCGGAAATTCAACCCCGATGCTTTTGGGGTGCGCCACGAATCTGGAGTCGATGACGTTATCACGGCCACCTTGGGCTGGTATGGGGAGAAAGTGAGCGCCGAGGAGTTAGCGGCTGCGGCAAATCGGCTGTTTAGCATGCCTTCCTGGCCGCATTCCTATGCGGGGACGCTGCGAGATCTTGCCCGATTGAAGGATTTAACGTCAGATCTTATTGGGCGCTTTATTTCTGCGATCTGCCAGGCCACTCGGGAGAAATATGACCATGCCTTAACCCGCTATGCGGGCAATGTTGTTGTGCCAGCGCAAACTCGGGCTGAGATTATGTTCCTTAAAGGGATTGCGGTCTATTTTGTGATGGCTCCTCGGGAGAGCGACCAAGGTTATATTGAGCAGCGAACAATTCTGATGGATTTAGCTGATGTGATTGAAGAGTGCCCACAGGAGCGTCTTGAGCCGCATTTTGCTGATATGTGGGAACAAGCGCGGGATAATGACGCACGGTGGCGGGTTGTGGTCGATCAGTTGGCGTCATTGACGGATCAGTCAGCTCGGGAATGGCATTCGCGCTATTGCGGAATGTTACGCCACTAGAGGCATGGTCTGTGGTGTTTGTGGTTGGCACGGTACAATAGCGCCGTGGCTGGGTTGATTGCACGGGCAAGTATTGACGAGGTGCGCGAACGCGCGCGGATTGAAGAAATCGTCGGTCAATATGTGTCTTTGCAAAGCGCCGGGGTTGCGTCTCTTAAGGGGCTGTGCCCATTCCACGACGAGAAAACCCCGTCTTTTAATGTGCGCCCTCAGGTGGGGCGATGGCACTGTTTTGGCTGTCAGGCTAACGGCGATGTGATTGAGTTTATTGAACGCATTGAGCACATTCCCTTTATTGAAGCAGTGGAGTTATTGGCCCAAAAAGTTGGGGTTGAGCTGAAATATGAAGAGGGAAGCCAGCGGCGAGAGTCACCGGCGGGCGTGAACCGCTCGCGGTTGGTGGATGCGCACCGTATTGCCGAAGAGTTTTATGTTGCCCAGTTACGTACTGACGAGGCTGAGCCAGCTCGGCAAATGCTGGCAGAGCGTGGTTTTGATGCGCAGGCTATCGCGCATTTTCGCGTCGGCTATTCTCCTGATAGTTGGGATGGTCTGTTAAAAGAGTTGCGGCGCAATAGCTTTACGGAGGCAGAGATTGCGGCGTCTGGGCTGGCTTCCCAGGGCGGGCGCGGGCTTTATGACCGATTTCGTGGTCGTGTAATGTGGCCGATACGTTCCATTACTGGCGATACCATCGGTTTTGGTGCGCGTAAGCTTTCTGGTGATGGCCCGAAGTATCTCAATACTCCTGAGACGGCGATTTATAAGAAATCCCAAGTGTTGTACGGGGTAGATCTGGCGAGAAAGGCAATCTCGCAGGATCGTCGGATTGTTATTGTGGAAGGCTATACCGACGTGATGGCCGCGCATTTAGCTGGTGTGCCGTATGCGGTGGCAACATGTGGTACGGCTTTTGGGGACGAGCATGCCAAGATTGTTCGTCGGTTGATTCGTGATGTTGCGAATCCGGCGGCTGGTCTGCAGTTTTCCTCGGGTGCAGTAATCGGCGGGGAGATTATTTTTACGTTCGACGGCGATGAGGCCGGGCAGAAAGCTGCGTTGAAAGCCTTTAGCGGAGATCAAAGCTTTGCAGCGCAGACGTTTATCGCGATTTCTCCGGGCGGATTGGATCCGTGCGAGGTGCGGATGACGTATGGCGATAAAGCGGTATGTGAGATGATTGAACGCCGCCAGCCGTTGTTCGCTTTTGTTATTCAGTCGCTACTTCGTGTTATTCCTTTGCATACTGCGGAGGGGCGCACGGCAGGCTTGCGGGCGGCTGCGCCGATTGTTGCAACGATTCGGGATCGGGTTCTGCGGGCGGAGTATATTCGCCAGTTGGCGGGTTGGTTGTCAATGGATGAGCGTCTGGTGGAGCAGACGGTGAAAACGGCTGGCCGCCCAGTGCAGATGTTAGAGCACGCTGATGGTTCGATAGTGGAGCGGGGCACGGATATGCCGTTGCCGCAGTTATCTGCGGTGAAGGATCCGGTGGCTCGCACGGAGCGGCTTGCGTTGGCGGCGATGTTGCAGCTTCCTGGTTTATCTCGGGCGGCGAATGCGCAGGAGTTACCGGCGCGCAGTTTTACTGTTCCGATGCATCAGGCGATTCATGATGCGATTCGGGCTGCTGGTGGAGTTGTTATGTATGAGCGGCGCTATGAACAGCTACGTGATTCAGGTGTGCAGGATGCGGGGCAGCGTGCACAACAAGCTGGGCAGTGGTTTGTTGCACAGGTGTTAGAGCAAGCTGACGGGGTGGTACATCAGGGGATTTCCCAACTAGCGATTGAGCCTTTGCCTCATTCGGGTGTGGAGGCACAGTGGCCGTTTGTTCGCGGGATTATGATGTCGTTGATTCGTCAGGGGATTACTCGTCAGATTGCCGATGTGCGTGGGCAGATGCAGCGCTCTGGTGCTGATTCGCCGGAGCAGGAGCGGTTGTTGGCGCGAATTATTGAGTTGGAAGCTCAGCGTCGGCGTTTTGATGAGGTTGATACGTAAAGACGGAGTGCGTCGCGGTGGCGCGCTGGCGCGATGGGCTGGGATATTAACGCGGAAGGGACGTTAAACCGTAGCTGGCGCTGGCGCAGCAATGGGGTTGGCGTGTGAGAGCAGTGAGCGCTGGTATGCCGCGAGGGGATAGCGTTTATAGCAATATCGGGTAGCAAAACCTATGTGGCGGGACCGGGACAAGCTCCTGTTTTCCCCCCTCCTGTTCCACCACGACGATCGTATTGTTTC
>NZ_JBKIWQ010000002.1:0-187650 GCF_046599555.1 Trueperella sp. LYQ141 | reverse complement strand
AAAAAAATCGGTTGGGAAACCTGGCCAGATCGCCTTTTCCCCCTCGCCTCGCCCCCGCCACGATGATCGTATTATTCGGCAGGTGTGTAGCGCTGTGCGAGGTCGCTAACTTTGGCGGTTAGCGCGCTGACATCGCTCTCTTGTGCGGCGCACATGCCCAGGAGGAACATCGTCATAGGGGCGCCAGGGCGGGAGGGGCCGTGAGCGATTGTTGAGACGAGGTTGAGTAATTCGTCTCGGTGGGTGCGGATCACGTCAATGGGAGCACCGATTTCTTCAGCAACTGCGGCAAGCCACGCATCCATGACAGCCATCTTCTTCTCTTCGTTAGACATAGCTTTCCTTCCGGTATGAACCAGTTAATAGCAGTGCTATTCACATGTCAGTTTACTGGGTCGAAACAGCTAGCGTGTCAGATGTGCAACGGCAGAGAAAATATATGTGTTGCACAGAAAAATAATGGCATATCTACATAGCAAAGGAAAATTCCACATGGGGGGGGGAAAAAAAGAGAGAAGAGCTAAAACAGCGAGTGAGAAAGCTGCGGAGAGAGGACGGACGGCGGCGTAAGCGAGGAAGGAAAGAACCCTGCACTCAAAGATCCTGAAAACTTGCTCAGAGATCTCAAATCCCTGCTCGGAGATCGTTACAAATCCTGGAGGATCCGCCGTGAGGGCTATGCTCCGGTTGAATCCTTAGGAGGCACGCTCGTTGGTGGAATGAGCGGAGGGGGAATCGGCGTGGTGTAGAGCGGAGCAGGCTGGATGATAGGTATATCGGAGTGAACCTCGGAGGCCTCGGGCTGCCCTGCCGGAGCTCCTGAGGTACGTGTTGAGCTGGCTGGGGGATAAGGCGCAGTGGCGTCCACCTGGTAGGGCGGGTAGTCGGTGTGCGAGGCGCTGCCCCGTCCATCGGTATAGGACTGGTGTTCGTTAGCGTATCCGTCAGTATTAACCGAAGAGGTAGCGTGTGCCTCTAGCGCAGCGTCGATACGTGCCCGGCGTCGGGCAATAATCCGATCGTGGATATACGAAATCCCGACCGCCAATATATACAAGGCAATGAGGATAAAGGCTTGAATCGTCATTGGCCAGGGTGAGGGAAGAGGATTAGCGATAGCTGCGAAAACAAAACAGACAACAACCGCCCAACGCCATGCCCGCAGCATAGCCCGCCACGACAATATCCCAATGAAATTCAGGACGACGAGGACTTCAGGCAGTAATGCGGATAATCCAAAAGCAAGAACGAGCCGCATGTAGAAGGTGACGTAGGTCGTGGCGCGCAGGAAGTTCACGGCATTTTCTGGGGTGAACGATGCGAGGATTTCGACTGCTCGGGGGGCCATCATAATCCCGGAGGTGGCACCGGCAGCAAAGAGAAGGATACCGGCAAAGCCAAAGATGAGGACGTAGAGCTTCTCGCGTCGTTTGAGCCCTGGGAAGATAAAGGCGAAGAGCTGAATAACCCACCACGGGCTGGAAATGAGTACGCCAATCCAGATAGACAGTCGGAGTTTGAGATCGAAAGCTGCGCCGATGGTTTCAAAATTAAGGACTGCGGCATGGTCGGTTCGCTCAATCAGAGGAGTGGTAATCCACTTCATCGCCGGATCGTATAAAAACCATCCGGCGATGGCTCCGCAGAATATCCCAAATAAGCTCCATAGGATACGTTTACGCAGTTCCCTTAGGTGTGCGCGAATAGGCATGACACCTTCAGGATTACGGGAACGTTTCACGGCGGGAGATCTCTTTCCGAGTGCAGAATTATGCGTTTGTGTTGGGGGTTTCGTCAGTTGGATTGGGGGGCGTGGCAGGCTGATTCGGGTTAGTTCCGGCTGGGGTATTTCCTACCTCATATCCAGGGGCGGCTGCTGGGGGAGTCATGCCCGGCTGTGGATAGCCATAGGGGTAGCCGACCGGTTGCCCCGGAGCTGCGGCCGGCGGATACGCGCCAGGATTAGCGGCGGGCTGTGCAGTCGGCTGCGGGTAAGGATAGCCAGGTTGATATGCTCCAGTTCCCGGCGCTGGATAGGCGGGGGGTGGATAGCTTCCTGCGGTTGGCTGAGTTGGGGGAAGAGCTTTGTTTTCGTCCTCGCCTAGTTCTCGCATCTCTTTCTTAATGATTTTGGCAGACTGACCGAGGGAGCGGGCAATATCGGGCAGTTTGGCAGTACCAAAGAGGATAAGCAAGACGATAATAACGATGATAACGTGAACCGGTTTCATTGCGAGTCCTTTCGAAGCCAGAGCTAGGCTGGGTGTGTTGGCGCGGCAGTGGGAGGGATCGGCGGAGTTGCAGGCGGAGATTGTGATGGCGTGGCAGGCGAGCTTTGTGCTTGTTTCATCCACGCATCCATTTCCTCGCGAACGGCATTGCGAATCATCTGCCGAGGATCAAGCCCACTGAAATCCAGAGAGGACGTCAGATCGCTGAGCCCAGTAGCAGAGAGATCGGACCGAGTTTCTTCGCGTACTCGGGCAGAGAAACCTTTTGCCGCATTAATAGCTGATCGCAGGGTTCTCAGCCCTTGAATAATTGCTTCGGGACCAAGCACAATAATGCACACGATGAGAATGATGATGCATTCCCCACCTGAGATCCCAAAAAACTCCATAGCTTGATCCTACATATTTAGTGCAGTGCTCAGCCAGCGGGTAGGCAGTAAAATGAGGTGAGGACGGAAAATGTGCTCATGGGATAGATATTCGTTGGGCGTGTTTTGTTGCGTGAGTATCGCCGTGAGTTTCCGGTGCTTGTGATCTATCGCGTTATAAGAGAGTGGCAAGGGTGGTGATCGGGTAGTATCTGGCGGAACAGGAGCAGGAAATCGAACCGTGGATCAGGTGGTGAAAGATCAAATGTCTTGGCAGTCGCAGATGCCGCAACGCAGCGTCTTTGCATTTGGTATGTCTACTGCGCTACATGCGGTGAGCCGTTTCTTCGTAGAGCCACCGCAGGCTCACGTTATCGAGCGTTTTCGACGTGCGGATATGAGCCAGACGTATCCTGTTCGCACACAAGGTACTGAGGCAGCGCTAGCGCAATTAGCGTGTAGTGATGAGCCACTTGCGATTGTTGCAGCCGAGTACCGGCGCCTATGTAGTGGAACTCAGGTGTTGATGTTGACTCAACGCCAGTGGGCGCCCCAGTCCGGCGTTTTTCTACCGCAAGAACGACGTCGTGATTATGAAGCTGCCGGATATATCCCTTTGGGGATGCCTGGAATTCCACTCGATCATGTATCTGTCGAGCTCGGATTTTTGGCATACCTGTATGCGCGTGAGGCTCAGGAGAATCGGAGGAGCACGCCAAATGTATGCCAGCCTTTGGAGCAGCGTGGGGGCAACCCGCAAGCATCTGGGGATTATGCGCATCCGGTGAAACAGGATTATCTAAAACAAGATCCAGAGAATTCAGCACCTGCCCAGTGTGCGCCAGCTATTCGGCCTGCGGATGAATCTTGTGCCACCGAGCGACGAAGCCGTGAGCGATCAGATGAGCGAGATAATCAGGGCGCCTCGGGGAATGGAATACAAGAGAATACGTGCGAAGATAACTGCGAATCGTCGCGTCCAGTTAGCGCAGTATTGTACGAGTTTCGTCGTTGCCATGTGGAGAAATGGATTTACGATCAGCTTGAGCAACTGGCACGCGAGACGACAAGTACGACGTTCAAAGCGATGTGTCAGTTAGCGTTAGCGACATTGATGGCTGACGATAGTTCGAGTCGGTATTCTCCACGTGATTGCGCCAGTGCTGATAGCGCGAATGAGAGCTAATAGTTTGGCTAATGACGGTCAGGGGATTGGCTGATAAAGAGAATGGCGAATAACAGCCATCCGCTGGGATCTGTTTACTCAACACGGCCGTACAAGGTGCGAGTACTGAGAAAGATACACTGGCGAGGAAAAATGCCGATTGTTTCCGTGAATGAGCGGATACGAGGTTAACGAATAGCGCGTTGGGAAAAATACCGCGAGCGTAATACGGAATTGAACTGATTGAACTCATGCTCTGCTATGCGTTGACCCGCTACGGCGGTGCGCACTGTGCAGATAATATCCGCGTGTTATCTGGCAACAGAATGGAACCCTGAGGCTAAGGCGGGTAAGCAATAAGGTGCTAGCCGAGTGCATGCCCAAGCAGTTGGCTTCTTCGGTCTGCCCCCACAAAGGCAGGAGAGATTATTTTTTGCTCGCGCCTGTGAAAGCGTTTGACCCTAACGTAACCGAATAGTTTTTAATGAAAATACGGCATGTTGATAGGAGGGGAATGATGAGAGACGGATGGCTCGTGAAAGAGGTTGCACAGCTGTGCGGAGTGAGCGTTCGACTGCTCCATCATTGGGATCATGTAGGGCTCGTTTCACCCTCTGAGCGATTGCCAAACGGATACCGCTTGTACTCAAAGCAAGATATTAAGCGCATACAACAATCGCTGTTGTATCGAGAAACCGGCATGAGCCTAGAGAAGATCAAAGAGTTATTGGGCAGTTCGCACAGTGAAGAGAAACACCTGCGGATTCAGTTGGAACTTTTAGCGGAAACGTCTAGGCAGTTACAACAGAAAATCAACGCGGTTCGTCAGTTACTGGAGGAATGTGTGAAGGGTAGAACGTTAAGTGTTGAAGAAAAAGCGACACTCATGGGCAAAGAGTGGTTACCTGAATGGGAAGCCGAGGCTCAAGAAAAATGGGGTGAAACTTCTGACTGGAAAGAAACCCAAGCTAATCTAGCCAATCTGACGAATAATGACTGGCAATCTCATCGAGAACGCATGCAGAAAATCGAAGAGAAAATGAGTGAACTGTGCTCTGCCGGCATTTCTCCCGATGCGGATCAGTCCGTATCTGTGATTGAAGAATATCGAAAGCTCTGCTCCAAACATCATTTCGAGATTACGTATTCTAAGCATGTACTACTCGGGAAAATGTATGTGAACGATCCGCGGTTCACAGACTATTACGAGCAACGCGGCGCAGGTCTTGCGCAATGGGTATGTGAAGCGATTGAAGCAAATGCCCGAGCGCATGGGATCGATCCGAACCGTGCTGAATGGGAATAACGGTAGAGGCACGCGCACCTGGGAAATCGACCAAGATTTTCCTCTGACAGCCAGCAGGCCTTAGATTGTATGCTCAACGGTAGGAAACAAATTCGACGCACATAAGCGGATGGATTTAATGGAAAGCTCAAGGTGTTAGAGGCGATATGGGTGAGGAAGTAACCGCATTATTGCGCTGGATCCTTGCCCATGATCCACCTCGGCAGATCGTCTTATGTTGCCGGGAAACACCGACGGCATACTACGGGCCTGGCACTACCCTCGTAGTGTGGGATACCTGCCTCTATGAGGCCTCTATTGGTTTGCCTGCCCAGCTATGCGCGCTAGGCGTTGGGCATGTTGGCGTGGCGGAATGCCCACAGCATGATGAGCGCTGTCGAGAGCAGTTACTCGCATGGCAGTCGCTCACGCCCACGTGTGTCAGTAGTGCCAGCCCCGTTACCCGTGGAATACGACGTAAGCACGTCTCGCTTATCCTTGGCGAGATCACATTGCCTCGGCGGATGATACTGGGGTTGGGGCTGAGCGATCGCAGCCCTATTCCCATTCGAGCAGATGACGCCACGCGCACCTTGGCCGCTATCGACGTTCTGCGCGCTCGCGGCTTGATTCACAGTGGGCAGGCAATGGCTGCCCCCTTGGGTGCGGTTGATTTGCGTGCGCAGGGATGTAACGCCTGTGGGGTATGTGTGCAGGCATGCCCGCATGAGGCTTTGGAATTGCGTCATGACGCTACGGGTTCGCGCCTTGTTCATCATGCGAATAGATGCCGTGGGGAACGTCAGTGCCTCGTACTGTGCCCATTGCACGCCTTAAATGCGGATCATGCCTTGCCGCTATCGGACATGCTTCAACGGGAAAAACGTGTTCTTGCTCATCTTGAGACGGTTTCTTGTCAGCGCTGCGGGGCACGTCATCCGGCGTATGAGGGTGATCTGTGCCAGATATGTCAATTCCGTAGCGCACATCCCTTTGGTTCGATGTGGCCGCCTGCGTGAGGTAAACTGTCTGGGCAGGCATTTTTCGTTGAGGAATGTCATGCGTTAGCCCCCATAGCTCAGATGGTTAGAGCAGGGAACTCATAATTCTTGGGTCGCGGGTTCGAGTCCTGCTGGGGGCACAGCGGATAGCTTTGTTCACGCTGCTAGGCAGGCTCGTCATCTGGGGAAAGGCAGAGTATGGGTGCTTTCCAATCTGGTGAGGATAACGCTGAAGAAGGGTTCGCCTTTGAACCGTCATCCCACAATGCCTCGCAGGTCTCCGCTGCCTTGCCAGTATCTGAGGAAGAACGACGAGTTGCCGAAGAACAGCGGATTGCTCAGGAGCAACTGCGTGCTCAGAAACGAAAAATTCTTCTGTTCGGTCTCATTGCGGGGATTATCTTGATGATCCTGGGATATTTTGCCGGCTCACATGTGCGATCAATGAAAGATAACAGCAATAGCTCTGCGCCCTATTCGGAGGTTTCCGCTGTTCGGGCAGCCGATGGAGATCAGTTATGTGACATAACAGTAGGGCATATATGTGAGCCGACGCTTGAAGCGAGCCATAGCGATAACCAATCTTTTTGCAGTGGCGCTGTGCTGTGGTCTGAGATTCCTGTGCAGTTAGCGTCGGTGATGGGGTAGCGATATGAAATTCCGGCGTTCGTCTTTGGTTCACCGCTCCTATCCTGAGATTTTGACGAAAGGGCGGGGTAAACCGGCAGCCGCGGCGAAAATTATGGAACTTGATCCGGTGCATCGTTACCAGGGGGCCTCGGTTGTAACCTTTGATTCTTCTGACGATCTAGTGTTGACTGCGGAGAAATCAGAGGATTTTTCTGGCTGGATCGCAGGGTGGGATGGCATTTTCGTGGTGCTGACGCAAGCTGAAAATCGTGAAAATCTGCGGGAATATGCCTGGTCGGATTGCGAGAGCGCTTCTTGGGATGAAGAACTGCGTCGACTCGATATTTCTTTCGTCGATCCAGATATGGCTCCGTTGTGTTTACGTGTTCATCCGGATACTGATCCTCGAATGGTGACGATGATCTACGAGCGTATTGAACGCTCCATTGTTTATATGATGACTACCGAGTTATCTACGGGCGCAGTGGCACGCGGATATGTGCGTCGTAATGCCGATGATTCGCTCTTTACCCAGATCATTGTCGATGGGTCGATGCATGCCAGCGATCAACTTGCTATAGATGTTCTTGATGCGCAGTTACGTGAGACTGTAGGCATTGATATGGATGAAGGAAGTGCTTTATGACCTATCGCGATATTCGCATTGTTGGTGATCCCGTACTGCGTACTCCCTGTGATCCGATTACGAAAGTGACGCCAGGGATTCGGCAGCTTGTGGCTGATTTGTTGGAGACTGTCGATGAGCCAGGGCGGGCCGGCTTGGCAGCGAACCAGATCGGGGTGTCGTATCGTGCCTTTTCCTGGAATATCGACGGGAAAAAGGGCTACATTCTCAATCCGGTTATCGTCGAGCTGTCAGAGGAGATACAAGACGGTGAGGAAGGGTGTTTATCCGTCCCGCAGTTATGGTTTCCGTGCCAACGTTCCTGGTATGCCCGTGCGGAGGGGATTGATCTAGCGGGTAATCCCGTGGTTGTTGAGGGTGAAGAGATTTGGGGGCGCTTAATCCAGCATGAGGTGGACCATCTAGATGGGCGCTTGTATATTGATCGTCTTGCTCGCTCGGAACGGAAGAAGGCGCTACAAGCGCTGAAGGGTCTGTGAAGTGCGGCAGGTGGAGGCGGTCGCTAATAGCTCGTAGGGGTCGCCGAAGCTATGACGATTAATACGAGTGTGGTACATTAGTTGTGCCTGACCTTGGTGGGTGTTACGGGGAATTTCACCCAAGAGGAGGTCATGGTGAGTACAAAATCCACTCGTGGAATTATTTTCATTCATTCCGTCCCTCCGGCGGTTCAACCGCATGTTGAATGGACGGTAACAAGCGTGCTCGGATATCGTGCGCACTTTGAGTGGACGAAACAGCCAGCCCTGCCGAATATGAATCGCGGCGAACTTTCATGGACGGGTGAAGCTGGAATTGGGGCCCAAATCGCCTCGGCATTAGGTGGTTGGGAGCACCTGCGCTTTGAGATAACCGAAGAACCCACTGCGATGACGGAGGGTGGGCGTTGGTCGTGTACTCCCGGATTGGGAATCTTTTATGCGCAGACTGATCTATTAGGGAATGTGGTCGTACCAGAGAATCGAATTCGAGCAGCTATCGAGGATTCTCACGGTGATCCGCAGGAGCTGCGGCGGTTGCTTGACGTGGCATTGGGTCAAGCGTGGGATGACGAGCTGGAAGTATTCCGTTACGCTGGGGCAGGTGCGCCGGTACGGTGGTTGCATCGGGTGAGCTGAGGTGGTTCACCAGCGCTGGTCTAACGCATTGGTAGGCCCAAGGTGTACCCAAATGAGCGATATTTTCAGTGGTTGAATCTCTCGACTCTCATCGTGTGGCGGCGTAGGATAACGCCATGAAAAGACAGCGTGGTTGTTATGTGTTTACCCTTATCGCTGTAGCAGCGCTCAGCTTATCTGCATGTAGCGATTCTTCTGAGATAAAGCAGGGAACATCTGCTCCATCATCAGAGTCGAGTTCTTCGCAGGCGGCTTCTTCGTCAGCTACTCCGTCGCCCTCGTCGGCACCATCGGCGGCAACTCCGTCTTCTGACGCGACACAGCAGGTATCTTCTTCGGCGGCGAATCCTTCAGCACCGGCGCAGCTAGCTCCAGATGAAAGCGTCATCACGAGAACCCTGGATGGCAAGCCGATTTGCACCCCAGAACAACTGCACATGCAGGTCGTTAATCCGCCGGGATCAGGAGCGGCGGGATCTATTCACTACCGTGTGGATGCTAAGAATATCTCTACGCAGGCATGTGCTATTCCGGCGTCCCCGGCTATGCAGTTTCGAGATGCGTCAGGGGCAATAGTGGGGTTCCCTCCTGAATGGGATGGGGGAAAGTCGGAAGATTTTGTTACCATCGAGCCGAATCACACAGCATCAGCGGATCTGAGCTGGGGTCAGGTTGGAGCCTATAGCGGATGTGGGGTGGTGACGGCTAAAACGGTGGATATGTACTTAGCGCAAAGTGGACGCAAGGTCAGTTCACACTTTGATGCTGATGTGTGTTCGGCGTTCTCGAATACGACTATGAAACAGTTCCGCATTGACGCTGCGGGGTGAGTAAGAAAGATACTGACTATCTTAAGGGCGCGGGAACATAGTGAATAATTCCTGCGCGATGGGGTGCTCTGGTTGTGCGTGCAGAGCACCCTTTCTATTGTGAGCAGCCACGGCGTTGGTGGTGCGATGCTGGAGCAGAATGCCGATGATTAGGCTGCAAAAAGAGGGACAATAGGGCTATAGGGCAGAATGTGCGGGTTTTGTATGGGTTTTTGTTGTTGTGGTGCGGGAAAGTCGGGTTTTAATTGGTGGTGGTTACCTATGGGGTTGAGTGAAATGTATTGCGATTTTCCCGATTTTTCATTGTGGTAGCAGGGAAAATGGGTGTTATAGTTGGCGTGCTGCGAGGGCTTGACTGTCGATTACTTTACGTCGTTTAGTGTTTCGAGTAGTTCCTGGCCGCTATTCGCCATTAAAGAACCGCGCCAGATCATTCATCGCCTCAGCAATATCGCCGTCAGAGCTGAGGGGCTGTGCGGAAGTGCTCTCAGGTGATTCTGTGCCGCCAGTCGCGCTGCCAGATGGCGAATCGGATCGTGATTGCGGCGCATTGTGCTCAGAATGAGCCTCGGAATTATCGGCCTTTCGCGTGGCCGGTATTGGGTGAGATGAGATATTCGACGAGCTGGAAGTGCGAGAGGGGGAGGAAGGTAGCGAGCTAGAAGATAATGAGTCAGAGGGTAGCGAGCCAGGCAGTGTATTCTCGTTCAGCTCGTCAATATCGGCATATTCTTCTGGAACCTCAGTTTCAATCAAGCGGCATAGCTGTGCAACCGTGCGAAGCGCGCACATATCAGCATCGTTTATCGCAATATGTGCGATCTTTTCGCAGCCGACGCCTAATGCCCACACACTGAGTTGATCCAAACCAAGATCGTCATATAGATCAGCTGCCGGGATGATCTCATCGGCTGGAATCTCGGGAGCAAGCTCGGCAAGAACAACGCGAATTCTGGCGAGGGCAAGATCGTGAACAGAGGGCATGTTATTCCTGATGGTTTTCGTGTCGGGCAGTATATGGGCGAATCGGATAGGGTAGAGCTATGGCTTTTATCGATCTTATGCGTCAGGTTCTCAATACGGACGATCACAACTCTATCAGTGTTCGTCAGGCTGTAGAACTGCGTGATCGGTTAACTGAAGATCCTAACGATACGGCCGCTTTTGATGAGCTGGCAGTGCTTATTCGGCAGGCGCATGACATGCACCAAATGGCTGATCCGCTAATCGGGCAAAGCTCGCAAGGTGATGGCGTGCGGATGGACCTAGTCTTATGGGCCTTAGGTGAAGAAATTGGTGCTGATCCGAGGGCATGGTATCCGCTGATTCAGTTAGCCCGACTGTGTGAGGATACTGACGTGGATATGGCTCAGCGCTATTGCGAGATGGCGGCAGATCGAGAACCAACAGGGATTGCCCTCACTCATGGCATACGGCTTTTGCGCGAGTTAGGGCACAGTAACGCAGCCATTCAGTTAGGGCTTGGCCGCTGGAATCCGGTAGAACATTCTTCTGCGGTCGCGGTGGAACTTATTGATACGGCACTGTCAGCTCAGCGCCGACATGAAGCGGAGCACTACGTATCCCTGCTGGCAGATTCCGGTGCGCCAGCGCAGGTAATAGCGGAACTAAATAGGCGCATAGCCGCGTTCGGAGAGGAGAACGAAAATGGCAACCTTTATTGATATTCATCCAGATAACCCGCAGCCGCGTAATGTTATGAAAGTTGTGGATCGGATTCGTCAAGGAGAAGTCATTGCGCTGCCGACGGATTCGGGATATGCCATTGCATGTAGTTTGGCAAATAAGGCGGGGCTTGATCGGATTCGCGCAATCCGTCAGGTAGGGGAAAAACATCATTTCACCTTGTTGTGCCATGATTTCGCACAACTTGGGCAACTCGTCATCGTAGATAACCGGCATTTTCGGTTGGTTAAGGCCTTAACTCCGGGGCCGTACACGTTTATTTTGAAAGGGACGAAAGAAGTTCCGCGAATGACGTTGAACCCGAAGAAAGCAACGGTGGGTGTTCGTATTCCGCAACATAAAATTGCGCAGGCAATTGTCGGTGAATTAGGTGAACCATTGCTATGTTCAACTCTGATTCTGCCGGGCCACGATGAGCCACTGGCAGAGGGCTGGATCGTCAACGATGAAATTGGGCATCTCATTGATGTGGTAGTGGATGGCCCAGTGGGAACGGACGGGCCAACCACAGTGGTTGATCTATCCTCTGGTGAAGTGGAAATTGCCCGTGAGGGTGCTGGCGATCTATCAATGTTTGGAATCTAATGCTACGAGCACTGCTATTTGATCTAGATGGGACCCTCACTGATTCGGCGCCGATTATTACTCGCACTATTGCGGCGACGATGCGTGAGCTGGCTGGTGAGGATCGCCCGGCTGAGGAGTATATCCGCTTTGTAGGGCCGCCTTTGATGTCAACATTTACGACCTTAGGGGTGCCGAAAGACGATATTGAGCGATATATTGACGACTATCGGGCACGCTATGCGCAGATGTGTAAGGAGACGCAGGTATTCGCAGGTGTTGTCGAGCTGCTTAAGGAGGTCCGGGACGCTGGATATGCGACTGCGCTTGCCACATCAAAAGTGCAAGAAGTAGCACAGCGGATCTGTCAGGATCTCGGCTTGAGTCAATACCTTGATGTGATTCGCGGGGCGTCGAACGAAAAGGTCCATCAGAGTAAGGCCTACGTTGTTGCGGCAGCATTAGATGATCTCCATCGCCGTGGAGTAATAGACGCTGGGGCAGGCTCAGCAGTTGAGGCGCAGGACGTTCCGCAGCTTTTGGCAGGGGAATCGGTGCGCGAGGACGTGCTGATGGTGGGGGATCGTATCTTCGATATTCTGGGTGCTGGCGCGCACGGGATTCGGACGGTCCTCGTTACCTGGGGAGATCGCTGGCCCGAGGAAGAGGCACAGGCTTGGAAGGTCGTGCATACCCCACAGCAGTTACTGGATCTCGTAATGGGAGATCGGTAGGGATCTCCCCAGGGGAGTCGGCTTACAGCTAGCTAGGATTCTGATCGGTAGTGTAGCGGGCCGGATAGCGCCCATATCATTGTGGTGATGGGCGCTATCCGGTCTGTTTTCGTAGGCAGATACCGGCCGGTAGGCCTACGAAAAACAGGGTTATAGGACAAAATGTGTTGCCGGAGCTGACGAAAGCTCCGGCAACACATACACCACCCGCTACATCCCGCGCGTAGGCTAATCGTCGCTATTATCAGCCCCAGAGAATTGGGATTGATACAGGTCGTAGTAGGCGCCGCCGCGCTTTAGGAGCTCTTCGTGCGTACCTTGTTCTACCACGTCACCGTCAACCATCACCATAATCAGATCCGCATCGCGAATCGTTGAGAGGCGGTGGGCGATCACAAAGGAGGTGCGTCCTTCGCGCAGCTCGTTCATTGCGCGTTGGACGAGCATTTCGGTGCGGGTATCAACTGATGAGGTTGCCTCGTCAAGGATGAGGATACTTGGATCAGATAGATACGCACGAGCGATGGTAAGGAGCTGCTTTTCGCCGGCTGAAATATTGCCGCCTTCGTCATCAATATGGGTCTGGTATCCGGCGGGCAACTGGCGAACCAGATGGTCAACCCCGGTGGCTTTTGCGGCGGCGACGATCTCTTCGTGGGTTGCGCCGTCCTTACCGAAAGCGATATTTTCTGCGATTGTGCCGTCAAACAGCCAGGTATCCTGGAGTACCATTCCGATCTGACCGCGCAGCGAATCAGTAGAGAACGTATTGACAGGTACTCCGTCAATCGTGATCGCTCCGGAATCAATCTCATAGAAACGCATCAGCAAATTAACAAGCGTCGTCTTTCCTGCTCCGGTCGGGCCGACGATAGCGATTTGCTGACCCTGCTGGACCGTCAAACTTAACCCGTTGATAATGGTACGCCCCGGATCGTAGCCGAAGTGGACGTTGTCGAAAACGATTGTGCCTTTGCGCTGCTGGGCTGGTACGAGCTCTTCATAGGTGGCGGTAGCGTCGGGTGCCATCTCTTCACTGTCAAGGAAATCGAAGATACGTTCGCCGGAGGCCGCACCTGATTGAAGCATTGACGCCATCGAGGCCAGAGTGGAGATTGGCTGATTGAGCTGGCGTGAATATTGGATAAAGGCTTGGATTCCACCGATCGTCATCCGCCCGCTGAGGACGAAAAGTGAACCGGCGATAGCGATAATAACGAAGCCAATATTTGCCACGAACCCCATTGTCGGCTGGGCAAGCTGAGAGATGAACTGCCCTTTATATCCTGCCTCATAGAGCTTGTAGTTGGCCTCATCGAACACCTCAGTGAACTCATCTTCTAAACCGTAGGCGGTGACCACATCGAGCCCGGTGAAGGACTCTTCAACGATGGCGGATACGTCACCCGTGAGCTTCCACTGTGCCCTAAAATGCGGGCGAGCTTTCTTTAAGATCACCAGGAGAGCCGCAATACCGAAAGGCAGCACCGCCAACATCATCACTGTGAGCAGCGCAGAGATCCATATCATCAAGGCGATAATGCCAATGAGGCTGTAGATTGAATGGATCACCTGATTTAGGGTC
This sequence comes from Trueperella sp. LYQ141, assembly GCF_046599555.1. Taxonomy (NCBI): domain Bacteria; kingdom Bacillati; phylum Actinomycetota; class Actinomycetes; order Actinomycetales; family Actinomycetaceae; genus Trueperella; species Trueperella sp. LYQ141. The sequence goes on along the minus strand of NZ_JBKIWQ010000002.1, from coordinate 173,786 downwards.
TGCATCAGAGTTTGGGTGATGTTATCAATATCGTTGGTTACGCGCGAGAGCAGATCGCCGCGCTGTTGCTTATCAATCCATGACAGCGGCATGCGGTCAATCTTCGCCTGTGCCGATTTGCGCAGACGATAGCCCAAATTTTGGACCACTTGGCGGATGAAGATTCCAGCGGTGAAATTTGTGACGGCAGAGATCGCATACAAGATGACGATGAGAAGCAAAATTTTGCCTAGGCGAGAGAAAACGACACCGCCATGCTGAATCCCATCAATAATCACATTCGTGGCATCGCCGAGGAGTTTCGGTGCGAATACCGAGCTGGCTACGGCAAAGAGCATGAGGATTACGGCTGCGAGGATACGCCGCCACTCGGGCTTGAGTAGGCGGGCAAGGCGCTTAAGCGCACCTTTGGTATCGCGAGCTGAATTCTGGGTTGGGTCTGCTGGCCTCATCGTGTTTCCTCCTCACTGAGCTGGGAGGAAACGATCTCTTGATATGTCTGGCAGGTATCCATAAGTTCGTTGTGGGTGCCTGAACCGATAATCTGCCCAGCTTCGAGAACGTGTATCTCGTCGGCATAGCGAATTGTGGAGACTCGCTGAGCGATAATCAGGATCGCAATATCCCCAATATATTCATGTAAGGCAGCGCGCAGGCGGGCGTCCGTTGCGTAATCGAGTGCGGAGAAAGAATCGTCAAAAATAATCAGATCCGCTCCGTGCCTACCGCCGTCATCCGGCAGGCAACGATAGATAGCTCGGGCAATCGTGAGGCGTTGACGCTGACCACCAGAGAAGTTTTTACCTCCGGATTCAACGCGAGTGTCAATACCTTCGGCATGATCGGAGACGAAATCCCACGCTTGGGCTGCTTTCAATGCGGTTTCAACGCGTTCGCGATCCACTGGGGTATCGGGGGAGACGACGCCGGCAACATTAGACGCTACCGTCCCAGAAAAGAGGAATGCTTTTTGGGGCACGACGGCGATACGGCGGCGAAGTTCGGTGAGATCACAGTCAGTGACGGGAATATCCCCAGCGCGTACCTGACCACTGGTGGCATCAATAAGGCGAGGAAAGAGGCGTACAATCGAGGATTTTCCGGATCCAGTTGAACCAATGATCGCGCAGACTTTTCTCGGGCTTAGGGTCATTGAGATGTGGGAGAGTACCGGGCGTTCAGCTCCTGGGTATTGTAGCCCTACGTCATCTAAGGTGAAGCTCAGCGGTTCAGCAGGCAACATGCGGGGAGAATCTGGCCCTTTAATTGAAGGGCGGGTGTTGAGGATTTCGTCGATTCGCGTTGCGGAAACCTCGCCGCGGGGGAAGAGCATAACCATCATGCCCGACATCATCACCGACATCATAATCATCATTAGATAGCTGATATATGCCGTCAGGGTGCCCACCTGCATGTGACCAGAATCGATGCGCACCCCGCCAAACCAGACGACGGCAGCCGAGGAGATTCCGATAACGAGGAAAGCCGCTGGCATAAGAAATGCCCACAGGAAACCGATCTGAAGCCAGATTGAGCGTAGCCGATGGTTGGCGTCGGTGAACTTATCTTCTTCAGTTTTCTGCCGGACGAAAGCGCGGATCACGCGAACGCCGGTGAGTTGTTCGCGGAGTAAGGTGTTGATTCGGTCGATACGGGTTTGCTGAGTCTTGTAACGAGGGGATAGGGCCCGCATGACGAAGAAAATAAGAAGCCCTAATACTGGCACGATGACAACAAGAAGTAAGGAAAGTACTGCATCTTGTTGAATAGCCATAAACACTCCGCCAAATCCCATCAGCGGCGACATCACCATGACGGTGAACGTCAAAAGAATCACCATTTGTACTTGGCTGACGTCATTTGTGGTGCGAGTAATTAGCGTCGGTGCGCCAAAAGTGTGCTGATCGGTTGCGGAGAAGGACTGAACATGGCGGAACGTCCGAGCGCGTAGCTCCCTACCAAGCCGCATGGCTGTTTTTGAACCGAGATAGATTGCTCCAGCCATGGCTGCGATCTGGAGGCACGCAAAGACCAACATGATGCTGCCATAGCGCCAAATCAGCGGAATATCGTTGCCGAGAATACCTTGATCGATAATTTTTGCATTGAGTGCCGGAAGCACCAGGGAAAGTAGAACCTGGAATGCTTGTAGGGCCATAATCGCAAAGAATGCCGCCTTGTGGCGTTTAAGGTAATCCCAGCCGATTCGAAATAGATGCACAGTGCTCCTTTATCTTCTGCGTGCCCGTGATATTGCCGGTGACGAGGAGAGCTTGGCTCGAACGGGAAAAGATGAGTTGTGAGCCTGCACTGCGACGCATCTGCTGTAGGGCACTAGATCCACTATTCGCCTCTTGGGTCAGCAAGTCAAAGGTGGAGCGGGTTAGATTTCCCACGGCTGATATACGCTACGTATTCAGACTGTACAATTCTCTAATTAATAATAGATATTGCGCCTATAGCGATGGGTAACCGCGTGCCTACAAAATTGTGAAGAGGAGGAGTGATGTCTAATCTGCGTTGGGGGTTCGGCCTCATACTCGCTGTAATATGGACGGTCGCGATGATCGCGGCCTGGTACTCCACCCATATTCTCGACGGAATTCGCCAGTCTGATTTCCGATTCCTGCTCCTGATCCCAGCGCTGATTGTGCTTTACGTATGTTCTGGAGTTGCGAAGAAAACTAATCATCTCGTGCTTCTCATCGCAGCATTGGGTTTTATCCTCTGCCTCTATGCTCAGAATCCTCAGCTTCGCGCAATCTCCGCCCACGAATCGCTAAGTGCTGCTGGGTGGGTAAAACTCTGGGCGCTGATTGTGCTGTGTTACTGCTCGATGCTTCTCATGGTGCGTCAGGGCAAAGCCTATAGTAAGCAAAGGAAAGAGCTATAGGGTTCACGTCTGAATTCAATAAGACGGCGGCTATTGTCTGGGCAATAGATAGTGAAGAGAGTTCGCCGAAGAAAAAATAGGGATCAAGAGACGTAAGCCAAATATGGTCTGTGGGGCTGAGAATCATCAGGATTCTCAGCCCCACAGACCATTACTATGCAGTTAGCGCACTGTCATAACCGCGTTATAACACGGTAACGTGAGCTTAGACGGCTGGCTCGTTCGGGTTGGCCGTGCCGGATTCCCCAGCTTCTGGGTTGAGCAGCTCGTAGCGTCGGATGGCTTCGGCAACCACATGCCGACCAATCTCGCCTCGATCAGCGAGTGCCTGCAAAGCGCGAACCACCATAGAGGCAGCGTCAATGCGGAAATGGCGGCGGGCGGCTGCACGAGTATCAGCAATGCCGAAACCGTTAGCTCCAAGCACGTAATAATCCGAGGGAATCCACGGGCGGATCGAATCTTGCACCTGCTTTTCAAAATCAGAGGTGGCGATAATCGGACCAGCTTCATTCTTTAGCTTTGCTGTCACGTAGGCTTCGCGCGGTGCAGCTTCCGGATTGAGGAAGTTGTATTCATCTACTTCCATCCCGTCGCGGCGCAGCTCGTACCATGAGGTCACAGACCATACGCCAGCGGCAACGCCCCAATCCTCACGCAGCATCTGGCGAGCCTCACGCGCCCACGGCACGCCTACGCCCGAAGCCAAAAGCTGAACCGTCGGCCCCTCGCCTTCTGGGGATTCGACGCGGTAGATACCCTTGAGAATTCCCTCAACATCGACGTTCTCCGGCTCGGCTGGCTGATGGATCGGCTCATTGTAGACGGTGATGTAGTACATGACGTTCTGATCGCGACCATCTGAACCGTCGCCGTACATCCGCACGATACCGTCGCGCACAATATGGCGAATCTCGTAGGCATACGCTGGATCGTATTGGACAACAGCGGGATTGGTTGAAGCAATCACATGGCTATGCCCATCCATGTGCTGCAGACCCTCGCCGGTTAGCGTCGTGCGCCCTGCAGTAGCGCCCATAATGAATCCGCGGGCCATCTGATCGGCAGCATGCCAGAACTGATCGCCAGTGCGCTGGAAGCCGAACATAGAGTAGAAAATATACACCGGAACCATTGGCAAACCGTGGGTGGCGTAGGATGTGCCAACCGCAGTAAAGGCTGCATTAGAGCCTGCTTCGGTGATGCCGGTGTGCATGATCTGCCCCTTTTCGGATTCCTTGTAGCTCAGTAGGAGATCCGAATCCACGGCCGTGTAGTGCTGGCCATGCACATTGAAGATTTTTGCCGTGGGGAAGATTGCGTCCAGGCCGAAGGTTCGGGCTTCATCGGGGATGATGGGCACGATACGATACCCGAAGTTCTTATCTCGGATGAGATCCTTAAGCAGACGGACGAAAGCCATCGTGGTGGCCACCTTCTGCTTTCCGGAGCCGCCTTTGAGCACATCCCAATGTTTCTCATCTGGCATATCGACGCCATTGACGACGACGCGGCGTTCTGGCAGGTAGCCGCCCAGCTTGCGACGGCGCTCATGCATGTATTCCAATGCCGGATGGTCAGGAGCGGGCTTGAAATATGGTGCATGGTAGGGATCGTCAAGCTGGCTATCGTCGATATCTAGATGCAGGGTATCGCGCAACAACTTCAGATCGTCGGCGTTGAGCTTCTTCATCTGGTGCGTCGAATTGCGCCCAGCGAAGTTTGAGCCGAGTGCGTAGCCCTTGATCGTGTGCGCTAGCACAACGGTTGGTTGATCCTTGTGTTCAACTGCGGCCTTGTAGGCGGCATAGACCTTGCGGTAATCGTGACCGCCGCGCTTGAGGCTCCAAATCTTTTCGTCGGACCAATCAGCGACCAATGCCTTAGTGCGTGGATCGCGCCCGAAGAAATGCTCGCGAACGTAGGCACCATCATTTGCTTTGAAGGTCTGGTAGTCGCCATCGAGCGTCTCGTTCATGATATTGACGAGGGCACGATCCTTATCGGCTGCGAGCAGTTCATCCCACTCGCGCCCCCAGATTACCTTGATGACGTTCCAGCCAGCGCCCTTAAAGGAGGCTTCGAGTTCCTGAATGATCTTGCCGTTGCCGCGCACCGGACCATCAAGGCGCTGCAGGTTACAATTCACAACAAAGGTGAGGTTGTCGAGGTTCTGGCTGGCAGCGAAGTGGAGCAAACCGCGAGATTCAACTTCATCCATCTCGCCGTCACCCATGAAGGCCCACACGTGCTGCTGGGTGGTATCTTTCAGGCCGCGTTCGTTGAGATAGCGGTTGTACCAGGCTTGGTAGATGGCTGAGATCGGCCCAAGACCAAGCGAAACCGTCGGGAACTCCCAAAAATCTTGCATTTGCCGAGGGTGCGGATACGATGGCAGACCGCGCCCACCGGAGCGGCGGGAAGCCTGCTGCCGGAAGGAATCGAGATCGTCTTCCGTCAGGCGCCCTTCGAGGAATGCGCGAGCGTAGTTACCAGGGGAGGAGTGACCTTGGAAGAGGACTTGATCGCCGCCTCCAGGGGAATTCTTGCCGCGGAAGAAATGATTAAAGCCCACTTCGTACAGGGTTGCTTGAGCGGCGTATGACGAAATGTGACCGCCAACGGCAACATCTGGATTTTGCTGACGGGTAACCATAACGGCTGCGTTCCAGCGAGTCCAGCGGCGGAATTCGCGTTCTAGTTTTTCATCACCAGGATAGAACGGCTCGTCATCCACGCCAATAGTGTTGACGAAGGGGGTGACGATATTCGGGGGAATGGAGATACCGCGCCGACGGGCATGGTTTTGCATTGCGGTCAGCAGGTATCGGGTGCGCGGGCCGCCTTGGTTCTCGATTAATGCTTCAACGGAATCAATCCATTCTTGAGTCTCTTCCGGGTCAATATCTGGGACCTGGCTCAGCAGACCGTTGATGAGCGGGCGGATAGGCTGTTGACTCACGTGTAACTCCTCTACTTGATGCGCGGCTGTGTGGGTACATCTGCCTGCTGCGCGATGTGGTAGCGGGTAGACGCCCTTTAACGCTAGTTCTAATGTACCGTTTCTCTTTGGCTATCCCTACCGAGTCACTGGATTTACAATGGGAGAACTCTCACGATTTTTCTCTACGTTAAAATAATTGCGGATGGTCGGTGGGCGTGTTAGACATGGGCTTCTGACCTCGCATGTTAAAAACTGTGGGTCTGGTGTGCTGGGCTTTCGGCAGGTGCTACCGGCTATGAGCTCGTTCCCAGGCTCACCGGATCAACGGTAAAGACGTATAGATAGAGCAAAATTCAATCGTTATGATCCGTGTATCATCCTGCATCTTGGGCTGTAGGGCTTTAGAATGTGAATCGTTGGCATACCGCACGCGAAAGGCAGAACACAGTGTCCGGGGTTTCCGGTAAGGAATTTGGGTTTCAATCTGGGCAGATTGTCCAAGAGTTTGGTTATGACGACGATGTGGACTTCGATGTGCGTGAAGCTATCGAACACGTGCTAGGGGAGCCGCTCGTTGATGAAGATTTCGATGCTGCAATCGACGGGGTTATCGCATGGTGGCGCGCTGACGATGGTGACACCGATGATCTCACGGATTATCTTGTGGACTGCTCATCTGGTCTAGCAGACGAAAACTCGGTGATCTGGCTATTCGTTCCGGCTCGCCATCAGGCACACGCTGTTCCAATGGAAGATGTCAACGAAGCTGCTGATACGGCAGGTCTATCAGTGACCTCAACACGATCCTTGCCGAGCGGATGGACGGCATTTCGCGTCGTCACCCACGGGCGATCATATTAATAGCGCTAAATCATAGTGATAGCGCGTAATATCGCCGATAATTCTGTGTGATAACGCAGTGAATCCACTCAATTACATCCCGTAATTAATAACTCGGCTAATACCTCGCCGCGCCCCTCGGCTACTTTGGATAATGCTCGGTGCGCAGTGAGAGCTTTACTGTTATGCGACGGATTAGGTCTAGCTATCAGTATCGTGTAGCTGTCGCTATCGTGCTGGTGCATTCGTTCGGTTGTTGGGCTGGGAGACGGGATGAACTGAGCGATGGCGCGCGTGAGTAAGCAATACCCGTCTTTGCCAGCAATAGGCGTGAAAATGATATTGCGGGAGCGCAGGCGTCCTGGGTGAATTCAGTTCTTTGCATTCAGGCAGCCGCAGCAATCCCTTTCTGGGCTTCTGGGTTTCTCAGTTTCTCACCGTGATGAGTGAGTGGGGAATATCGCACGGTTTTATTTTTCATCTGCCGGTAAGGACGTTAAGATTATCCGCGGACCCTTAGCTCAGTTGGTAGAGCAACGCGTTTACACCGCGTGTGTCATCGGTTCGAGTCCGGTAGGGTCCACGATATGCCCGTGTCTTCCGTGATAATCAGGGGATACGGGATTTTTATATCTGCTCAAACATGGTTTTGTGGCTTTTGCTCTTCGTTCCTCGCCTCTCGTCGTTTAGGCTATTGCCATGATTACTGTGGGTGACGTTATTGAAGTCATGGAGCGAACCTATCCACCGTCGTTTGCGCAGGATTGGGATCGGGTCGGGCTAGTTGTCGGCGATCGCAGCGATCCTGTTGAGCTGATTGGTTTTGCTGTTGATCCATGCCAAGCAGTGGTAGATGAAGCAATTTATCGCGGTGCTCAGATGATTATTACCCATCATCCGCTATTTTTACGAGGAGTTTCCTCGATTGCGACGGACCATGCCAAGGGCGTGTGGGTTCACCAGATGATACGCAATCAGGTGGCATTATTTGCTGCTCATACGAACGCTGATAGTGCCGCTACTGGATCAGCGGTGGCATTGGCAGAGCTGCTTGGTTTACGCGATACCGTCCCGCTTGAACCCCTTAATGAACATTCCGATCTTGGTTTGGGGCGAGTTGGTCGATTGCCAGTGACGATGACAGTCCGTGAATTGGCACTGCGCTTGAAAGCACTGATTCCCACTACTCCGGCTGGCATTCTGATTGGCGGTGACCCACAGAAAATTGTTTCTCGGGTGGCGTTATCTCCAGGATCCGGAGATTCCTTCTTAGCTACTGCTCAGGCGGCAGGGGCAGATGTGTATATCACTGCCGATTTACGGCATCATCCAGCGACGGATCATTTATGGGATGGTGGCTGCCCGCTTATTGGGCTGACGCATTTTGCCTCAGAGTGGCCGGTGCTGCCTCGCATGAGAGCTGCTGTGGAAAGCGAATTGGATGTGCGAACGTATATCTCCACGATTGTTACTGATCCGTGGGAAGAGCGCTGCTAATTCATAGCTGAACGATGACGGTTACTGGCGTACGTGACATTAGCCCTAGAGACTAATGAACGTTGCTATCTATAAAGGACGTGCTAGCACAGGAGGATGATCGTGGTTCGAGCACCCCGAGCAGATCAATTGCAATTGTTGACAATCGTTGAGGAAGATCGAGAAATAAACCACCTGACCTCACGCATTGAAAAACATCCGTTGCGTGCTGAGCTTGGTCAGACGATGAATGAGATTGCTCGAAGCGCGCGCAATATCCAAAGCGCTCAAGAAGAATTAGCGGCAGCTCAATCCGATTTAGCTGCCGCCAGTGAGCACACTGCTCGTCGGGCACAGACCCTTGCGAAAAAGAACTCACAGTTAGATGCCGGTATCGGGATGGATTCGCGTGAGCTGTTAGCCTTACAGGCGGAAATAGCAACGAACCAGGCGCTCCTTGATGAGGCAAATGAAGCAGAGTTTACTGCCTGGGAGCGCGTCGAACAGATCGAAGCTGAGATCGCGCAGATGCAGCAAGAGATGGCAAGATTCCAGGATGTGCTATTGCGAGGGCGGAGTCGCTTGGAAGATGAGGTTGCGCAGTTAACGGATGAGCTGGACGATATTCGTAGCAAACGGGATCGTCACCTCGCTGAGCTAGATCCTGCATTGCAAGAAGCATATGCCCAAGCGGTAGCCCGCGGTGGCTTGGCTGTGATTGCAGTGCATCCGAATGGGGATACTTCTGGTGGGATTCAGCTATCGCCCATTGAGATGGAGAAGATTAAATCTGCAGATCCAGAGGAGATTTACTTCTCAGAAGATTACGAGTGCATCGTTATCTTGCTGGAGGCGTAGCACAGTACGCGGCGTTATACTGAAATACAGTTGGTTGGGTGGTCGCGGCACTACGGTGCTGAGGAACGTCCGGGCTCCACGGAACACGGTGGTGGGTAACGCCCACTCGGAGTGATCCGCAGGAAAGTGCCACAGAAAGTAAACCGCCGCAAGGTAAGGGTGAAAGGGTGAGGTAAGAGCTCACCGCGTATCGGGTGACCGATATGGCACGGTAAACCCCACCGGGAGCAAGACCAAGTAGCGCGCTATGAAAGTTCCGTTCGCGTGCGGGTTGGTTGCTAGAGCCTAATGGCAACATTAGGTCGAGATGGATGGCCACCACTGGAGGCGTAATCTGCGTTTCAGTACAGAACCCGGCGTATAGATCAACTCCCTGTGGCCCGCGTTGCGGGCCACAGGCGTATTCACTTTGATCTATCGTGGCAGCGCCCGTCGTATTGTGTTATCTGCGTGCCTCTTCATAGGCGACGCGAGCAGCCCCGATAATACCTGCAGCATTGCGTAATTTTGCGGGCACGATTGGGGTATCCAACGGAATCAGAGGAAGAAACTTCTTATGATGTTTCGATATTCCGCCGCCAACGATGAATAAATCGGGGGAGAACAACATATTGATATGAGAAAACACCTGAGTTAACCGCTCGGCCCACTGCTCAAAACTCAATCCCTCCTGGGTGTAGACCGCGGAGGAAGCAAAACGCTCTGCGGTGATGCCGTTATCCAAGATGAGATGCCCGAGCTCAGTGTTAGGAATAAGCCGCCGTTGGCGTACCAGAGCCGAGCCAATGCCGGTGCCTAAGGTCAGCATAATGACGGTGCCCCGATGCCCATGTGCCGCGCCATAGCGTACCTCGGCGTAACCGGCAGCGTCGGCATCGTTGAGGACGAAAATGGGGCGATCTACCTTTTGACGGATAATAGAAGCCACATGCTGACCGCGCCATTCTTGGGATAGGTTTGCCATGAAAGGAACGACTCCTGCCACAATAGGCGCAGGAAAGGAAATGCCGACGGGCAAATCTGCCGGAGCTTCTAGCAGATCAATAATTTCTCGGATAACTCCGGCAATCTGGAGCGGAGAACCGTTTTCTGGAGTGGGAATACGGTAGCGCTCAGTAATGAACTTTCCGCGTTTAACATCGACCAGTGCGCCTTTAATCCCTGATCCGCCAACGTCAATACCGATTGCGCAAGGGTGTGATTTCGTCATATTTCCTCCAGGAGACGGGCTGCTTTTAAGGACGCTGGGCAGCAACTGGGGCACACTTTACCAGCGCTGAATAACAGATGTTAGGCATCTGAGGGCAATGCCGGCGAACGTTGCCCGTGGCTAGGCAACGTGAGGATTTCCGCGCCGTTCTCCCGAACCACAATAGTGTGCTCCCATTGAGCGCTACGAGTCCGGTCGGCAGTGACGACGGTCCAATCGTCATCCCATTGTTCCCAGGCGATACCTCCGAGAGTGAGCATGGGTTCTATAGTGAATACCATGCCCTCTGTGATGACGTCATCGTATCGAGGCGCAGCGTCATAATGGGGAACGATTAAACCGGAGTGGAATGCCTCTCCAACCCCGTGACCAGTGAAATCTTCTACTACGCCGTATCCAAAACGGTGGGCGTAGGACTGAATAACTCGACCGATAACATTCAATGCCCGCCCTGGCTTAACAGCCGCAATTCCGCGCATCATTGCGGTATAGGTGCGCTCGCAAAGCAGGCGAGATTCTTCATCGACGTGCCCGACGTAAAACATGGCATTTGTATCACCGTGCACGCCATCTACGTATGCGGTGACGTCAAGGTTCACGATGTCACCTTCCACTAAGGGGCGATTATCGGGAATACCGTGGCAGATAACTTCATTAATAGAGGTACAAATGGATTTGGGGAATCCCATGTATCCCAAGCAGGACGGATATGCGCCCTGTGCGATGAGGTATTCATGGGCGATAGCGTCAAGTTCGTCCGTGGTAATTCCCGGGCGAACGGCTGCGCCAGCATGATAGAGGGCGTCAGCGGCAATGCGACTGGCCCGTCGGATCTTTTCAATAGTTTGCTCAGATTTGATCTCGCGAGCAGTAACGATCTCTGGCCCGTCGTGGAAGAGATATTCAGGGCGAGCAATATCTCCGGGAACTGAACGAATAGCGGATATTTGACCAGGGCGAAGCGTCCCGCGGGGTGCACGTGTTCCTTGCATAGGATTCAGTGTAGTCGGCGCTGTGGAACAGACCAACATAGCCCCTCGTCATACGAAGCAGCTAGCTTCGGTGTAGTGCTGCTGGTCTTTTCGCGTGTCGAGTAATCTTGATAGCAGCAAAACAGAAAGTAGCATACGCATGGCTACTGTGGAATGTGTGCAGATCCAGCGTCCTAGGAATACGTCTGCCGCCACGTTTATGATGGAATATTGGAAGGAGCAGGCAACTGTGCGAGGTATGGTATGTGCGGACGGAGGCTGGTATGACAGCACAATCATCTTCGTCATCGCGGTATTGGTTTAATATCCGTACCGGAGAGGTTGCTAGTTCTGATACGCCACTGTGGTCAGCTCTTGAATGCATGGGGCCATATCCGAGCGCTGTTGCGGCCCGAGACGCCTATCTGATTTCCACAGCACGCAATATGTGTGCCGATTATGCCGAAGAGGAATGGCAGCATCGGGACGATGATGAATTTGATAGAGAACAACGTCGGTGGGAACGCAACTGGTAAGAAACCGATACGAGGCAAGAACAAGATAGAAAGGGGAGTATTGTGCGTCTGATTTTGGTTCGCCACGGCCAGACCTATCAGAATGTTGCCAAGACGATTGATACGGTGCATCCAGGGTCGGTATTGACGGAAGAGGGCTGGCAACAAGCCAATGACGTGGTCAACGATCTGGTGGCATTAGCTCCGCAGTCCATTTGGGCATCGACCTTGACTCGTACCCAGCAGACGGCAACCCCGTTGGCAACACGATTGGGGATGGAGATTAACGTCCGTGCCGGATTGCGCGAGGTTGAAGCGGGCACCTTAGAAGGGGCACACACCCAATCCGGTTATGACGCATATACGGCGGTGACGCACTCATGGATTGCCGGCAGACTCGATCAGGTGATGGGAGATAATCCTGAGGTAGATGGGCTGCGTACCTTGGGGCGGTTCGATGTGGTTGTGCGGGAAATTGAGGAGCGCGCAGAAGAGTGCGCAGTCATTTTTACTCACGGAACGATGATGAAGACCTGGGCTGGTGCTCGATGTGCTGGCGTAGATCGCCGGCATTGGGGGGAACCAATGAAAAACACGGGAATAATTGTTGCTGAGGGCGATCTGGACAGCGGCTATCAGGCAGTGTCGTGGATGGGCCAGCACATTGCGGGTAGGTCAGAGGCATAATACGCCGAAAAGTAGAGATAGCCCGTCTAACATAGGCGAATATCCGTTGGGAAAATAGGCGCATGTGGATGGTGGTTTTTCGGCATGCCGCCTGTTATCTAATATGAGTGTGCATTGTTCCGCGGTGGCGCGTTATTAAATATACGGAACATTCGGGCCAATAGGCGTCAGCTATGGCATAGTCCTATATCCCCCCCCCAAAAAAAACAAGGTATAGCTTCTCGGGGAGGGAAGAGAGGAAAGGGAAGCCAGGAGTAAGAATAGCTCGCCGAGAAGTTTCCACTGGGCGGCTATATGCGTAATGCCAATTGGTAGCTATCTTTGGGCAGTGGGTGATTTGTGTTGCAAGCGTTAGTCATCGTCATTCTGGCGAGCTACTAGCTGATTCTCCCGTCATTCTGCTTCGGGACGGGAGGACGAGGAAAAGAAAAATAACCACAGATAGCGGCATCGATAGCAAAAGGGAATGACGAAACATCTTGCAAAACCCCTGCGCCAATACACCCCAACTGATAAAAAGACCTACACGTAATACCTGTAACGGGAAGGCGTCTGGCTATTTTTGTTCATCGGGTGGTGGAAATGTACATGGGCGCAACCATGCACATATCTGCATTGGTTGCGCCCACATTTACGCTGATGCGCCGTCAGTTCTAGCGACCGCGCAGCGCCCTACGATCTGGACGGGCGTTATATGGATCAACGCCCTTGGGAATCGGCAGTGAATTCGTTGGAATCGCCTTCATCCGGGCAGTCACTGCGGCAACTTCCTGATGGGTAATCTGCTTAGGTAGTTTGCGCAGATGCCGTTCCAATTTAATGAGCGGAACTTGGTCTTCCTCATTGCCGGTTTTGACGACGACAACCGGAGCTGAAGGTGCAACACGTTTGATTGCTTGGCGTTCTTCGTTGATAAGACGATTGACGCGGGCGGAGGGACCTTCAGAAATAAGGACAATACCGGGGCGCCCAATTGCACGGAAGATCATGTCTTGAGTCCGGACATTGAAACGAACCGGCTGTTCTTCGACTACCCAACCGCGCTTAATATTTGACAAGACTGCTCCTGAGGCGCCAGGTACTCCGTCAATTTGCCGGAATGAGGCACGCTTAACGAGCTGGATGAGCACGGATAAGGTGAAAGTAACACCGAGGATGATTCCAAGGATGCTCCAAATAATCCACCGACCGGTAGCGAAACCAGCGGGGAGCAGCACAATGATGCCGAGAGCAAATGCCCCTAGGAGAGCCCAAGGAGTCCATGAGAAGGTCTTTTTTGAGATTCGGTAGGCATCACCGAGATAGGAATACCACCGCTTCTTCTTGGGCTTATTTTTCTTATCTTTCGCCATTTCCTGTACTTCCTCGTTTAGGGGACGCTTAGAGTTTAGTGGATCTACCGCCCGCTCTCAACGGCGACAGCACGCAGATGGTGCTCATCGTATCGACCAAAGCTGAGAGCAACCAGCATCATAGCCAGACCAAAGCCAGCGGCCATCATGAAACCCAAGGAAAGATGACTCTCTAAAGCCTTGCCAATTAACGTATTCGCTGTAGCTACTCCTAAAACATTGGCAGAGACGATCGCAGTATTAGCTACGCCGTCGCCGCCACGCGGTGCCCATTGCCCAGCGAGGGTGAAAATAGCAACGCCGACCGGCCCAATAAATAATCCAGCAATGAATAAGAAGACAGCGAGCAGTGCTACATGATGTGCGCATACGCATAAGAGTGCGCCACCGGCGAGGCCGATTCCTCCCATCCAGATGCGAGTCACATGACTCATGCGGGCAGGTAGCCCAACGGCGAGCAGTGCAGTGATCGCAGCCGAGAGCCCCATTGCTGAATAGATAAGACCGCCCATAACGGCGATCCCATGATCTTTAGCAAAGGCGGTGACGGAGGTCTGCATTGCTCCGAAAAACATGCCCATGCACCACATGGTGATAAAGGGAGTGCGGATCCGGCGCATAATGCGCGCAAAGGATGGCGTATGTGTAGCCGAAATAGCTGGTGGTAGTGCAAAACGTGATAACGCAAAAGGAATTACACATGTTGCGACGAGAAGTGCCGAAATAACCAGGGGAGCTGCAGGATGGATCGCGGCAGCTAGAATGCCGACGGCTGCTGGGCCGAGAACGAAAACCAGTTCGTCGTTAACTGTTTCCCATGACATGGCGGCAGGTAACTGATGAGAGCTGGCCAGGGGATACCAGCGAACGCGGGTAAGCGGGCCGATTGGGCACGTCGATACCCCAATAAGAGCGGATAATCCTACGAGAACGGCGCTAGGAGCATTGGCGCGCGTTGCCATAACGAGGGAAAGTAACGCAATAACATTGATGGGAGCAATAGCCAACAGGGGGCGCCGCTGCCCATAACGATCTGTGAGGCGGCCAATTAATACATTCCCCACGGCATTAGAAATCGCTAGCGCGGCGGAACAGTAGGCTGCGATTTCAACGGAGTCGGTAGCGTTGACGATAAGCGTCAAAACCCCAATGATAATCATGGAAATGGGGAGACGACCGAAGAACGAGATCACCATATGCCATATTCCAACCAGGCGGGGTAACTCACGGTAACCAGCCATTACGCTGTTGCTCATGCAGTTCATCCTTTCGGGAGAGACGGAGCCGTCTGGCTGGCGTGGTGTGTCCCGACGAGATCTCCGGTATGAGTAAGACCTCGGGGTGCGACCATATGTTGTGTTCACTGTGGCACGGCACTACTCGCAGGTAAGCGGTTGCCAACCTGCACATAGGAAGAGACGTTGAATTCTCAAGACGCTCCGATGAAGAAAGTGGACTCTCCCTATACCCGGATGGGGTGGTGACCAGAGGCTGCATACTCACATTCCGTATTTATGCCTAAGCAAGTATGAGCCGATAGCTACCTAAACGCAAGCAAAACGGTTAGATGAGTGGTGTGGTGTCGGCAATGCCTGCTCCCACAGGGTGTTGTTTTTCGCGAGTATTGATCGTGTTGATGGCGAAAATCCTGCTGATTGGCTGTGGGGTCTGAAGTGTGCATATCGAAATATCCCGAAGCTGAAATGTGTTGAGCGAGATAAAAGCGCGAAAGAAATGATGGGAGAAAAGGAATGCAGAAAAGGAATGACGAAGAATCCGCAGGGGAGGGGAAAAAGACAGGCGAGCAATGTGAAAGCCTGGGGGGGGGAGAGAGAGAAGAGATACGCCGAGCGCTAGCAAGACGTGTAGGTGGCGATACGAGGAGAACACAGAGTCGGAGTGGGGGGAGAGAGAAGGAAAAAGACGGAAAGAAACATCAAGAAAGAAAAGCGCAAAACAAAATAAAACGATACCTAAAGAAACTGTGTGGGGCGGTAGCAAAACTACCGCCCCACCGTCAGAGAAGTACCCGTTTAACGAGTTATTCGCTAGAGAACGTCGCTTGCGAAATCTCCCTCTTCTAGCCGCAACTTCACGTCACGCAGATAGCGAGAAGCCGCAGCTCCATCAATGATCCGGTGATCGTAGGAGATACACAGGTAGCATTTAGAACGGATAGAGATGACGTCGTTTCCGTCTGCGTCCTTTACGACACCAGGGGCAGTGAAAATAGCACCCGTGCCGAGAATGGCGACATTCGGCTGATTAATAATCGGGGTATCCATGATGGCTCCGGCCGAACCCGTATTGGTGATGGTAAAGGTTGATCCGGTTAACTCATCAGGCTTGATCTTTCCATCGCGGGTGCGGCCAGCAAGATCAGAAATCTGCTTGGCAATACCAGCAATATTCAAATCCCCACAGTTCTTGATAACCGGGACGAATAAGCCACGCTCGGTATCAACCGCAATGCCGACATGCTCGACATCGTGGTAGACGATCCCATTATCTTCGACGGAGGAGTTAATAATGGGATGAGCCTTGAGAGCTTCCGTCGCTGCTTGCACGAAGAACGGCAGATACGTCAGTTTGACGCCTTCGCGCGCCTGGAAGGAATCCTTGGCTTTCGCGCGCAAAGCAACGAGTCGGGTGACATCAACTTCCATGATGGTGGTCAATTGAGCGGAAACCGCCAAAGAATTGACCATGTGCGCGGCGATTGCCTTACGCACGCCGGTCATCTTTTGGCGAGTGCCACGCAATTGTGCAGAGGCTTCAGCCTTCTGGGCAATTTGCGACTTTGCGGTGGCGGCGGAAACGCCAGCCGTTGAGGGCACGGGAGCCTGGGCGGGTGCACCTGCCGGAGTGGCGGGGCTAGCAGCCGGAACGCTTGGCTGGGCAGCGAGAGCCTGGGCAGCCTGTGCAGCGGCTTCTACATCCTCGCGGCGGATACGCCCACCGACGCCCGTGCCAGTCACCGTTGCCAAGTCAACACCGCGCTCTTTAGCGAGCTTGCGCACGATAGGCGTGACGTAAGCAGACTTACCATCTGGTGCAGATGCTGGGGGTACAGGAACCGGCGCAGCAGGAGCAGCAGGAGCTGGTGGGATCGGCGCAGGCGAAACAGGGGCAGGAGCAGGAGCGGTGTGCGCAGGAGCCGGTGCTGGCTCGGCTGGTACCGGCTGAGGTTCGACCTGATCGACTGCTGGTGCACTCGCGGCCGGATCATCGGCGCTGGCAGATACCTTGCCGCCAATAATGGCGAGTACCGAGCCAACGCTGACAGTTTCATCTTCCTGAACGCGAATTTCGCTGAGAACGCCGGAAGCTGGCGCAGGAACTTCGGTATCGACTTTGTCCGTCGATACTTCCAAAATAGGCTCGTCAACCTCGACGTGATCGCCGACCTGCTTGAGCCACGTCGTTACCGTGCCTTCGTTGACAGACTCACCCAGAGCCGGCATGGTGACTTCGACGCCCGTGCCGCTTTCCTCAGGTGCTGACGCGGGGGCAGGATCATTGGCTGGTGCTGGTGCCTCGGGAGCTGGAGCAGGTTGTGACTCAGCGGCAGGTGCGGCTTCAGATGTGGTATCCGAGCCAGCGGAGGAGCCATCTCCGATATAACCCAGGACCGTGCCCACTGCAACGGTTTCATCTTCTTGGACTTCAATGCTCTCCAGCACCCCAGAAATCGGCGCAGGAACTTCGGTATCGACTTTGTCCGTCGATACTTCCAAAATAGGCTCGTCAACCTCGACGTGATCGCCGACCTGCTTGAGCCACGTCGTTACCGTGCCTTCGTTGACAGACTCGCCCAGTGCGGGCATCTTGATTGCTTCAGACATTAACGCATTACTCCTGTGTTAGTTGTGGGTGTGAAGCGGCTTGCCAGCGAGGGCGAGGAGTGCTTCTCCGATAGATTCATTTTGAGTGGGGTGAGCGTGGATTAGACCGTCGAAATCCTCGGGGAATGCTTCCCAGGCGGTCATAAGCATGCCTTCACCGACGTGCTCACCCATGCGCGCGCCAATAGCATGGAAACCAACAATTGGCCCGTCTTTCTCTCGAACGATTTTAACGAAACCTTGCGTGCCAAGCATTTGGGATTTGCCGTTACCCGCCAGGTTGAATTCGGCGGTTTCGACGTTCTCTTTCCCGTACTTTTCCTCAGCTTTTTCTTGCGTCAGCCCGACGGAAGCGATCTCTGGATTGCAGAAGGTGACTTTCGGAATGAGATTTTCGTCGATAACCTTCGGGTTAAGCCCAGCAATTTCTTCTGCCACAAACAGACCTTGTAGGAAGCCACGGTGAGCGAGCTGAACGCTGGGAACAATATCTCCTACGGCATAGATATTACCGACGCCGGTGTGTAGCCGTTCGTTGGTGATAACGAAACCGCGATCAATCGTGATGCCCTGTTCTTCGTATCCCAGGTTTGCCGTAGACGGACCACGCCCGATAGCGATGAGGAGATATTCTGCGTCATACTGTTTGCCATCTTGGGTGAATACGTGGACGCCTGATTCGTCTTCCTCGACCCGATCGAACATGGTCTTGGTCTTGAATGCGATCTTGCGCTTACGGAACTGGCGCTCAAGCATCTTCGAGATCGCGGCGTCTTCATTGGGAACGAGGCGATCCAGACCTTCGATAATGGTGACCTGCGCGCCATAGGAAGCCCATACGGAAGCAAACTCACATCCGATAACGCCGCCGCCCAGGACGACCACTGAATTGGGGACGACATCCATAGATAGCGCTTTTTCTGAGGTGATGACCCGATTAGTGATCCGCTGGCCAATCGTCTTGGAATACGATCCGGTTGCTAGGACGATATTCTTTCCAGTGATGTGCTGACCGCCGACCTCGACAGTATTCGGCCCAACCAGGCGACCCCAGCCGGTAATAGTGTCAATTCCGCGGCCGTCAATGAGCCCAGTGAGCCCCTTATACATCTTGTCGATGACGGAATTCTTGTAGGAATTTAACGCGGTCATATCAATGCCGTCGAAGCTGCCCTTGACTCCGATTGACGCAGACTCGCGCATTTCATCGGCAACCTCTGCGGCGTGCAGGAGAGCTTTCGTCGGGATACAGCCACGGTGTAAACATGTGCCGCCGACCTTGTCACCTTCGATGAGGGCCACAGATAGGCCTAATTGTGCACCTCGCATAGCACAGGCGTAGCCGCCTGAGCCGGCGCCGAGGATCACGACATCGTATTCCTTGGTTTCAGTCACTTACCTCTCCCTTGAGAATCGTCGGTGCTGGCATTGCCAGTGTCTTCCCTGTAATTATTCCACTTCATGATCGAGAATGTGCAATGAGTACTCTGGGAGCGTGAACCTGGTTGCCTATTGATCGCGTATGATCGCCGTGTGGGTATCTTTTCGCGTAATGGGTCTAGCAGTGGCGGTATGTCGCAACGGCGCGCCAAAAATGAGACGTATGCTCATCTTGAGCAGTTTGCCGCCTCGCGCACTGGGGTAGAAGCATATTTTGAGGCGCAGACCTCACGAGAACCAGCGACGGTTGTGTTTGTTGCCACTGACGGGGAGTGGACACGCCGTAAAGTCCCTAATCTCGATCAGGCGGTGAAATTGACGAATCGTTTAGGAATCCCACTCTTTGATGTGGCACGGACTGGCTATCCGCAGTCGATGCGGCAGTGGTCGGCGCGTCAGCAGGCTAATCGCGGCTAGTGTTAGCGCAATGGTAAGTGGGGGGGAGTTATACCTCTGCGCCACTTCTGAATATTTGCGGGCGGATTTTACTAGCGATTTAGTTAGTGCTCTGACAATTTAGTTTCGTGGCTGCGTGGCACGCCACTTTAGTAGGTAGTAAGTCGAGTAAATGGCTAGTAAAAACCAAACAATAGAGCTACTTAGTAAAGCATTTACTAAAACCAGCGCGTATAGATTTGCGGAAAGACGAAGAGCGCAGCACTGAGAAGCGAGTGAGAACGCGCGTTACGATGGCATATCGCGGCGATAAACCGAGGCAAACCGTAGATAGAGAGTCGCAGTTTAGCTGTAGGAAACGAGTGAGTATTGGACTGTGGAAAGTTCATACCGTGTTTCAGGCACTTAGGGTTAGGGCTAGAAAATGGCAGCGCCCGCGCCCGCAGAAAAGCCGTATAAAACTCAGAAAAGTATCGAAAGCTTGGAGCGGATCCTCGTTTGTTCATCAGCCGCTTGATTGGTAGTGAATTAAGCGTTGATAGCCGTATGGGGTGTGGTATATCAACCACACCCCACAGGAGCTACTAAATCGTCAGTGCCAGATAGATAATTCAGCAGATAATGCTGCTCGATTCCTGCGGGCGGGGGAGCATGCCCCCCCTCCTCAACCCGCACCACGGCAAACGAACGAGCGTTACCGGCTCTCCACCGCCCGAAGAAGGGTGCGAAGCATGACGCCAGTTGCTCCCTTCGGCGTCGATCCATACGCGCAGCCACGATTAAAGGACGGACCAGCTATATCGACATGCGCCCACGCCGGGCAATCGACGAATTCTTTGAGGAACAATCCCGCGGCAAGCATACCGCCGTAACGGGAACCCGCATTGCGAATATCAGCAACATCGGAATCCAAGTTCTTACGCAGATGTGTTGGCAGGGGCATATGCCATGCCGATTCGCCAGCTTCTGCCGCCAATGTACACAGGCGTTGAGGGAGATCATCCGTCCCCATAATGCCGGTGACGCGCTCGCCCAATGCGACCATCTGAGCACCCGTTAACGTTGCAATATCAATAATCCGATCAGGCTTCTCGGCACTGGCCATCAGTAGACCGTCGGCCAGAACAAGGCGACCTTCTGCGTCGGTGTTATTAATCTCAACGGAGGTTCCGTTGCGGTAAATGATGACGTCATCGGGGTGCCCAGCGATTCCGGAGATCATATTCTCCGCACAACACATCCATCCGACGACGTGAACTGGCAGCTCCAAGCGGGCTGCCACGATGACCGTTTGGAGGACGGTGGCTGCACCGGCCATATCAGTTTTCATTTCAACCATTGCCTGTGCGGGTTTGAGAGAATATCCGCCAGTATCGAACGTGATTCCCTTACCAACTAAGGCAGTCGTTGACTGGGCGTCAGGATGGCGATACTCAACCCGCACTAAACACGGGCGATTCTTTGATCCTCGCCCCACGTGGATAATGCCTGCTGCACCGATCTCAGCGAGATCTTTGCCCTGGTAGATACGGACGTCACAGCCAGCAGCACTGGCTTCCTCGTCAGCGATTTGTGCCAGCGTCTCGGGTACCAGATGATTCGGAGCCATATTGACCAGATCACGAACCCGATTGGTTGCCTCGCTGACGATCTCCGCACGGCGCAGCGCGTCTTCATCGGTACTGTCGATAACGAGCGTGCCTAGTGGGGTCTCTTTGACCTCCTTGTATTCGGTAAAGACGTAGGAGCCGAGCAGGATTCCCTCAATAGCAGCAGGAAGATCGGCAATATCAGAAGCCAGAACCAGTCGATCTAAACCTCGTGCGGCACGCGCAACACTGCCAAAGAGGCTTCGCGTTGGATCTTCACCATCTGTGGCGTCATCAGCAGCGGCAATTGCGACAATAACGCGGTAGCTCGGATTAGCAGGGTTAGCTAGTGTCGTGACACTGCGAGCATTCAGCGTATGCAATGCGGTAAGGAGCTGAGAACAAAACGTCTCATCGGTGATTTTAGTGTCGAGGGTGATTTCTTCATCTTGGCGTTGCGCACAGATAAGAAGATGAGTATTGAGATCCTGGGAAAATGATTCACGAATAATATTGACCATCCTCCCAGTATAGGGCTGCTCGGTATGTGACTGCTCAGTGCGCAGTCACCAGCAGGTACATCGAGGTATGCTATCGCGTGCTTAAGGATGTGCTATCGCGCATGTAGCTACGATATTGAGCGGCGATTGCGGTATCGAGCACTATTGAGATCTCCATGAGGTATTCCCATATCGCAGTCGCGATAATATCTACGTAGGCTGAGAGCCGATGGCCAATTGCGGGGTATTCCGTCAGAAAATACCTCACCGGCAGGTATTGGCGCTGGCTTCTCAGCTCTAGCGGGTCTAGGCTGTGAGAGCGAGTAACGCAGAACGCAGTAAGGATTGGGACGACACAAGGAGCAAAGGTGGCACACGAGCAACGACGGCTGACTGATGACCGCAGCCGCTCTCGCGGATGGCCCTGGATTTTTATTGTGCTTTTGTGTTTTGCCGCAGTGGTATTTGCTTGGCGCGCCATTATCGCCATAACAACTCAGGTACACCTTGGTCATTACGCGATTGCCGCAACATCATGCGTTGTTGCTCTCGCCTGGATCGGCGGTTGTATGGGGACTTTGCACAATGGTCGCAGAATGCGGATATGTGCTTTTGCGTGTTGGGTTGCCAACTTGTTGCTAGCGATCCTTGGTCTTGCAATTCCACAGGTGTTCGATCCGTCTAATCCGGCGTATATAGCCGGAAAGAGTTATGTTTTTCTTCCTACCTGTGCCATTGTCCTAGTGTTGATATGGCATATCTGGTCGCAGCCGGCGGCAATGGCAGCTCGGCAAAGCGAGGAATCGCAACGTCGGAGGTAAATAATTATGGGTCTGTATCGTCTTGTTTTTGATCGTGTTATTACTCGTATTGATCCCGAACAGGCCCATCACATAGCGATGCGGGCGATTTCTGCCTTTGGAAAGACCCCGATTCTTCCTGGCCTTGCTCGGCGTGTGGTATTTTCTGCCGGTCGAGTCTTGCCGTATCACGTCTGCCATATTGGTCGCGTCGTTCCCAATATTGTCGGTATTGCTGCCGGATTAGATAAAAACGCGGAGGCTGTGCTCGGGCTAGATGCACTAGGTTTTGGTTTTATCGAGGTGGGGACGATTACTCCGCGCCCGCAACCTGGTAACGATAAGCCACGGTTGTGGCGTCATCTGGAAGACCGCACAATCCGAAACCGCATGGGATTCAATAACGATGGGGTAGACGCTGCAGTTATCCAATTGCGTGCGCTGCGAGAGCACCGACGCGGTAAAGACGTGGTGGTCGGGGTCAATATCGGGAAAAACAAATGGGTGACGCCCGAACAAGCCCCTCAAGATTATGCGATTTGCGCCCATAAACTTGCTCCCTATGCTGACTATCTGGTGATTAACGTCTCCTCGCCAAATACGCCAGGCTTACGGGATTTGCAGGCGGTTAGTTCGTTGACGGAGATTATCCGCGCTGTGCGTGACCATGCTGGCACAACGCCAGTTCTTGTTAAGATCGCCCCAGATTTAGCTGACGAAGACATTCGTGAGATATGTGAGTTAGTTCGTCGGGAGAAGATTGCAGGGGTGGTGGCTGCTAACACCACGATCGGGCATGATCGCGGTGAGGGCGGGCTCTCTGGCCCGATTCTGTTGGACCGCACCGTTGATATTGTGGAGATAGTTCGCGCCGAATTGGGTCAGCAAGCGCTCATCATTGGGGTAGGCGGTATTTCTAGTGTTGCCGACGCCCGACGGGTGCTCGATGCGGGAGCGGATCTTGTGCAGATCTATACCAGTTTCATTTATTACGGGCCGTGGCTTGTTCGTAGTCTCGCCCGCGGATTGCGCCGACGCTAAGCCGGCATTTTGCTGTCAGTAACTAGGTGCTAGCGCTGGCTCTTAAGTTGCTTTTTGCGATTAGCGGCTCGGCTATCGCACGCGGCGCGAAGATATCTGTATCTTTTCTCTTCTTACCGCAACCAGGTGAGGAGCAAGTGGAGAAGCTGAGGTGAAAGGGCGTGAAGCCGTTGCCCTCGCAGCGGCGAAATACCTGTTAGGGATGGTGGTGCTCCCGCATAGAAACGGGAGGTACGGCTGTACGTCGCTGGCGCCCAAATGCCGGATAACGCGGGAAAAGAACTGATCGCGCAGGCTGTATATTTCAGCATTGCGCGATCAACAGGTTACATAGGTACGAGGGGCAGGGAGCTATTAGCCCTAGCTCTTTAGCTTTCAGCAGCTAAACCCCAAATAATTCTGATAACTCCTCAGATATATCTCGGTATCTTTAGCGGCGCTTGAAGAATCCCAAACCGCGCCGACCATTGCGGCGAGCCTGCCGCGCGGCTTTAACGTCCTGACGCGATGAGCCTTTAGGGAACTCTCCCCGCTTGACCTGCGGAACCGGGAGCCGCCAGCGTCGGACATAGAAACAACGCCCGAGCATTTGCATGAAGAATCCTCGGGGGAGGCTGCCAAAGTGATATTCCGCGAGCATTTTCGTCTTACGCGCCAAATAAACGGCGTAGACCATCATGGCAATGAACAAGGCGTAGATGACCCAGATGACGGGAATAAATACCCGTGGCCAGCGGTACTGCAAAAACATGACCGGAATAAGCAGCAGAGCGAGCGGCATGAACATGGATGAGTAAGGGCCTGTCGCGTCGATATAATTTCGCGCCCACGCCCGCTCGCGCCCTTGATGCTGCGGTGGCATATTGCGCTCATCACCAGTGCGCATTGCTTCTTGCTGTTTGTGGTACAGCTCATTGGATCGGGCGCGTTGCTCGGCTCGTACCGCGCGTTTTTCGCTGCGGGACATTGAGCTGGTATCAGCAATGAGGGGGCGGCGTCGGGCAGCTTGAACATCCTTACGGCGCGGGGTGGGGGCGCCTTTTGCGGGGGTGTATCCCTTGGGAAGCGGAGCTTCTTGCTGGGAATCATGGGGCTGCTGCGACTGTGTCTGCTTCTTGAATCCGAACACGCTTATCCTTATATGCCTCGAGATATTTCACTCAGTTATCGTGTCCAGTGTAGTCGGCTTAGTCATGAAACGCGTCTCGTAGCGCGGTTAAACGCACCACGAAGCGCTATCGCGGTATCGTGGAGGCATGAATTATCAGGATGTGAAAAACGCAGTAGACCAATCCATGCCGCAAAATATTGCAGATTTGACTGAACTCGTTGCGATTCCGTCGGTATCTGCTGATTCCTTCGATCAGGCGCATTTGAAGACCTCGGCACAGTGGATTGCTCAACGTGCGCAGGCGCTGGGCCTAGATACGCAGATTATCGAATTGAATACTCCGTCGGGGTTAACTGGGCGGCCAGCTATTTTGGCTCGACGTCCAGCAGCACCTGGTAAACCGACGATTATGCTCTACGCTCATCACGATGTACAGCCGCAAGGTGATGAATTGCTGTGGAATACGGATCCTTTTACCGCAACTGAACGTGATGGACGCCTATACGGGCGGGGTGCTGCCGACGATAAGGCTGGCGTTATTGCACATTTGGCGGCAATTGCTGCAGCAAAGCCTGGAGTTGGAATTACTCTGTTTATTGAAGGGGAAGAAGAAATTGGATCCCCGACATTCCGTGATTTTCTGCGGCAATACCAGGAGGAATTAGCCGCCGACGTCATTATCGTTGCTGATTCGAACAATTGGGCGGTAGGAACGCCTGCACTGACCACCTCTTTGCGGGGAGTGACGCAAGTAGAGGTTGAATTGCGCGTATTAGACCACGCCTTACATTCCGGGATGTACGGTGGCCCGATTCTCGATGCGGTGACTCTCGCCTCCCGCCTCATCGCCACTTTGCACGATGACAACGGCGATGTTGCAATTGACGGGCTCTTAGCGCGAGATGAGACGGATGTTGACTACCCGGAGGCACAATTGCGAGCCGATGCGGGAGTTCTGGACGGCGTAGAACTTGCCGGTACTGGATCGTTGACCTCACGTTTGTGGACGAAGCCTGCTCTTGCAGTCACCGCGATGGACGTTACTCCAGTGGATCTGGTATCGAACACTATTATCCCCGCCACTCGTTTTATTCTCTCCCTGCGGGTATGCCCAGGGCAGGATTCAGCAGAAGCCGCACAGGCACTGTGCCGTCATTTGGAGGCACACGTTCCGTTCGGTGCGCAGTTGAATATCACGATTAACGAGTGCGGTCCTGCTTTTGAAGCGCCGGATTCAACGCCGGCGGCAGAGGCTATGCGCTGGGCGTTGCGGGAAGCCTGGGGATGTGACAGTGTGGATATTGGAGTTGGCGGCTCTATTCCTTTTGTTGCAGATCTATGTGAGGTATTCCCACAGGCACAAATCCTTGTCACAGGGATTGAAGATCCAGATTCGCGGGCACATTCGGCCAATGAATCGCTCCATCTTGGAGATTGGCGTCATGCAATTGTTGCCGAAGCATTGCTGTTAACTCGTCTAGGGGAATAAATGTGGGTTGCCCTTGCTGGCGCCGCATTACCCGGAATTTCTGCGCGAGACGTTGCTAACCAGGCACGGGCTGCCTGGCTAGCAGCCCGCCCGACGGATGAGGTTAGTGCTTTTCCCGTCAGTGATGGACTATATCTCGCTGAGCTGGGATCGGGTGTAGAAGATGTTATCCGCACCCGTCATCCCCACGCACACCGACGTCTTTTAGCTGATGGTGGTGACGCGGGAGGTGTTCCAGTATGGCAGTGGGATGATGAAGCCAGTATTGATCTGAGCGAGAGATACGCGTGGGATGGCGATCCAGGGAGGCTCGCTGGCTCTACTCATTTCCTTGGTCAACTCTGCAACGAACTCATCGATAGCGGGACGACAGGGATAACTATCCATTTGCCGCGTGTGATCTCTACCAGCGATCTTGGAATGGGGATGGTCTGTGCCTTAGCCGGTGTGGATGATGAAGATATGGGCAGTATCCTGCCGGTAAACGGGGAGGGGTGTGAACCATCCTTGCTCGTGCAGCAGTGTGACCGCTATGCGAGTATTCCCGCACAACAGTTGCGAGAGTTGTATGCTCAGGCACGGCGTCGCTTAGGGGATACTCGAATAGGTTTTACATATCCGGATGAACTATCCTTACGCGGATTAACCGGAATGGCCCGCACCTGGCATCAGGGTGGATACCCTGGGAAGCTAGCTCAAGAATGTGAACGTCATATTGGTCGCTGGTTTCATCATTTGCAGCAGGCCGAATCCTCTCGTCACATACTCGGAGTCGGCTTGGATGATCGAGTGGCGTATTCCGGGGTGGCTGGCGGTCTAGCGATGAGCTTATTGGCCTTGGGGGCTTTCGCTCGTCCGATTGGGGCATGGTCCATCTCGGATTCTCCTGTAAATGCGGATCTTGTTATATACGTGGGGTATCGTCTGGGATTAAAGGTTCCCAGCACTTTAACGGCTCTCGCGCAGCGATGCGAAGATGAGGGGAATCCGCTAGTTGGGGTATTCGAACATGCCGATGTACGCCGAGGTGAGCTGCCGCGGTTAGGGCTGTGTGGAATGTACGAGTTGCCTGGTGAGGGTGCTCTTGCGTTTCAGGGGGTATCGCATACAGATTCCCTGCAATTAGAACATAGGCAGATGGTCATGCGCCTCCAGCAGGCAATAGGCCGCGTTGCCCGAACATGGGGGTGGTGATTGTGGTGCGCACGGTGTTAGTAATCCAGTAATCCAGTAATCCAGTAATCCGCGGTAACGTGCGTAAATCTGGAAGAAAGAGCGCCCGCGCTGGCGGATCGTCAGAGCATCTCAGTGATCTTCAATGCGCTCAGAGCTCAGATATTTCGCAT
This sequence comes from Trueperella sp. LYQ141, assembly GCF_046599555.1. NCBI lineage: Bacteria > Bacillati > Actinomycetota > Actinomycetes > Actinomycetales > Actinomycetaceae > Trueperella > Trueperella sp. LYQ141. The sequence goes on along the minus strand of NZ_JBKIWQ010000002.1, from coordinate 146,483 downwards.
AGCTAATTCTTGCCGGTAGGCTGGGGTAGTACACACGATTTGGAGGTAGAAATGAGCGAAACGGTCGATCCGACGACGCACGGAGTCATGCTGACTGAAGGTGCTGCTCAGAAAGTGAAATCGCTGTTGGAACAGGAAGGGCGTGACGATCTGCGGTTGCGCGTGGCGGTTCAACCGGGTGGATGCTCAGGCCTGATGTATCAGTTGTATTTTGATGAGCGCATGCTAGACGGGGATCTCATCCGAGATTTTGATGGGGTTGAGGTTATCGTTGATCGGATGTCGGCTCCGTATCTTGATGGGGCAACCATTGATTTCGCGGATTCGATTGAGCGTTATGGCTTCACGATTGATAATCCGCAGGCTGCTGGTACCTGTGCGTGTGGCGAATCATTCCACTGAGATAATGAACGAATCACGCTAGGTTCGTGATGGTCAATGAGGAGTTATCTTATGCGTAAATTTGCCAGTGTTTTGGCCGTGTGCGCGGTCTTTGGGCTAGCCGCTTGTGGGGATTCGCAACCGTCCGAATCGCAAGAACCTGCGGGAGCATCATCGAATACGTCAACGACGCAGGCGTCTCCTGAGCAGATGCCGAAGCTTGATACCTCTGGCAGTACTCCAGTGTTGGATTTCCCTAAAACTCCTGCTCCGGCGGGATTGCAGGTTTCTGTTCTGGAGAGCGGAAGCGGTCGCGAGATTGAGAGCGGCGACGTCGTTGTGGCGCATTACGTCGGGCAAGTATGGGGCGAAAAGACTCCTTTTGATTCCTCGTTCTCGCGGGGTGCGCCGACGTCATTTTCTTTACAGCAGGTGATTGCTGGGTGGACTCAGGGGTTATCCGGGCAAAAAGTTGGCTCGAAAGTCATTCTCTCTATTCCACCAGAGCTGGGGTATGGCCCAAGCGGAGGGCAACCTGCCGCAGGAATCGGCGAAAAAGATACGATTGCTTTCTACGTTGAGCTACTTGATGCCTACGGGATGAATCAAGCCGGTGATGCTGACGCGACCTTGCAGGTTAATCCGGCAGATTTGCCAGTACAGATCAACGGAAACCTTGGCGAGCCGATTACGGTTTCGGTCAAGAGCGGTGCGGCACAGCCTAGTGGCGAGCCGGTGGTTCGTGTCATTTCTCGGGGTTCTGGTCAGCCGGTTGGCGGTCATGGCACGGAGATGTATATCCAGTATGCAATGTCGTTGTGGGATAACGCCCTTAATGAGGCGACGTATGGTTCTTCGGGGCCAAAGCCCATTAAGATCGGTTCAGGTCTTATCTTTGATGCCCTTGAGAACATCCCAGTTGGCTCGCGTGTCTTGATTGAAGTTCCAGCTTCAGAAGGCGGCGATAAGAAGGCAGCACCAGCCTATGCCGTAGTGGTCGATATTCTCGGTCAGATTCCGAATGGAGCGGGAGCGAGCCACTAAAATAGGTGAGGATCGACCAAAATATTAGGTAGTCGCAGTAGCGATATGCCCTTTGACCAACACCAAAAGTGGGGTTGTGCGAGCAGATAGCTCACACAACCCCACAACTATATACGTGCCAATATTTGCGCTGCGCGTTCAACTTCCGCCGTGGTATATGGGTGGCCACACAGCGATTGTGCACGCATAGCCGATTAGCGGACTACGCGGTAGAACGCGGCTTAACCTCAGACCAGTTCGGTGCCACGAGCATGGGTAAACCGAGCGCTGACGTCCTCCCAATTGACAACATTCCACACTGCCTTGACATAGTCTGCCTTGACATTGAGGTAATCGAGATAGAAAGCGTGCTCCCACATATCAAGCATGAATACGGGGATAGAACCCACGGGTACGTTGCTCTGCTGATCGAATAACTGGTAGGTCGTCAAAGACTGGGAGATTGTGTCATAAGCAAGCACTGCCCAGCCAGATCCCTGGATACCAGTTGCCACAGCGGTGAACTGCTTTTGGAAAGCGTCGAAAGATCCGAACGCATCCTCAATCGCTTCTAATAGTTCACCTGTCGGGGCGCCGCCGCCGTTCGGGCTAAGATTCTTCCAAAAAACCGTGTGGTTTGTGTGACCACCGACGTTGAACGCAAGATCTTTTTCGTATTGGTTGACCGCAGCAAAGTCATTCGCCTCTCGGGCTTTTGCTAGATTGTCAAGGGCTTTATTTGCCCCGTCAACGTAGGCCTGATGATGCTTTGAATGATGTAGCTCCATGATCTTGGCCGAGATGTGTGGCTCCAAGGCGTCGTAGCTGTAATCGAGTTCCGGAAGCGTGTAAACCATAGCGGCTCCTTTTAGTTTTACGGTGTGCAATCACGGTAATCACACGTATCTATCCAGTATTACGGACTTTGACCTGGACGCAAGGGTGTTCCGCAGAACTTGGCGTATAGCGAAAATGCTCGCTGATCAGTCAAAGGGATGTGTCATACGGGTAACGAGGTGCTATTTCTGGGGATATTTCCGCGAAAGATGACGTATTTGGGCGGCCTATGGGATTTTGGGAACGACCCGTGAAGCATGGAGATGATGAGAAGGCATAAAAGTCGGTAGTATAGGTGTGTTCAATCCCTGATGGAGGTAGTCATGTCCCACGAGGTTTCGGCATCTGAGGAAAACGTCGTCAAGGTTATGGTGTACTCGGATAATCGCACCACCCGACACGATGTGATGCATACGGTTGGTCGCCGAGTTGCTAAGGATCTTCCGGCTATTGAATGGACGGAAGCGGCGACGTGGGAAGCTGCCTATTTGCTCGTGGAGGAAAATCATTTTGACTTGCTGATCTTGGACGGCGAGACGGCAAAACTAGGTGGAATTGGCTTTGGCAAGATGGTCCGTGATGAGTTAGTTGCCGATATGCCGTTCATTGTGCTGATTGGCCGCCCGCAAGATGAGTGGTTGGCTCGTGTTTCGCGCCCCAATGCGATTGTGAGCTTCCCGATTGAATCGAGCGAGTTGAATTCTGCAGTTGCGGCAATCTTACGTTCTCGGGGTTCCCGCGCATGAGCTCTCTGACCTGGCCGGATATTACTACTCGGCTGATGTCCCGTCATGATCTCAGCTCTGATGAGACGGCATGGGCAATGGATCAAGTGATGACCGGGCAAACCTCTCCGGTGGTTCTCGCCGGTTTTCTGACGGCATTGGCAACCAAAGGTGAAACGACTGAGGAGTTGCTCGGTTTAGCGAACTCTATGCAAGCGCACGCGGCGAGGGTGGATCTTTCGTCGGATTCCTTGGATATTGTCGGAACCGGCGGCGATCGGTTGCGCACAGTCAATATCTCAACGACGGCGTCCTTGGTTATTGCTGCAGCTGGTGTGCGGGTAGTAAAGCATGGTAACCGCGCTTCTTCGTCAAAGTCTGGTTCGGCAGACTGCCTCGAAGCTCTCGGAGTCGATCTCGATCTACCGATTGACGCGGTAGAAGAGGTTTTTCGCCAGCTAGGCATTACCTTTTTATTCGCAACCAAGTTCCATCCTTCGATGAAATATGCGGCGCAGGCACGGCGTGAACTCGCTGTGCCGACGGCTTTTAACGTCTTAGGGCCGCTGACGAATCCAGCTAAACCGGAGAGCTCGGCTATTGGGGTATCGAATCCAGCACATGCGCCATTGGTTGCCGGGGTGTTGGCCCGTCGTGGCAATCGTGCGCTAGTTTTTCGTGGAGAAAACGGCATGGATGAGATGTCTGCGATTTGCCCAAACCATGTGTGGGAAGTACGTGAGGGTGCCGTCACTGAGCATCGTTTCGACGCGGTAGCTGAGCTGGGGATTGCGCAAGCTAGTGTGGATGATCTTCGCGGTCAGGATGCCGAGTATAACGCGGCAGTAACACGCAATGTGGTGCGGGGTGAGCGGAGTAAGGTGCGTGAGGCAGTAAGTCTGAATGCAGCGGCCGCTTTTGTTGCGGATGGTCGTCTTCCCGGGCTGGAACCGCATTCTGGGTCGTTTGCGCAGCGAATGCAGCGCGGATTTGCATTGGCAGAACAGACGATTGATTGTGGTGCGGCCAATGATCTCTTGGAACGTTGGGTACAGCTATCGCAAGAGCTGGCGGCCGATAGTAACTAGCTGCCAGTTACGCGCCTGTTCGGCGCAGGCAGATCGTACTTAGTGTGCAGGGTAATGGCGTGATTTCGTTGCTACCCTGCCGCGTCAACGTTTCGACTGGTATTGCGTTTAACTTAGTGAATTAAGCCTAAAATCTTAAACGTTAAGCCTGATTACTCGGCACGGTTAATGATCTAATATCAACGCTAGCGTATTGGCAGTAAATAGGCGCCGTGCCTTTCAAAGTGCTCATTGTGAGTGTGGCCGCGAGCCCTGCCGTCTGTGTGCAAACTCTGCCAAGGGATCTTGTTCGCTATGGCATCCTCCGCTATCGCGTGTTCACTTTGTACTCTCACCCAAGGAAAGAATATGGATCGCTGATACTGTGTCACAAGGAGGCGAGTAGCTCGGAGTTTCCCGCACGTTATATGAGTCGGCGTGAAGTGCCAGGCATGTTGGCAGTCGCCCTCGCTCAGGTAAATGCCTGAATACGATCAGTCAAGGCCAATGTCGTAGGCGGCGTCAAGGTCGGCGCGAGAAAATTCCTGGAAAGCAAGGTAGGTCCGGACGTTACGAACGCCACCTACCTTAGCGATACCGTCAGGAATGATTCGCGCGAGATCCTCGTGGTGGTCGGCACTGACAACAGCAATTAAATCAACATCGCCCGTGACGGAATACACCTGTTGAACATGCTCGATACTTGCTACTGCTTGGGCTACCTCGGGGATGTGATGGACGTCAACGTCGATCATAACAATTGCAGAGATCATAAATGCTCCTGTGCTGTGTAGAAGAGTAGAGATGCAGATATGCAGTGGTTTCTTAGGCTACATGGCTAAATGGCATCCCTTGCGCACCCTCATTCTACGACGTGAATATGGCAAAGGGGAGCTATGAGCTGGAAAAGAAATGTTATGTCGGTGTAGCGAACAGGAAAGACGAAAAAGAAAAGACGATATAGCCGCTCGCTAAAACGGGAGATCGAAGAATTACTCAGTAAAGGCGAAATCTTGTTGACGCTGGCTATTGCGAAAATCCCTCAAGGCTGGAGCTCTATCACAGGCGCGTGCCGTCATCATCTTCGTTATGCCGCCAGGGGGAGCTAACGAAGACGCCAGCGGCAAAGGCAAGGGCTCCGCCTAGCGGTAAGATCATCCGCCAGGTTTGTGATAGCTCAATGAGATGAAAAAGCTGGGCACAATATACGGCGATGATGAGTGCCACAACGCCGAATAAGAATCGGGCGAGGAAAGGCTGGGCTGGGGGAGCACTGGGTTGAGCCGGAGGAAGTAAATCCGGGTGAAATTCCTCTGCTTCGTCCATCTCATCAGCGATTTCGTCTTCGCTAGGTGGGCGCCAGGTGCGGAAACCGTATGCCTGCGGATCGGGAAGCCCGCGAGTGATTTCGGCAAAGCGGGCATCGATATCGTCATCAGAGTGGGACATACGTATCACTGTAATATATTGTGCTTCGTCTGTGAGATTTAGGTTTACTGCGGGTAGGTCTTTCGGATGTCGATGTTGGTGATGTGCTCGGTACAATGAGAGAGTTCGTATTTCCGGACGCTGCGTCGTCCAAAATGCTAGAAGGAAGATCATAATGACGATTCGTCGCGTTGCTCTGTTGACTGCTGGTGGTTACGCCCCCTGTTTATCAACTGCTGTTGGCATGCTCATTGAGCGTTACACCGAGCAATTGCCGCAGGCAGAGATCATCGGGTACCAGCACGGATACCACGGTCTGTTGACCGGCAATTATGTCGTTTTTGATGAGGAGGCCCGCAAGAATGCTGCGGTATTAACGCGCTTTGGCGGTTCTCCGATTGGAAATTCTCGCGTCAAGTTGACGAATTCGAAGAACCTGATTGAGCGTGGTCTGATTAAGCCGGGGCAGAACGCGCTGGAAGTCGCCGCAGAGCAGTTGCGTAAAGATGGTGTGGATGTGCTGCACACTATTGGCGGTGACGATACCAATACGACGGCAGCGGATCTGGCTCGGTATTTGCACGAGCATGATTACGAACTGACGGTTGTGGGCTTGCCGAAGACGATTGACAACGATATTGTGCCGATTCGCCAGTCTCTCGGGGCTGATACGGCGGCACAGCAGGCGGCGTTGTTTGCACAGAACGTGGTTGCAGAACATCGAGTTAACCCGCGTACCTTGATTATTCACGAGATCATGGGGCGGGCCTGCGGATACTTGGCAGCTCGCGCTTCCCACTACTACCGCGAGTGGATTGAATCTCAAGAGTGGGTGCCTTCGGCTGGGCTTTCTAAGGAACGCTGGGATATTCACGCCCTGTATCTGCCGGAGATTACTTTCGATCTCGATGTGGAAGGTTCGCGTCTGCGTCGGATTATGGATGAGCAGGGGAACGTCAATATCTTCTTATCTGAGGGTGCTGGCGTAAAAGAGATCATCGAGGAAATTTTGGAAGACGGCGGCGAAGTGGAACGCGATCCCTTCGGCCATGTCAAGCTCGATACCATCAATCCGGGAGAATGGTTCGCAAATAAGTTCTCGAAGATCATTGGCGCGGAGAAAGTGCTGGTGCAAAAGTCCGGGTATTTCTCTCGCTCGGCTCGCTCAAATGATTTTGATTTGGAACTTATCGGTAAGATGGCTGATCTTGCTGTTGAGTCGGCAATCGCTGGGACCCCTGGTGTGGTAGGTAACGACGAGGAAAATGGCGATGTGCTCTCAACGATCAGCTTTGAGCGGATTGCTGGGCATAAGGCTTTCGATGTGAGCCAGCCGTGGTTCCATGATCTGATGAGCCAGATCGGCCAGGAATGGGAGCCGCAGCCAGAAGATGTTGAGGAATAATTCTCAGTTTATATCTTAGTTGTGGTATCGAAAGGGGCGGATTTCCGCCCCTTTCATGCTGTGGACGGCAGTGAGGTTCTCAGACGAGAATGAATAGAATCGGTAGCATGTCAGATGAGCTCAACGATATTCCCGCAACTTCCCGCTGGCGAAAGCTACCGGCATTACATCAGCCGGATTATCCAGATGTGCAGCATCTCGCGCAGACGGTGGCATATTTGCGAACCTTACCGCCGCTGATCTTTGCTGGCGAGGCTGATTCGTTGACGGATTATTTGGCGCGGGCGGCGCAAGGTCATGCCTTTGTGCTGCAAGGCGGAGATTGTGCCGAATCTTTTGCGGGTGCTACTGCTGATCGGATTCGGGCGAATATCCGGACGATTCTGCAAATGTCTGTGGTGTTAACCTATGGAGCCTCTGTGCCGGTGATTAAATTAGGGCGGATGGCTGGGCAGTTTGCAAAGCCGCGATCCTGCCCGACGGAAACCCACGGTGAGGTGACTCTCCCGTCATACATGGGGGATGCGGTTAATGCACATGGGTTTACTGCAGATGAGCGTATTCCAAATCCGCAGCGCCTTATTGAGGCATATCAACATTCCGCAGCAACCTTGAATCTCATTCGGGCCTTTGTTGCCGGAGGGTTTGCTGATTTAGCTAAAGTCCATGAGTGGAATAAGGGATTTTCTTCTAATCCGGCTTATCGTCGGTATAACTCACTTGCTAGTGACATCGATCGGGCAATGCGCTTCATGAAAGCAGCGGGCGCATATACTGATTCGTTGCGCACGGTGGAGTTCTTCTCTTCTCACGAAGCATTGTTGCTCGATTATGAGGATGCAATGACTCGGATAGATTCTCGATCTGGCTTGCCATATAACACGGGGGCGCATTTTGTGTGGATTGGGGAACGTACTCGTGATCCGCGTGGTGCGCATGTTGAGATGCTCTCGCATGTGCGCAATCCGATTGGGGTTAAGCTGGGGCCTGAAACGAAACCCGATGATATTCGGGCTTTGATGGATAAATTGAATCCTGAGGGGATTCCCGGTCGATTGACCTTCATTACTCGCCTCGGAGCGCAGCGGGTAGTGGATGTGCTGCCAACATTTATTGAGACAGTGCGCAGTGATGGGCGTCCGGTAACGTGGATTTCTGATCCCATGCACGGCAATACGATTTCGGCTGGCAAATTCAAAACCCGACGTTTGGGTGATGTTCTCAACGAAGTGCGCCGCTTTTTTGAGGTGCACCGAGATCTAGGGTCAGTTCCTGGTGGTTTGCATGTGGAGTTAACGGGCGATGATGTTACTGAAGTGTTAGGCGGCTCAGAAGAAATCGTGGAAGAGACTCTCGGGGATAGATATGAAACCCTTGTCGATCCGCGGCTGAATCATCAGCAGTCTTTGGAGCTCGCGTTCTTAGTTTCGGAGATTCTGCAAAGCTAGGTAAGGCAGCAGGTGCCGAGGATAAAAAGAGAGTATAAAACTATTGAGATAGTGTCGCCTGGGCAGGATCAAAGCGCCTAGTGTGCTAGGTCTGGCATAGTGATTAGCCGTGATACCTAGCAGGGCGGGAATCGCATCAGACGATCGTCAGTGTTATCACTGTTCCACGTGGGCGCATTTGGCCTGCGGCTGGCGATTGCGAGCGCACAGTACCGAATAATCCGCCAAGGACTCGTTCAGTTTTCACGGTGAACCCTGCCTGCTCTAAGATCCGCGTCGCTTCGTTTTCCTGTTTGCCAAAGACGTCGGGAACTTCGAATAATTCTGGGCCTTTCGAGACGTGGAGCGTGATTTGATCGCCGCGGTATCGAGTCTCGCCTGCGGCGGGTTCTTGGGAGATAACGATTCCTGCTGGAACCGTGTCGGAGAATTCTTCTTGGCCGTTTGCGGTCAATCCGATTGAGGAAAGTTTGGCGGTGGCGTCGCTGAGGGTCGCATTGCGCAGATCGGGAACTGATATGGGTTCGCGTCCTTTAGAAAGGGTCATGACGACGGCTGATGAATGGGGAACCCGTTGACCAGCCGCAGGATTTTGAGAAATCACAAGACCTGCTGCCACAGTTTCGGAATAGGCTTCGGTGAATTGCGGGGTCAAGCGGTTATCCGTCATGGTTTTTTCTGCATGTGCCTTATCTTGGCCGGTAACGTCGGGAATGGTGACGTGTTCTATTCCGGCTGAGATAATGAGCGTGACGGGATTACGGGGGTGGATATCCGTGCCGGCAACTGGATCAGTGCTAATGGCGTTGCCTTGCGGCACGGTGTCGGAGTATGCCTGGGTCACTTTGGCTGTAAGTCCAGCGTCCTGGAGGGATGTCAGGGCGGTTTGCTGGTTTTGATTGGCTACATTCGGAATAGCGACACGGTGCCCGGGACCTTGGGCAAAATACCACCATGCGCCCGTGCATATTGCGGCCAGTAGGATAAGGAATACGAATGTGCCTATCCAGCGTTTACGGGAACGACGAGGAGGGGCAGCAATAGGGGTATCGTGCCGGTTTGTGCCGCTGGTGCGTATGTCGCTTGTAACGGTGGATCGTGTAGTGGCGTTCACGTTAGCTACCGGCGTGGTGGCAGGTGATTGTGATGATGAGCGGCGCCAGAATCGAGCGCCTTTGCGTTGTTTTGGTGAGGCGTGGAGGCTACTGGCTTTTTTGCTCTGTGCCCTGTTATCCGTGGTGTGTGGGAGAACGTCGGTTTTAGTTAGTGATTTTTCCGCCGTTTCTGGGGAGTCCAGATGAGCTGACGGGTAATCACCATGCGCGATAACGTCAGTGATACCGGAGGGAATTGGCGTTACTGCTCCTATGTCACTGGTATTGCGTGATGTATTGGGGAATACAGGAATTCGGCGGATGGCAAGATCTTCAGGAATAGTGGCGATGATGTCTTCCATTGCGATAAGCGCTGCGCTGCCATCTTGGGGGCGCTTATCGGGGGATTTTGCAGTGAAGAGCCCGATAAGGGAATCGAGGGCCGGAGGAATCCAATCGGCTTGATCGGCTAATCGGGGAGTGGGTTCGTTGACGTGTTTGAAGGCAACTGCGATAGGGGATTCGCCGGTAAAAGGTTGCCGCCCTGCAATGAGTTCGTAGAGCATGATACCGACGGAGTAAATATCGGCAGATTTCCCAGTGTTGCCGTCGGAGATGAGTTCTGGGGCGACATAGCCGACGGTTCCCATCAGGGTGCTTGTCTGGGTGGAGGTTGCGTCGGAGGCTGCCCGAGCTAACCCGAAATCTGTTACTTTGGCGCTGATCGTTGGATGTAAGGCGGCAGGGTCAATGCTGCTGCTCAGGAGCACATTTTCGGGTTTGAGGTCGCGGTGGATAATGCCAGCGTGGTGGGCGGCGCTGATTCCGCGCAGGACGTGTTCGATGAGAGTGAGACTGATGCCCAGCGGTAAAGAACCGTTTTTATTCAGCTCGGATCGCAGATCTGGACCGTGGACGAGTTCCATGACCAGATAGGGGCGTTCGCCGTCTACAGTATGGAGGACCCCCTGATCGTGGACGGCCACAATATGAGGATTGGATAATCCGGCTGCGGAGCGTGCTTCGAGGATAAACCGGCGCACGAAATCTGGCTGTTTTGCCAGATGGGCATGGATAACTTTAACGGCGACGGAGCGTTCCAGACGTTGATCGGTAGCACGGTAGACCGTTGCCATTCCGCCGCGTGATATGCGGGCAGTAATGACGTAGCGGTCGTCGATTACGGTGCCGAGGAGCGAATCTGGTGCTTTCACGTTTCCTACAATAGCGCGCAATATGCCAAAACTCGGTGGCGACTGTCCGGCGTGAGAAGGACTGTGAGGCAAGCTGGATCACGGTAGAGAGGTATCGCGATGCCGTGGAGTGCTGTACGGGCAGGGGGGGGGAGAAAAGACGTTGAGATGCCGCAGGCAGGTGGAGAAGCGTGGGATAGGCAAGGTCAGGGAGATAATCTGAGGATTAAGCGCGCCGGTGGCGTAATTGTTCGATCAGTTCTTGGAGAAGTGGATTCGGGGGGAGCTTTTGGGCTGCCTGATAGGCGTGGAGTTCGTATTGGGCAATGAGATCTTCATGAGCTTGCCATGCGCCACATTCGCGCACGATTGCGCTGAATTCGGCAACTTCTGTGTGTGTGAGCGGCTGGCCTAGCATATCTTCTAATCGTTTGCGGTCTTGGCTGCTGGCTCGCTCGCGGGCAAGGGCTAACAGGACGGTTTGTTTCCCCTCGATAATGTCTCCGCCGGCAGGTTTTCCGGTTTTTTGTGAGTCGCCAAAGATTCCTAGTTCGTCGTCGCGGAGCTGGAAAGCGATACCTAGTGGGCGCCCTACGTGGCTCAAAGTATTGCGTTCTTCTTCGCTGGCTCCGGCTAGCGCAGCCCCGATGAGCAGTGGTAATTCCACAGAGTATCGTGCTGATTTATGGATGACGACGTTCATCGCGTGCTGATAGGCCTGCTGGAGATCGGTATGAAGAGGGAGGAACTGCGCTCGCGTATCAATGAATTGCCCGAATGCGGTTTCTGCGGTCATCTCGTGGAATAGTTGCTGAGCGCGGCGTTCTGCCTCAATATCTGCTCCTGGCGCCTGGGTCATGGCAATTGCAGCAAGTGATAGTAGGAGATCTCCGAGAAGGATTCCGGCTTTCCTGCCGTAGTCTGCGGCATTTTGTGGTGTTGTCTGCGGGGTGTGTGCATCGCGGAAAGCGATATGTGCAGCGGGATGACCGCGGCGAGTTGCTGCTTCGTCGATGATGTCGTCATGAACCAGAGCGGAGAGTTGGTATAGCTCAACGGCGAGATATGCGTTGAGTGCTTCGTCGTGACCGCAACGTTGTGGGCCGTGATAGCCGTGATAGCCAGCGGCAACGAATTGAGCGCGAACGTGTTTTCCGGATTGCGCTAAATCGCGTGCTGGTGCGCAGAGCTGTTTCCAGTCCGTATGTTCTGATATGCCGTCTAAGAAGTGCGGCGGAACGGTGAGGATATGGTTGAGTTGCGCCGTTAACATGCTGCGATCCAATGCCATAGGGATAAGACTACCTGAGCCCAGTGGGAAATATTTTCCCTACACAGATTGCTATTGCGTACTAGCTATCCACAGTGTCGATTGCGCAGTGCGGCTTTGCCTCAGCGAAGGGGTGAACTTATAGCTATGACTTTCACATTAGATACTCATCATGACGCGCTAGCGCTTATTCCATACCTTTTGGGCTATTACCCGCGTAACGCTGTTGTGCTGTGCGCTCTGGATCCGACGGCGAGGGATAATGCGTATTACCCAATAATGAAAATTGGTGTTTGCGCACGTGTCCCCGCAGTGATTATTGACGCGACGCTCGAATTTATTGATGAGTTCTCTCCAGCAAATCTCTACCTGGGCTGGTTTGGGAATTCACTGGCTGACATGGTGGCAGATCGCGATTCCTTGGATGTGCTTGATACGGCCGCTTTGGCTGCACAGCGCATGTTTGACGCCCACGAGCGCTATTCACAATCGGGATATGTGAACGCGGCGTTGACTGACTACAGCGATTGGATCGCAGTTCGTGACGCATGCGTTCAGGGAACTAATGGGTTAACAGATCTGAGGGCTTCAGGGGTGGTGGCGTCATATCGTCAGCTTGCTAGTAGTTCGGCGGTTGTTCAGTGTGTATTCCAGGGACGAGCACCACGAGAGGATGAGCCTATCGCGGCTCTCCCGCGTCGGGAATATGACGTTCGAGCACCTGCGGTTGCAACCTGGCAAGAAACAATGCGGCATCTGTTACATGGCGGAGATAATGCCGGAGCATGCCGCTCGTTGCTGTGGAATATGTGGAAAAGCGCCTTACATCGGTACGTGGCCATGCCTGGTGGCGATCTAGGATCTTTAGATACTCAAGCGATCGGCTATCTCAATGCCGGATTGAGCGAGCCAGAAATCCGTGATTACGTTATCTTGTACGCGATTTCTGATTCTCACGAGCACATGAATCACGGCGATATGGCTTCGCAATTTGATGCGGTTTTTGATCGTCGCAAGCATCCTTCCCGTCACCTTGCTCCGGCAATTGAACTGCTGGATTATGTGGCAACCTGGAGCGCAGATATTGATCCGGCTGCGTATGCTGTTAGCGGGTACCTGTGCTGGTGGATAGGGCAGAGGAGAAAAGCAGCGGATTGTGTGCGTCTGGCTTGTGCATCTGATGGGTCCTATCGGCTAGCTCGGTTGGTAGAACAAGCGTTGCAAGCTGATATACCTGGCGGTGGAATACGGGTGTGTGAGTTATGAGTACATTTCTTGATATGGCGGCAGTGGGCAGAAATCGTAAAAATAATAAAGTGGGTAATGACCAGCGGAAATAAAAGAGGTGCTCGAAAAGTCGATGACAGGGATACGCCAGCCAGGTATATTGCGTTGTGGTAAGCGAGAGGTAGGTGAGGCAGATGCCCGTCATCGTTCCAATTGTTCCAGGGCAACAGGTAACGCTGGAAAAGGCCATTGAGGTCTGCCGGAAATACGACTCGACTTTGATTGCTCTGTTATATCGACCTGCTAAGGACTATGACGCAATAGACGTCGATCAGGAAGTCGATGCGTTAACTGATGTATTAGAGGAAGCCGATATTGCATTCAGTGTAGAGGTGCGTTTTGCTGACGGTGAATTATCCGAACATATCTCTCAACTGGTTGAAGAACGCCAAGCTGAGCTTGTCGTCGTTGGCCTAGCTCGTCGGCCTGCCAACGGCAAGATAGTGCTCGGTTCACAGATCCAACGGCTGTTAACTGATGTTGATTGTGCGGTCCTTGTGGTTCGAGACGCATTGGATGTGGCGAAATAGTTCGGCCGTGGTGCGCCGCAGGTATGCCCGCACTCAATGGGGCTAATATGGGCATAGGAACCAGGGCTTTGGTAAGTCAGTGAGTGATATAAGATATTCTGGCGCAGATATATCTCCTAGGGAGCTATTGAAATTAGCTGATTAACTCACATAGGCAGACAAAAGTCAAGGGGATCGGTATAATAGGAAAGCTGTATTCGACTTCCAATCCGAAAGGGTGCATGTGAGCACGTCGACTTCCACACGCAAATCATCCTCATCGGCGAATCGAGATGTCATCGATATCGCAGCATTGCCGGAAAAGACAGTAAATGAACTCCAGACCATCGCCCGTTCGCTAGGACTTCAGGTGCGTACTCGCATGGTCAAAGCCACCTTGGTGGAGATGATTACTCAGGCGGCAAATGCGCCGTCATCGGATCTCCCAGAGGCATATGGCGCCAGTAATGATGATTCACAAACTCAGGTGCAGATAGAGGCGGAATCGCAGACGGCAAAAACGAAATCCTCGAAGGCTACGGGCAAGAAGACGGCTGCCAACGGCGCTACTAAAGCTAAGGCTGCTTCCGCATCGGCTGCAACGGCAGCAGCGGATTCGGGCGCGGAGCTGGATTCGAATGATGAAGCAGCAGCGCAGGCTGTGGCTGAGCAGCCTGCTCTAGGGCGAGATTCGTCAGCTACGGTGGGATACAGCCCCAGCGATCTCGATGCGATGAAGGTCAGTGAGTTGCGCACTTTGGCTTCTTCTCGTGGTGTCGCCAAAGCCTCGAAACTGCGTAAGACTGATCTTGTTGCGGCTATTATTGCGGCAGGTGAATCTGAAGCGGCGCATACGCCAGCACAGTCAGAAACAGCTAAGGCTTCCCGTGCGAGCAAGAAAGCATCGACGGATTCTGCGGCGGCTGATTCCGCTAAAGAACTTCCAGCGTCACAGTCGGCCAAGGGGCGGGCAAAGAAAAGCGCTAAAGCCGCTGGCGAGCAGGCAGAAGAAGTAGCACAAGCACAGTCAGCGCCGGATAAAGCGGAATCAGCATCTCGTGCTTCGCGGCGTTCTGCCAAGAAAGCGGTGGATGAGATAGCCGCCGATGAGGAGCTAACAGCAGAAAATGTAGCCGCTGGTGAAGAATTAGCTGAGGTTAGCGAAGAATCAGCTCCTACTCCTGATGAGCCTGACGATCTTGACGGCGATATTGACCTTGATGATGACGTTCTCGATGAAGATCTAGATGATGATCTCGATGACGACGATCTTGACGGCGATATTGACGATGATGATCTCGATGACTCCGAAGATGAGGACGAGGAAGATAGCGGCGAAGAAAACGCTGACGAAGAGAAGTCTGTTGTTATTACGGCGGCGCGGGATTCCAAGGGCGCCTTCGTGGTCAAGGATTCGGACGATACCGACGAGCCGGCGCAACGGGTTCTGGTTGCCGGAGCGACAGCCGATCCGGTTAAGGATTACCTCAAACAAATCGGTAAGGTTCCGTTGCTGAATGCGGCTGAAGAAGTTGAGCTGGCGCAGCGCATCGAGGCTGGTTTATATGCGCAGCATATTCTGAATACCACCGAGATTGAGGATCGTAAATATCGTCGAGAACTGGAACTGATTTCGCGTGATGGTGCTAATGCAAAGAAACACCTATTAGAGGCAAATCTGCGTCTGGTTGTCTCTCTGGCGAAGCGTTACACGGGTCGAGGCATGTTGTTCTTGGATCTTATCCAGGAAGGTAACTTGGGCTTGGTGCGAGCGGTAGAAAAGTTTGACTACGCTAAGGGCTTCAAGTTTTCGACGTATGCTACCTGGTGGATTCGTCAGGCAATTACGCGGGCGATGGCAGATCAGGCACGCACCATCCGTATTCCAGTTCATATGGTTGAAGTTATCAACAAGCTGGCACGCGTTCAGCGCCAGATGTTGCAAGATTTAGGCCGTGAACCCACCACTGAAGAGCTTGCTGTTGAACTGGATATGACCGAAGAAAAGGTTATTGAGGTCCAGAAGTATGGGCGAGAGCCGATTTCTTTGCATACCCCGCTTGGCGAGGACGGAGATTCAGAATTTGGTGATTTGATCGAAGATTCTGAAGCGGTTGTTCCCGATGACGCGGTGGGCTTTACGCTATTGCAAGATCAGCTCAACCAAGTATTGGATACGCTGTCAGAGCGTGAAGCTGGTGTTGTTGCCATGCGCTTTGGCTTAACAGACGGGCAACCAAAGACTCTCGATGAAATCGGCAAGGTCTATGGCGTGACGCGCGAGCGTATTCGCCAGATTGAGTCAAAGACGATGTCGAAGCTGCGCCACCCCTCACGTTCCCAAGTGTTGCGGGACTATCTGGAGTAAATGCACTAGCGAGGTTGTCGTAATAGCCGTGGCGGCTTGGATTTCTCATTATATCCAAGCCGCCACGGCGGTTTTCCCGATGGTATGCAGCTCGGGCGGTTCCCGCTGTTTCGTTTCTCAATGTGGCGTGACCTGCATGAATATCTTTGTGTTGTTTTGTGATATTCATGCAGGCAGAGGGAATACGCCCAGTTTTTCTTTTCTGGTGTTTTATAGCGCGAATAGGGGTGTGGGCTCGTGCCCGAGCCCACACCCCTGATAGCTCACGCAGGATGATAGGGGAGATCAGGAACTGAGGGGGCGTATTCCCTCTTATGCCTCCCATTACTTTCCGCATACCATCGGGAAAACGATTCCCACCGGAAGATCTGTACATCTGTGAGCGGGATTTATACGTTTACTCGTGGAATCTATACGTCTGTGACCGGGATATATACATCTTGAGCGGGATCTATACGATCTGCGCGCGGATTCACACCTGCAACCGGAAGACCTATATATCTGCGCGCAGATCACCTTTCATGCATACGCACAGAGCGGCCCTAGCTCATCGCTATATCTGAGCTAGGGCCGCTCTCGATCCTTATTGGGTAAACGGAGTCGTAGTCAGGACCTCAAAGGTGTAGATGCCCTGATCTCGATGTTGGCGCACCATACACCAAGCCAGACAGGAGAAAACCTCTTGCGTTGGCAGGGTGATATTTCGGGTACGTCGGCACTCAGACATTGCAGATACCACACAGTCATCTGCGCCTTGCCCAATTCCGTATGCGAGGGTGAGGTGGGAAGCAAAAGGGGCCGGATAACAGACGGCATCGCTTCCTAGGACCTCGTGAGCACAGGCATTCGTCGCTGCGATGAGCTCATCCCATCTAGGAATATCACAGTGCATGATGGCTGAACGGTTAGCACATATAGGATCGTGCCAGCGCCCAGAGAGAACTGGCAGTGCCCGAATATGAGAATTATTGGCCAGTTCAGGGAGCAGCTCGCGCAAGCTCGCGTCGTCGGCCTGTTTGAACCGAGCAACCGTGAGGTGGAGGGCCTCCTCGGGTTGCGGGGCGAGATAATCGAGGTCGACAAAAGCATCGCGGTACTTGAATATCTCGCGGCGGCTGGTCGGCTCTGGGATGAGATATGCGTGGAGCTGCCCAGCCGCCACAAGCTCGTCATCCGTCGTTGTTGCAAAGAAATCTTCCATTGTTCTCTGACCTGACCTACACGCGAGCATTCGGGTTGTCATACGTGCCATAGAACACGCGGTTGCCAAAGCGATCACGCCAGCCGTTATCCGCTAACTGATCGACCTCAGCAATTGAGCGCCCTTTCGTTTCCGGAGCGAGGAAGAAGGAAATAATCATTCCGATAATGGCGACGCCAGCAAATAGCCAGGTGGCCTTATTCATTCCCCAATTGGTGACGAGGAGTGGGAATACCAGCACGCCAAGGATAGATCCGATGCGGGAAACCGATCCGGCGAAGCCAACTCCAGTACCGCGCAATCGCGTGGGGAACATTTCATTGGGGTAGACCATGTTCAACACTCCCGGACCAAGGTTTGCAGCCAGAATCGTCACGGAAAGCATGATGATAAGGGGAACCAATGGCGGTTTCGTCCACAAGGCGAGGGTGACGAGCGCGATAATCATCAGGGCGAAGCAAGAGAGGATCTGCTTGCGTCGGCCAAAACGCTCAACGGTAAACATGCCAAGACCAGCGCCGACAACTCCGAGGAACGCAATTAATGCCGCTCCGAGGAAGGCAAGGTGCGGTCGGCCTTCAGTGAAGGGCGTCAAGATAGTGGGCGTGTACATTTGAATCCCGTAGAAAGACACGCCGAAAGCGAACCAGAAACTTGAACAGAAAATAGTTGCGCGCAGGGATTGCGGGCTAAACAGATCAACCCACCGGCCTTTAGCCTGGGCAACAGTGTCAGCGGTGGACATGGTGAAATCGTGTTCGCGTTTGACTTCGCGTTCGATACGTTTTGCTTCTGCCGCGCGTCCTTGGGCGCGCAACCAGCGTGGAGATTCGGGAACAGAATGGCGTAAGACGATGACGACGGCAGCAATAACAGCACCAAGGAAAAGCATCCAGCGCCAGGCCTGATCGCCGACGTTAAAGAGCGCGATACCAGCCAGATATGCTGTGAAGGAGCCTAATTGCCACAGCAGGGACATAAAGATAATCATGCGCCCGCGGCGGAATGGCGCAGTAAATTCCGCCGTCATTGAGGAACTGATGGGGTAATCTGCGCCGATGAAGATTCCGAGGGCGAAACGAGTGAAGATAAGCTGCCAGACGTTTTGGGTGAGTGCGGCTAGCAGTGCGAATACTACAAAGCCGACGAGATCAAACATGTACATTTTACGTCGGCCAAATTTATCGACCAACATTCCACCGCACATCATGCCGAAGAACATGCCGATGACGACGGAGGAAGCAATAATTCCAGAGATAAGTGGGCTAGTAATATCCCATGATTTTTTGAGGCCGGGTAGTGCAACGGCGATGACAGAGACGTCAAATCCGTCAATGAACATGCCGGCACCGGCAAGCACGGATATTTTGTGTTGGAAGCGTCGTGACGCTGGTGATTCATTCACATTAGATATTTGTGCCATACACCACATCCTATGCTCGGTGGAACTGTTGGTCAAAGTTTGATTGGGGCAAAAGAAGAGAAGGGAAAGGGTAAAAGATCGCGAAAGCAGCAAAGATAAGGGAAGCAAGAGCTCCTGAGCGGCCCTCTAGCAGAGAAAAAATAAATGAGAGAGTTTTTATACGCCGATGAGAGCTAACTAAGCCAGCGGCTGATGAATCGGTAAAAAACATCGGTGATCGCGCACTAATGAATATTTCCCCTCCCGACGGGAACGCCAATGAGATCCTGCCTTGTGGAAGCCTTAGGCGGCGGGGAAGAGAGGGAGAAAGCCGTGAGAAACCCGCTAATGGAAACCAGCTAGGGAAGTTAGGGAATAGACTCGATATGGTATTCCACGGTCACAGCGCTATGCGATAGACGAATAATGCTGTTTAGGCAGGCGGATTATTCGGTAGCGAGATGAGCTTGCCCCTCAAATAAAAGAACGATTCTGGCTAGCTAATAGGCAATGTGACCAGCGAAAAAGGGAACATAGCAGGCACTGTGGGGCATGTTCGCTATCGCTGTGGCTTCTAGTACTGCCAGGGTTTTGCGCTACTCCACTGATTCGGTAATACGCGGCTACCGTCATGGCTACGGGCTTCTGTGCAAAAACGCATATCATGCGATTCGCGAGTAATGAAGAGCCGGAGTAATTCAGCGCAGACGGCAGCGTCATGGATAGCTCGATGTGTCGGCTGTACTTGCAACCCTAAACGTTGAGCCAAACCGGCAAGGGAATGTGATCCTGGCGGGCAGTATATCCGTGATTGATCGAGAGTACATACGCTATGTGCAGCCTCAATCCGTTCACCACGTTCAGTGCGGCGTAATTCGGCATTAATAAATTCCCGGTCGAAGCGCGCATTGTGCGCAACAAAACGACGCCCGTCCAATGCCTGGCAGACTTCCTCGGCAATATCGCCGAAGGTGGGGGCTTGTGCAACGTCAGCGTCGGATAAACCGTGAATGTGGCTGGCCTGTATTGGGATCTGCGGGTTAATAAGGCTGTGAAATTGGGCGGTTTCCCGTAACTGTGAGTCCAATTGAAGAATGGCGATTTCGATGATTCGGTCCTGTTGTGGGGATAGCCCGGTCGTCTCAACATCGACAACAGCAAACCCGTAAGAACACATATCCTTACTCTCTCACATTGCAATCATTTTGCCCCACGCGAAAGATAGTGAGATGAAGCAGACGAGAATCGATATTCATGCTTATATCTACTATGTGAATGCAGTAGTAGAGACTCCACAGTTGACAGCAACAGATCGATGCGACGCCTGCCATGCCCAAGCGTATGTGCGCGTCGAACTGGCTAGTGGCGAACTATTTTTCTGCGCCCACCATGCGCGCGAGCACCGAGCATCGCTGGAAAAGGTCGCCATTCGCATTATTGATGAAACTGGGCGTATTGACGCTGAATAGGGCACTATTGGTGTTTATTGGCGATAAGTAATTGTATTGTTGCCGCCAGTTTCAGGCATATTGCTCTGCTGAGATTCGGTGATATTGACGCCCGTACTGACGCTCAATCAGGCGTCTTGCCCCAAGGGAGCACGAGAAAGCACGAGATAGTTTTAGCCCAGTTTTAGCCGCGACGCGACATCAATCCATATCCAGTAGCTGAAATAGCTACATCGGAATCAGGTATCGAAGTCGGTGAACTCGGATCGCATTACTAAACTGACGCGAGCTATCCCAGTGCCGCATGCTTGCTCGCGAGCCAGCCCGACGCCTGCGATACGTGCCGCGATATGCGTTGCGTATCTGATTTGTTTACCTGCGGTAAAGCGGCGGTTAATAGGTGATATAGCCAGGGGCAACGTGTGATATTTGTCCACACCACGAGTGGCTTCTCATTGGGAAGAAAACTCCCCGATTAAGATGTGCTCGTGTCATCAGTAGATAATCAGCAATACACCGCTCGGCATCTTTCTGTTCTTGAAGGTCTAGAAGCGGTACGCAAGCGTCCTGGTATGTATATCGGCTCAACTGACTCGCGTGGCCTTATGCATTGCTTGTGGGAGATTATCGATAACAGTGTTGATGAGGCAACAGAGGGGTACGCACGGCATATCGGCGTCGTGTTATATGCCGATGGTTCAGTCGAAGTCAGTGATGATGGTCGAGGTATCCCAGTAGATGAGGTTCCGGGGACGGGAGCTTCTGGTGTGGAAGTGGTTTATACCAAGCTCCACGCTGGAGGAAAATTTGATTCGTCAATGTATGGCTCAGCCGGTGGTCTGCACGGTGTAGGTGCCTCCGTCGTTAATGCGTTATCAGAGCGCCTGGATGTGGCTGTGCAGCGAGACGGCAAAGTATGGGAGATGTCCTTTAAGCGCGGCGAGCCAGGGATATATCGTGATGGTAAAGAGCCGCGTCCCGATGCGCCCTTTACTCCTTTTACCGAAACCTCACAATTGCGGGTGACGGGTAAAGTCGCTAAGAAAGTAACAGGCACGCGGGTCCGTTACTGGGCTGATCCGGAGATCTTCCCGTCAAATACTGAATTCAATTACGAACACCTCATTGAGCGAGTTCGGGAGAAAGCATTTCTCGTCCCTGGGTTACAAATCACGGTCCGGGATATGCGTACGGCGACGGTTGATAAAGCAGGTCATATTGTTGAGGAAGTATTCCAATATGACGGAGGCGTCGTTGATTTCGTCGATCATATTGCAACTGATCCGGCATTGACGCGCACAATGCTGCTCCGCGGTACGGGCACGTTCATGGAGACAGTGCAGATCCTTGATAAGAAGTCGCATCATCTGCGCCCGCACGACGTTGAACGCACATGTGAGGTGCAAATCGCACTGCGCTGGGGTAACGGATACGACACTCGGGAAGAGTCTTTCGTCAATATCATCGCCACCCCCAAGGGCGGCACCCATTTAACCGGCTTTGAACAAGGCGTGACGAAAGTCTTGCGGGCACAGATTGAATCAAAATCTCGGCAATTGAAAGTTACTGCCCGCGATCCACGAATCGAGAAAGACGATATTCTGGCTGGGCTAACTGCCGTGGTTGCCGTGCGTTTCCCCGAGCCGCAGTTTGAAGGGCAGACGAAAGAGGTGCTTGGAACGGCGCCTATTCGCCAAATTGTCGCACGTGTGGTGGAAACTGAGTTGACGGCATGCCTTAACTCAACAAAGCGCGATGCAAAAATGGAGAATATGCGGCTCTTGGAGAAGATCGTCTCCGAGATGCGGGCGCGGGTGGCCGCACGCACGCAAAAGGAGATCTCTCGCCGTAAGAATGCCTTAGAGACTTCTAGCCTGCCAGCAAAACTTGCCGATTGCCGCTCAGAAGATATTGACCACACGGAATTGTTTATCGTTGAGGGTGATTCGGCACTTGGCACTGCGAAACTGGCTCGCAATTCGGAGTTCCAGGCATTGCTACCAATCCGAGGGAAAATCTTGAATGTCCAGAAGGCCTCGCCAACGGATATTCTCAAGAACCAGGAAGTCTCCTCCATTATCCAGGTTGTTGGCGCTGGCTCCGGGCGTACCTTCGACGTCGATTCGGCGCGGTACGGAAAAATTATTTTCATGACGGATGCTGATGTGGACGGCGCCCATATCCGCACCCTTTTGTTGACGCTGTTTTTCCGCTATATGCGCCCATTGGTGGAAGCTGGTCGCGTCTATGCGGCAGTACCGCCGTTGCATCGCATTGAGGTTTCCGGGCGCGGGGCAAAAGGGCGTGAATACATTTATACCTATTCAGACGCGGAACTACATAGCGTTCTTGATCGGCTACGTAAGCAGGGTCGGAATTATAAAGAACCCATCCAGCGATATAAAGGATTGGGGGAGATGGACGCCGATCAGCTTGCCGAGACGACGATGGATCCGCTGCGCCGCACCCTACGCCGCATTTCCCTAGCTGACGAGGAAGCCCTGCGCTATGCGGAGGAAACCTTTGAACTGTTAATGGGATCAGAAGTGGCGCCACGTAAGGAATTTATTGTTGCTGGTGCCGATGATATTTCTCGGGAACAGATCGATATTTAGCCCTTAGATATGTAGTGCCTGACAGCTTATATATCGGTTTATATATCGGTGTTTGTGCCACGCCGGATCACTTTATCAACAGACAAAGAGGTAACTTCTGAGGATATGATAGCCACCTCGCCGGTGCGTGTTTCTAACGTTTCCCTATATGTGCTGAGACTCCCGTTTATACCAGGGGATACGTCAACTGAGATACCGGCAGGAAGTCCAGGATCGTCTACAACACGCTCACTAAATGGCACTACCTGTACAGAGATGATCTCCCCGTTTCTTTTACCGTCCCCGATAGTGTCAGCTCGCGCGTCAAAACGATGCCGGCAAGAAAACGGTGCCAGCGTCGAGTAAAAACTGGCATATCCGCATATACCGCGGCGATACGTCCGTCGGCTAATGCGGAAATATAAACTGCGGGTATTCCCACAACAGTGCCCACATCTTTGCGTTAGGCAGTGTTCATCCGGGACTTTCGGTACACTGGGCTATATGACGGGAATACTCACAGGACGATCATTAGCGCAGCGTCTGGCTGCGCCGGAGGAGCTTCCTCTCCCGTCACGCCATCTGGGATTGACGTGGTCGCAGCTTGATTCGGCAGATCTGCCAGAGTTGCGGCAGATGCTAGATGAGTCGATTGATCCTGAGATCTTTGATGAGACGCGCCTGGTGATGACGTTAACCTGGTGGCTTGATGACATCACAAAACATTCCCATGTTGACGCCATCATTGGCCGTGATTTTGCCGGAGTTGTTCAAGCGGTCGGTTTAGTATCCGTCCACCCTCACCCGCTGACGGAAGCACAAGCCGATGTATTTGGCGCTATTCGCCCACAGTGGCGAGGGCGAGGAATTGGTCGGGCGTTACTGGAATGGCAAGATGGTCGGGCCCGCCAAATGATGTTGCAGGCAGGTCACGATCTGCCTGCCTCGATTCGCTCTCGGGTGAGTTTAGCGAATATGGAGCGCCGACGCTTGCTTGCTGCGGGTGGTTTTTCTCCGCAGTCTCGTTGGACGTACATGGTCTTACCTTTAAGCTCTTCACATTGTCGCCAGAGCGCACAGGCACGTCAGCGGTTACAAGAGCGCGGTTTACATATCGTCACCTTTGATGAGGTTCACCGCACAGAAGTTCTCCGCTTGCACAATCGCGTATCAATGGTGATGGACCGTCGTCAGCCCCTATCAGAAAAAGACTGGTGTGAGCGCATTTCGGCGATGGATCACGATCTCTCACTGTTGCTAATTGATGATTCACAGCTTGTGGGATATTCCCTGTGTTCTCGGGAATCGGATGGCGAGCTACGGGTCGGTTTCTATGGCATTGACCGTGGGTATCGGCATCAAGGCAACGGAACCGATCTCATTTTGGCACTTATTGAACCGGCAATAGATGCGGGTTTGATGCAGATTAATGTTCCTGTCGTATCAGAGACGACGCCATCAACCCAATTCTTGACGACCTACGGATTTATCGAAGGATCGTCACAAATTCTCTATTCAATTGATATCTGATGGCTAATACCCCGTGGAATTGGACTGCGTTACACGCCGAGCACGTCACCGATGTTCTCAGGCTGATTACTGATATTGAAACTGCTGATTCCTCGCCAATTCGGACGACGCTAGCGGAGGTGGAATCCTACTTTCGCCCGTCGCACGTGTGGAGCGCACAAGGCGCATGGGTTAATTCTGAGCTCATTGCTTTCGGTCTGGCTCGTACGCCAGTGGTCAATAACGGGCAACAACCTATTACCATTTCTGGTGGAGTCGTTTCCTATTGGCGGGAACACGGCTTAGGGACGCAGCTCCTTGAGCGCCAGTTGGGAGCTGCCCGGATTGTGGCACAACGCGCGGGGATTGAATCGGCACGTGCGCGTATGTACGTGGATGCCGAACATCGGGTGCTGCTTTCCCTCGCTCAAGAATTAGGTTTCCAGGAGGAATCGAGATTCGTGCAAATGCGGCGCGATTTAGCGCAGATGCATGAGGTCGTGGAGCTTTCGCCGTATATGCATATTGTGCCGTTGTCCTCCGAATGGGTTAATGACGCGCGCAAAGCTCATAACCGCGTATTGGCGCGAACTCCAGCGTGGTCGAAGCATAATAAGGCGATGTGGTCGGCGCGGCTGGATTCAATGCGCGGCGAATGGTGCCTCGCTGCTGTGGATATGTTTGGTGATCGGCCACGTTTGGCAGGTTATCTGCTCGCCTCTGGATTTGCTTCTGCGGTAAGCCCGCAAGGTCATGACGTCATTGATGAAGGTTACGTTGAAGAGATTGTCGTCTTACCTGATTGGCGGGGAAAGCATGTGGCAACCTCGCTCATTATGACTGCAATGGATCGTTTCCGTTCAGCCGGATTATCTTTTATTGGGATTGACGTCGATATTGTTTCAGGGAATAACGGGGAACAATTAGTGACGGTCTTTGAGCATTTTGGTTTCCAGCGGGTAGCCCAGACGAATATTCTCACCATTGACGTCTAGCTGAGCGCGATAACAAAATAGCGCGTTAATACGGTATCGCCGTAACGCAGGGATGGTCAGAGAAAACGGAATACACGCAGCCGATTTTCCGACGCAATTCGAGTGGCGATAATGCGACTGGGTGACGATTCGACTGCGGGTGACGCATACGCCAGGTAGCCGCATAGACGTTCTGAAACCGAAAGGCACAACGTCATAGTTAATATTCGGCGATTTGTGCCACTGTGCGGTATCGGCGTGCTTATGTTTACTAGCTAGCATACATATCGAGATATGGCGAGGACGCAGGACGTAATGAGCTGGTCGCTACAAGGCATACGGCGCTCGCGAAAGGTAGCGGTAAGTAGCTAGCGAGGGTGAATAGCACAGGATATGGCTTAGGGGTAGTAGATGACGGCGGTAACGCGCAGAAAACCGAGCGAGCAAAACGCCTATAGCCGCCCTGCTCGCTCGGTTTTCTGCGCGTAAGCTATCGACGATGATTATCCGATAGCGCTAACCACATGCGTCAGCACACTGCCGGAGGCATCGCGGCGTTCGTCAATCTCGGGCAGTGGCACCGGCTTACCGTGTGGGCCACTTGCCCGAGGCGGGAGCGGCCCAACCCAGGCCCGTTGCAGGATATCTTCGCCACGCACGAATCGTTGCGTGCGAACCCCGCCGGTGCCGCGCCCTTTTGCGGGGTAGCGATCCAGGGGAGTGACTTTAGCTGATCCGGGCATTGTGCCAGGCAAGGACGTAGACGTTCCGGCGATAGTAACAACGCCGTGCGCGGCAAGATCATCGCGAGGAACAACACCCATTGCGATAACCTGTGCGTCAGGGGAAAGGCGGATGCCGACGATTCCCTGCCCGCTACGCCCTTGGGGGCGAACAGCGTCGGCATCAAAACGTAAGAGCTGAGCATTGGACGTTACCAGAACAATCTGATCGTTATCCGTGGCAGGGTGAGCGCCGATAACGACGTCATCGTCAAGCAGGGTAATAAGATCTATGCTTCCCTTATCAGGATAATCGGGCTTGACTCGTTTGATCTTGCCCTGTGCCGTTGCAATGGCTAGGGGAGAGGCATCCGAGGTTAAATCTACGAGGGAAATAATGCGAGTGCCCTTACCCATGAGGATAAGCTCATTTGCCTGCGCCCCCGCGCTCAAACTCGGGGCAGCCTCGGTATCTGGAATAGCGGGAATATCCAAAACAGAGAGCCGCTGTAGCGAGCCATCAGAACACAGCAGACCCACATGGGAACGATTAGTGGTGTAAACAAGCCCAGCAACCGTGTCATGAGTGGAGCGTGGCCCGCTGCGGCTCGGAGGATTTTCTCCGACGATTCGCGCGATACGCCCATCGGCTGAGAGAATGACCCAGCACGGGTCATCAGCGACTCGAAGGGGCTTTTCTGCGCCAGTTGGGGCAGCCGCTTCAGCTTCAAGTAAGACAGTGCGACGGGGAGTGCCAAATTCTTGTGCGACCTGCCCAAGTTCATCGGAGACGAGCTGATGTAAAGCCCGCTCAGATTCAAGGATTTCCGTCAATTCAGCGATAGTATCGCGCAGTTGGTCACGTTCTGCTTCTAGCTCTAGCTGAGAGAACTTCGTCAGCCGGCGCAAACGTAACTGCAGGATATATTCGGCCTGTACCTCACTCAGATCAAAGACTTTCATCAGGCGATCGCAGGCCATGGCCGAATCATCCGACGAGCGAATGACCGCGATGGCTTCGTCAATATCAACCAAGATCATGAGCAAGCCATCGACTAAGTGGAGTCGATCTTTGGCTTTCGCTAGGCGGAATTGTGTGCGTCGGCGAGTGACGTCAACGCGGTGGTGAAGGAATACTTCAAGGAGTTGTTTTAATCCTAGAGTACGTGGCTGACCGTCAACGAGGGCGACGTTGTTAATTCCAAAAGACTCTTCCAAGGGGGTGTTTTGATACAGCGCGGCAAGAACGGCTTCTGGATTAAAAGAATTCTTCACTTCCACGACCAAGCGGGTGCCATGCTTGCGATCAGTGAGGTTCTGTACCCCAGAGATACCTTGCAGCTTCTTGGATTGGACGCCGTCTTTGATCTTTTCAATAACCTTTTCTACCCCGACGAGGTAGGGCAATTCGGTGAAGATGATTCCCTTTTTGCGGGCAGAAATATTTTCAATATGGGCAGTTGCTCGGGTACGGAAGATCCCGCGACCAGTCTCGTAGGCTTGCCGCACGCCATCTAGCCCGACGATCTTTCCGCCTTCTGGCAGGTCCGGCCCTGGAATGAAACGCATTAACTCATCTAAGCTCGCCTCTGGGTGCATAAGCAGATGTTGGGCGCCGGCGATTACTTCATTGAGATTATGTGGCGCCATATTCGTCGCCATTCCAACGGCGATGCCAGATGTGCCATTGACCAGCAGATTCGGGATCGCTGCTGGCAAAACCTCCGGCTGGGTATCGGAGCCGTCATAGTTTGGCAACATAGTGACGACGTCTTCGTCCAGTGAGGCAGTCATAGCGATGGCTGCGGGGGCGAGCCGAGCTTCGGTGTATCGGGGTGCAGCCGGACCATCATCAAGTGAGCCGAAGTTGCCATGCCCGTCAACCAAGGGAAGACGCATCGTGAAGGGTTGAGCTAATCGAACCATAGCGTCATAGATTGCCACATCGCCGTGAGGGTGGAGGCGCCCCATAACCTCGCCGACCACGCGCGAGGACTTGACGTGTGCGCGATCGGGACGCAATCCCATGCGGTCCATCTGGTAGAGAATTCGGCGTTGAACTGGTTTCAGCCCGTCGCGTGCATCCGGTAAAGCGCGCGCATAGATCACCGAGTAGGAATACTCAAGGAAAGATGTGCGCATCTCCTGGGAGACGTCAATATCGACGATGTGCTCTGTAGTCTTCGCCATTTGCCCATTATCGGGCGGTTCGCGCTATGACCTGGCGATATCGGGCGCTGTGTCGGCGTGATGTTGCTGACGAGTCGTGCGGTAACAGGATGAGATTTGGGACAATAGCGACGTGGATCAAGATTTGCACGATGAACTAAAAGCCGTAATCATCCAAAATCCAGCGGGTCAATCTCCGCTATGGGAGGATATCGAGCAGGCGGTGGGAGCAGAGCCAATCTGCTCATTTTATATTCGCCCGGAAACTGTATTCGATATTGATTCCGTCTATGAGCATCTCATGGTGTATATCCTGACGCCCGCGCGCCTACTGACGATCAGCACAGACACCATCCATGATCTGGATGAGCGTGGTGAATGGGCAACAACAATTCATACCATCCGTATTGCCCAGATTAAAGAACACATTATTTGCCGACGGCGTGGTTTTACCGATGGCGGTATCGGGGAGCTGAATTCGGTGTTCTTGCGGCTGCGCTGGGGGTTGACGTGGACTCAAGAGATCCATCCAGCGAGCTGTGATGATCCGGCGTGCGTCAATGAGCACGGTTACGTCGCAGTGGTGACCAACGAGGATATGGGCGTATTTATTGATCGTGAAGCAGATGAAGAACAATTTGCCCGCGGCCTACATTTTGTCGCTGCGTTAGAGGCGGCGATAGCCCGCAATGACTAAACGACCGCTGACGATCAGCCGAATCGGTGAACTAGCTGAGGTTATTCCGAGTATCTTCCGGGCGATTGGTATTGACGATACTTCGACGGAGCCATCCCGCTCTGGCCATTTTGAATTCCCACAAGCGCGGCGGGCCTGCGTTGTTCTGGTTGACGGGTTGGGGTATCACCAGTTAGCGCAACGGTTAGGGCATGCGCCAACGATTCGGAGTATTGGTTTAGGCGATCCTATCGTCACCGTGGTTCCCTCAACGACAGTGGCGGGGATCAGTGCCTTTGGTACGGGGTGCCTGCCGGGGCGTACCCACATGGCTGGCTATGCCTTACGGGTGCCACAGACGAATGATATTTTCAATCTGATTGCATGGAATCATCCGCAGGTCGATCCGGTGGCGTGGCAGCCTGTGCCAAGTTTCTTTGAGCGCTGCGAGGCGGGGGATCTGCGTCGGGTTGATGACGGCAAACCAATTAGTTTAGTGAAGATCCAGCCGAAGAAGTATGTGAACTCTGGTTTGACGAATGCGGCATTACGCGGGGGTCAGACAGTTGTGGCGCAGGATTTATCGCAACGAGTTGACGCCGCGCTCGCCCAGTTACGCGGGGGAGCAGATATCGTCTATCTGTATTGGGGAGATTTAGATTCCACGGGTCATAAGCATGGATGGCAATCCGAATCGTGGACTGCGCAGCTAGAACATTTTGACGCGGAATTACGGCGGTTGCGGCGCATGTTGCCTGCGCAGACGTTACTGATCGTGACAGCCGATCACGGCATGATCGATGCGCGTGAGGCAATCAATATTGCGCAATACCGTGAGTTGAAAGCTGACGTGGATGTGGTGGCGGGGGAATCCCGTGCGGTGCATCTGTACAGTGCGTGCCCCGACGAAGTGGCGCAACACTACCGAGATGTATTAGAAGATCGAGCGTGGATTTATACTGCGGATGAAGCGATCTCATGCGGTCTATTCGGCGAGGTGACGCCGCAACTGCGGCAGGTCATCGGTGACGTCCTGGTTTTTGCGCGTGAGGACTACGTGGTTGTGGATTCTCGGGTGCAAAGTCCGTCGGCGATGTCCTTGATTGGCGTACATGGTTCACTGACTCCGGCGGAGATGGAGATTCCGCTCCTTGTTGATCTGCGTTAATAATATTGGTTCCCCGTTATTTGCTTACTGCTGAATGCTTTTGTTGAGTGATCTACGGCGCGGGTGCTTGGCAACCTGCCGTGCCATTGCGTAATTGCGGGAGTTTTTGCGGGAGCTGCCTGCGTTAACAGGGGAATCGTCCGGCTGCTATAACAGCTCCTATAACGGCTCTGTTATAGCAGCACTGACTTATTAGCTTTAATCGTGGGGATGCTCGCATGATACGCGGTATCAGAAGAGTTTGCTACCCGTTGTATTTTCCAGTGAGGATAAGAGTGGGGTGTGAGAAACAGATAATCCGTTCCTCACACCCCACTTAGCGGAAATGCGGCTATGAACGGTGCCGGCGGCTAAGGATAGCCAGCGCAATGCCGCTGAGCGTGAGCATTACGGCTAAACCGATCGGTAGCTGAGCGCCGGTTAACGGCAACGCAGCAGCCCCACGATGTACCGCGGCTGGAAGAGTAGCGGGAGTAGCTGGCGGTGTAACTGGTTGCGGCGTCGCCGGAATAACTGCCGGTGCCGTTGCCGGAGTGACGTTGAACGTCAGCCAGCGATTCTTCGTATCTGCCACGCTCATCCACTGCTCACGCGGTGTCACGTCAGCGTCAATATCCGTGATGATGTGATGAGCTAACAGGTAGCGACCTGGTTCAATGTTAAGGCTGCCAAGAGTGACTTTCCAGGAGCCGGCAACCGTGTTATGGGCGATCACTCCAGGATCATCCTCGCGACTACCAGAGCCGGCACTGTTATCAGTATCGCAGGGGACGGCGGTGTTTGGAGTCGAGGCTGTAGCGTCGGCGGTACCGGCGATATAGCAGGCCGTGATGACGATTTCCCGTGATTGACCATCGGTATCTACTCGGGTAGCTGCGGTGGTCGAGCCATCAGGATTAATCCGTTCAAGACGGGTGACAACGCGATACTTCTCACCCGCAGCGAGATCGTAGTAGCTCAGGTCAGCGTCGATCTGATGCGTTCCACCGGCAACGGATATTTCAGCCTGCGGCTGTGACCCTGACTCTGCCGCAACAGCCGATACACCATCGACGAGCGTTTTAGCGGAGAAACGCGGCTCAATAACCCGAGTCAGTTCGAGGGGAACGGTGAGTTCCGTATCGGACGTGATCGTCGGATATTCGTAATCCATCGGCAGTGTATAGAAATACTGCTCTGGATTGCCTATCTCGTTGGGATACGAGGGCAAGGTGTAAGCCGGTTGACCGCCAGAAGCAACCATAATGTTCTCGGTTCCCACCTTTTGCCCGTGATAGACGTAGGTGACGGCAACTCGATACTGCGTCACAACCGGCTGTGGGGTATCCGGTGCAGGTTGAGCTTTCTTTACTAGTGGCACACTCAGTACTTGAGAAGCGGTAATCTCTGGATTCACCCATTGCGGATCTACCTGGTAGGTATCCGGATCAGGAACCGTGATGAGAGCCTTTTCCCCGTGTCGCACACTCTGAGGAGCATTATTAGTGCTGGGAACTTCCGTTGCCCCATACATGTACTTCACGGTGACGGTGTAGGTATAAGGCGTGAACGTGAGGGGAACAACGATTGTCTCAGAACTGCGAACGCTGAGATGGTTGTATTTATCCTCGTAGCTGTAGTTGCCGCTATTACTGGCTGGTGCAGCTACCGGAATGTGTGCCCCATACGGCAGGTCGAATTGATCTGTGGAGATATCGCGGTCGCCATCTCGGTAGACCACAGCCACGTGGTGGCGAGTCGGTTTCGTCTCGGCGGAGATGTTGCTTGCAGCAATACCTGTGCGCAGCGGAATCTGCACGGCGGTATCGCCATACACTGGCTTATCTGGGAGCTGATAGTCAGGATCGACAACGTAATATCTGTGTTCGCTTGCTTGTGGGTGTGCCGGCAGTTCGGCTGGCACAGTGATAATAGATCCGGCGGCCTGTTGGAAGGTGATAATATCGCCGATTTGCGTCTTTGTGAGGGCATCGACGTATCGAATCGTCACAGTTACTTTTTCGGCTGCCGTTGGGGAGCACGGAATAATGACGCGCTCATCCTTGGTGACGTTCTTCGGCATGGTAACTGTTGCGTCTTTACTGACGCCATATCCATCGGGAAGAACGAGATCGTATTTGGCGTCCGATCCGTGCGTTACAGTGATCTGATCAGTCTTTAGCTCTTTGCCGTTTTCATCTTGATAGACGAAAGTAACCTGGTACTTCTTTTTCTCCACGGCAATAGTGTTGACGGTATTTGCCGTCAACTTTCCGGGAGTCCCGACGTATTGATACCCCTGCGGGAGCTTGGAATCATCGAGAACGATGGGTGTTGATCCCTCAGAAGGCTTTGATTGAATGGCGTACTCTGCGACCGTTGTTCCGGCTTCAACGAGTTTGACGTAGGTCGTGTAATAAATAGGAACTCGATTGAGTCGGATCGTATAGGTTTGCGGAGCATTCAGCGTGGCGGTGTCTGGCGTTGGCAAGTTGCCACTGTAGCTGTAGGAGTAATCAGGGTTGGTGCTCTTAGGCAGTTCCGGAGGGGTGAATTGGCTACCGACTTTCACCATGTATTCATTGCGAGCTACCTCTTGATTACCATCAGTGAAGACGTACGTCACCGGATATGCTCGTTCCTGGACGACGATAACGCGGTGCTCACCAACCTGCAGGGGAGCAACCTCGCCTACCGGCGTGTAATCGCCAAGATAGGTGCTTGGGGAGAGCGCTTTGAGTTCATCTGCCGTTTTTGCGAGCGCCTTCTTCGAAACGGTTTTACCGTCTTGGGTACGCAGCTCGACCGTCGTCAGAGCGATCATGCCAGCATGTGCAATATTGGGATCTTGGTATCCTTGACCCTTATCAAAACCGCGGCGCTTTCCAACGCTAAATCCGTCAATATCAATGTATTTATCTTCAAAGAAAGATTTGGAACCGTGACCGTTAGCTGAGCTATCTAAGGTCTTTGCACCTTCAAATGCGCCGGTAATATTCGTAACGGAATCGTTAGCCGTGCGATAGTGCAATGATCCCATTTCTTGGGTGATGACGTCGCCAACCGCTTGATAGGCGCACATCCAATCGGATGAGGTGCATCGAATTTTCGGGGCGTTGAAGGTATAAGCCCGACGGAACTCGGAGTTGTACTTTTGCCCTGGTTCGTCAATCCGATAGTCTTTGAAATTCTTGTGGTACACAGGCGAGCCATATTTTTCGCCCAGGGATCGAACGGTAAAGATCTGCGTTAAGAAACCACCGAGAGAGTGGCCGGTAACGTAGACATTCGGGTAGCGGTTGCTGAAGATCTCATCGGCAAGGTTTTGGGCGTCGTATCCTTGTCTCGGCCATGCGCCCAAGGCCAAAGCGGCATCGCTACCGAGATCGCCTTTATTCCCGTCAGTTCCGCGGATGGCAACCATGTGTGTGGAGTTGCCCTGTAAGAAGGGATAGAGCTTGTTGCTGAAAGCATATAGCTGGGCGTCGAAGGAATCCTTTTGGTTGTGCCAGGTTTTGACGACATCCCAGTAAGGAGTGAGCTCCAGACGCATGACTCCATATTCGGAGTTATCTTCGTACCAATCCTTTTCCGAGTAATTGGAGGCGGGATCAAAGAGATTGCGCAGGTAGATATCGTCACGATAAGCAACTCGCTGGAACATGATAGCGTCGCGAGTTTGCACATCCCACATAAGCGGATGAGCGTCGGCTTTATCAGTGATTCCATCACCATCGGTATCGGCAAGAAGCGGATGTGAGGTGTAGGCGTAACACAGCTCGCCGTCTTTTGTGAATGTACCTAACTCGTCTTTGTTAGCAATACCATCGCCATCATCATCTGCATCGGGTTGGAGCGGAGCGTGATTGACGAGGAGACGATCAACGAGGCCGTTGCGGTCGTTACCGCACCAATGCACCTCGCCATCGACAATCTTTTGTGCGCTTTGCGCCGTCAGCGGCTCGACTGTGGGCTCGGCAGCGTGAGCAGGGGCTTGACCCATGCCAAATACCGAGCCGCTGAGCATTAATGCACTAACGAGTCCGAAAATTCCAGCGCGGCGAACGAAATATGACGTGGACATACTCTGCTCGCTACCTGAAGAAAAAACAACCATGTGTGTCAGCCTTACTCACCGAACGTGGATAAAGTGGAAAACTGTTCATCTCATCATACGAGAAAACACGGAAATCAACAACCGCGATAGTGTTGAATTATTCGCTTTATATTGCGGAAAAGTCGCAGTTCAAAGCGGTTGTGAATCCTGTGAAAGAATGAGTGTAGTCACACCTGAAATGTGTTCGGTTTTGGGGCATATCTAATGTCGGAAACTGCCTCGAAAAATTACAGAAAATGAATATTGTTTCGAGATATTTTCGCGGTAGTGCCCAGGAAGATGGTGAGAGGGAAGATGGTGAGAGGGAAGACGGTGAGAGGGAAGACGGTGAGAGGGAAGACGGTGAGAGGGAAGACGGTGAGAGGGAAGACGGTGAGAGGGAAGACGGTGAGAGGGAAGACGGTGAGAGGGAAAATACGCGTGGCAGCAGCTAGGCAGGGATATTAACTAGGTAGGGCTCATCAGGCGAACGGAATACGCGAGTGAAGTAGACGTAACCACTCGGAGGAAAACTGCAAAAGGAAGAAACAGAAAAGAAAATCCCCTGGAAAGAGAACGCACAAAACGCAATCAATATGGCGGAGAAAACCTAGCGTTCCCTAAACGAAGCGATGCTAGCGATCCTCGCGATCTGAGCGTGCTTGCCCATAGACGATTTCATCAAAGGTCGGCAGGGCTGGACGGGAGCGGCGTTTCTTTGCGGGCTTCTTCGTCTTTTCTGGCGCGACGACATCTAAACCAGGCAAGGCTTCCTCGGCTGATTCCGGCGCAGAGGAAGCAGAATCAGCTTTTACTGCAGGTTCGGTGTTATGCAGGGAGGCCTCTGGCGAAGATACTGATGGCACACTGATTGCGGTGACGGCGCGCGGCCCAACGCGATGTGCATCATCATTTTCCCCTGAGATAGATGCTCCTGAGGTGGCGTCAGCAGCTAACGCGGAATCCGGGGTATCGCTTGGCGAATCATTCTCATAGGAATCCTGCAGCGCAGACGATCCAGAAATGGCATGCCCCACCCCAGTTGTGCTCCCCATCGTCGGGAAACTGAGAATATCGGCACCTGCGGAGGATTCGGCAGAACTGCTCGTCTCATTGTGTGACGCAGGAGAAGACGCAGAGGGATCCGTCAGAAACGGCATGGGCTGGGCAGTGCCACGACGAGAATTCAACGCATCCAACATGAGGTCAATATCAACCGGCGTTCCGGCTGCTGCGGGATGGGCGTCGATAGCGGTGTGTAATTTACGCCGACCGCGGGCATCATCGCCGGAATCGGCACTCATAGCCGGAGTATTGACGGGGCGCCACGGTGAAGTGGGAGCAGGAATTTGTGTTTCGGTCAGCCAGATAGCTTCGTCATTTGCTGCGTTGACTGTGCGGGAACGAAGATTGACTCGCCACAAGGCGGTGTGCTCCTTATCGCCACATATATAGCGGGCCACAAGCATCCACGGTTCTTCTTCCTTGCGGTAGGCATCCCAGGAAATATCGGATTCTGCGACATCGCGGGCAACCAGTCGAGATACCACCAGCTCCTCTAACGTCATATCGCCCAATTCCCGCCCTTGGCGAAATCCTCTGGCCATTTCTGCAGTGTACATTCGCTCCCGAATAATAGGGTTCGCCAGGGATGCAACACGCGAAGCCGGATAGGAAGAGATTTCGGACACTTCGGTGACGGATAAGCCAGCGCGGATATGCGCCTGAACCTCCCGAATACTCATTGGGTGAGGCTCCGCGGCGTCTGTTACCTCAATATCTGTGCGCAAAGCGGCACGCAATTTATCGGTGATAGGGAGAAGATAGCGATTACCCTCGGAGTCGTTCAGTGCAAGCATCCCATTGTCTTGCAAACCCAACAGCTCTAACTCCACCATGTGTCCTCCTCGGCGTTCCTCTCCAGAGTGCCATTAATAGCACAATTTGTCAGCGGATCTTTCGGGCGTGTTTGAGTTTCTGCCGGCCATTGTGACGTCCGACTCGCGAGATTCATCGTCTCACCTTGTATAAATCGGCAACCTTTGGTACAAAGACGGTGAACATT
This sequence comes from Trueperella sp. LYQ141, assembly GCF_046599555.1. Classification (NCBI taxonomy): domain Bacteria; kingdom Bacillati; phylum Actinomycetota; class Actinomycetes; order Actinomycetales; family Actinomycetaceae; genus Trueperella; species Trueperella sp. LYQ141. The sequence continues at coordinate 110,445 of NZ_JBKIWQ010000002.1, read as the reverse complement.
GTCTATTGGGAGTTAACTCATGGCTACAGACTACGATGCGCCACGTAAGCAAGACGAAGATCTGAAAGAAGATTCGCTCACGCAACTGAAGGCTCGTAATACGGATCATCAGTCCAGCTCAGTCGATGAAGACGAGGTTGAAGCTGCTGAAGGTTTCGAGCTCCCGGGTGCGGATTTATCGGATCAAGAACTTTCCGTGGCAGTCATTCCGGCGCAAGATGATGAATTTACCTGCTCGCAGTGCTTTTTAGTGCATCATCGTTCCCAGCTTGCCTATGAAGAAAATGGATTGCCAGTGTGCGCCGATTGCGCATCCTGACGTCCTTGCTAAGAGGTGCTGAGTATGGGTTGGTTTTCGCGTAAGACGAATTCCGGTGATGACGCGTCCCGTAACGGGCAGGCAGCGCAAGATTTGACACAAGCAGATCTGGTGCGCGATCAGTTGGCACAATCCGCAGAACATGATCTCGGTGTGCGGGCGAATGGTCCATTCGATGAGTCTGAGGTGGATGGGATCGGCGAACGCCTCGATGCTGGATCGCTGTGGATCCCGTTGATCCCTGAGGCTCAAGTGCAGTTCACGGGGGATCGGCGTACCGGCCAGCTACTAGGTCTGGTTTATGCCATCGACGGATCTGCGCTGCAAATTCAGGCTTTTGCGGCACCGCGTTCGCGCGGGTTATGGGATGCGGTTCGCGGGGATATTATGACCTCCATCGCGAGCCAAGGGGGAACCTCGCAGGTAGTTGAGGGGGAGTTCGGGCCAGAATTGCACGCTCGGATGCCCGTTCCGGATAGCACCTCTCTCGCCCCACACAGATTCATCGGTATTGACGGTCCACGTTGGCTACTGCGCGCTACCCTGTACGGCAAGGCCGGTGGGGACGATGAGGCAGCCCACGAGCTGCTGGAGATCGTTCGTCAGGTTGTGGTGGCGCGCGGGCAGAGTCCACATCCGCCACGGGAGCTCCTTCCACTATCCGTTCCGCAACCGGCTAAGCGCGAACGCTCATGACCCGTCGGATCAGCGCGACGGGCGTGGTTCGCTCGATTACCTATCCGGGAATCGGGCAGACGCCACGGGTGCTAGTCCATCTTCAGATTGGTAGCGAGATCGTCGTGCTGTATTTCATGTCTCGTCGCGATCTACATTGCCTCGATATTGGCAGCAAAGTTCGGGTGCGAGGGGCATTGCAACGGGTACATGGGGTACCCACGGTTTTCAATCCAGTATTTCGGGTTGTCGAGGAGCGCGATGAGTGAGCAGAGCACCGGCATACGAGCGGCTTTAGCGGAAGATTTCCATGTTCTCGATGCGCTTGGTGGATGGCGGGGGATTATTGAATCCTCCGTGCCGACTCTTATCTTCCTCATCATGTATGCGTGCCGCTGCTCCCTGGCCCTATGCTTGCTGGTTTCCGTCGGGGCAGCAGTAGCCGGAATCGTGGTGCGCGCTATCCAGCGTATTACGGTGCTACCTGCCATTGGTGGGCTCATTGCGATTGCGGTTTCTGCGGTGATCGCATGGAAGAGCGGTCAATCGGCTAATTTCTTCGTTACAGGTTTGCTGACGAATATCGGCTACGGGATTGCCCTCGCCCTTTCACTTCTGATTCGCTGGCCAGCCTTAGGCGTCCTCATTGGGTTTTTACGCTCAGAAGGCACGGCGTGGCGCACAGATCCGGCGCAACGCGTTTTGCGTCGGCGCTACTATCAGGTCACATGGATGTGGCTCTTGCTTTTCCTGGTGCGTATTGCCGTTCAAGGGCCGTTATATCTCGCCCATGCCACCCAAGCTCTCGGCATCGCCCGTCTCTTCATGGGGATGCCGTTATTTGCCTTGGTTGCCTGGTTTACGTGGCTGATGGTTCGTTCGGTACCTCAGGGGCAGCAACATTAGTCGGTGTGGCGGCATTTAGCAGTTCCCGCATCTGCTGCAGGGCCTCCTGGCGTGCTTCGCGTTGCTCGTGATCGTTAAGCTGATAGCCGCGCACAATAAACATGAGGTGATCCTCACCCTCGATTGTGACATCTGGGGTGGCGGTAATAGGGATCTCGTCACGAATAATCGCACACATGACAATATCTGGATGAAACTCGATCTCGCTGAGCATCTTGCCCACCATCACGGCTCGTGGGTGGACGGTTCCCTGGTAAAGGTAGGCGTTTGCGTCAAGGCGTAACCGGCGCACAATGCGACCAGTTGAAATGGATTCCTCAATGATCTCAGACATGATCTGCGGAGTGGAAACTGCGACATCGACCCCCCATGTCTCGTCAAATAACCAAGTATTCGCCGGATTTGAGACGCGAGCGATCACTCGGGGTACGCCGAATTCAGTTTTGCACAGCAAAGACATAACGAGATTGGCTTTATCGTCGCCAGTGGTGGCAACAACGACGTCGGCGTCATCAACTCCGGCCGTATTGAGCACTGATAGCTCACAGGCGTCGCCCATGATCCAATCAGCCTCAGGAACGGAGGCAACGCGCATGCCCTCTGGCTTGTGGTCAATGAGTACTACGTCGTGTCCTTGTTCGATCATGGATCGGGCGATAGAGCGGCCGACGGATCCGGCTCCAGCGATAACGAGCTTCACAGCGTCTCCTTCTCACAGGGGTGGTTCATAGTTCGCTGGATTGCCGTGGCTTTAGCCAGCGGGGCAATAAAACGCAATTCATCCCCATCTTGTAGCACGCTATCGGCATGTGGCACCACGAGTTTGACGTTGCGAGTCAGATATGCGACGCGCGCACCTGCGAGGCGTTCAATAGTGGCAATATTCTTGCCGTACCAGGACGGATCGACGTCTACATAGAACAGGGCGGCGCCTGTTGCCGAATCGACGTGCTCCACGTGCGGGCCAATCGGGATGAGATTGCGCATTACCTGATCGGCAGTCCACGCTGCTGGAGCGACGACGGAAATTCCCATCCGTTGATAGATGCTGGCGCGCGAGGAGTCGTAGATACGTGCGACGACACGTTCGACACCGTAGAGTTCGCGAACTACTCGCGCCGCAATGATATTTGAGTTATCTCCGTTCGATACCGCGGCAAAAGCAAAGGCATCTTCTATTCCGGCTTGCCGCAGAGCACCGCGGTCAAATCCGAGGCCGGTGACCTGTTGGCCGGGGAAATCGTCGGGAAGACGGTTGAAAGCGACAGGGTTTTGGTCGATGACGGATACGGAGTGTCCGCGATCGACGAGATTCGTTGCGAGTGCTGAGCCGACACGGCCGCAGCCCATAATGACAAAATGCACGCTACAGACGCTACCGCAATCGGCAATAAAGCGTAACCTAAAACATGTGTCAAAATTCCGTTCAGTGGTGTTAGGTGCCGATAAGGTCCGTTCTGTATCCCGATCGACCTCGGTAGTGGTTATCGCATTATGTACCGTCATGGTGCCGCAAATTATCCTGCGCGCCGTGTCATATTCGGTAGCTGGGCCAGCAATGGCTATCGGTTTTTTTGCTGCCGTGATTTCCCTCGCGATGAGCATGATCTCTGTGCGTTTGCTGTTTACAGAAGTCCCGCGTCGTTCCTCACATCAGCTTGCTGAGCGCCATATCGACCATTGGGCCGGATTGATTGTGTCGGCAGCCCGTATTCTCGGCTATGCCCTCATCATTATTCTGGGGGTGGAAATCGCCGTCACCTCATTTAACTCTGTTGTCAACGTCTCGTGGTCTATTGCTATTGAGCCAGCGATCATCATTGCGATTGCGGTGATCGTATTCAGCGGGCGGTTGGCTTTGCATACGCGACCGATCATTATCTTGAGCTTTCTCGCGCTGCTGGGGCTGAGTATTGTTCTGGGATATGCCATGATCCAGGAACTCGTCGGGGGAGTGAACTTTGAAGAGATTCGCTCGGCTCGGGAAAATGCGTTAAATACGCAGGTGAATATGGGGCGCTACCATCCTTTCGTGGAGGCAGCTCTCGGTGGGGCGATGGTTGGAGCGGTGACGATTTTCGTCTCAGAACGTATCCTCAGCCCGCACGATCATCGGCGCATTGTTCCGCGCACCTTACTAAAGGCAATGGTTCCGGCAGTCATATTGATTGCGGTGACGCTGTATTTCGTTACGGCATTGCGTATGCCTGGTCGTCGTGTGGCGATTCCCTCTTTGTCAATGGCGGTTGCTTTCTTTGGGCGAGCTGGTCAAATCGTATTGGTGGTGCTCTACATCGTTTTAGGCTTGCTGGCGGCGTATTCAGCCTATCGCCAGTTGCCACGTCTGTTGCGAGAATTAGCAATTGACGGTTTGCTGCCGCGTCGTTTGGCGGCAAAAGATGCGGTGCGTCCGCGTCGTATGATTGTGGCACTTATTGGCTTGCTGGCAGCAGCGGTGACTTTCGTTTTGGACTCGACGCGCTCTCATGCGGTGGTATTCGTCTTTACCGTCTTTATCATGCAGGCATTTACTGCAGTGGCAATGATTTCGCGGTCAAAGGCGATCCTCAACGAATCTACGGATGCGAGCAAACGGCATCGAGCAATTGCCCTGACGTGGGTATTTCGCGGTTTCTTTGTGCTGAGCCTGGTGGTGCTGGCAGCCGTGTGTTATGCCCAACCGTTCTGGGCGGCTTCCGGGATTGTCTCCCTGTGTGTTCCGGTGTTGTTCTTACTAGTCTATTCGCGGGGGCAGCGCAAGGTGAATACTCGTTTGGAGCTAGCAAATCGGGGGAGTTTGACCCCATTGCCGACCCGAGTTCACGGTGTTGTTCTCATTGATCGGGTGGATCAAGCCTCGTTGCGTGCGGTGACGTGGGCGCGTTCTTTCCGCTTTTCTTCGCTCACCGCAGTCTGCGTCGATGTTGATCCCACTCAGACCCGTCAAATTCGCCAGGCCTGGCAGCAGGCGCAAGTGCCGGTTGATCTGACTATTTTGGGAGAGCCGAAAGGGGCGGTGCGCCGTCCGGTTATTGCTTACGTCCGCGAGCGATTGCGGCTACATCCGGGGGATGTTGTGACGGTTTTTATTCCGCGTGTGATTGCCACAGGGTCGTGGGAGCAATTCTTTGTTCGACATTCCACGCCGCGGATTATCAACGATTTGCGGTTTGAACCAGGTGTGACAGTGTGCGAGGTTCCGTACCGTCTGCGTGGTCAGGGGGAGTGACGTGCGCGTAACAGTAGGGGATATTGGCCACGGCGGGGTGTGCGTTGCTCGGTTAGCGGCAGACGAGGAGACGATGGGAACGCAGGGGCGCGTGATGTTTGTGCGCGGTGCGATTCCTGGCGAAGACGTCGAGGTCCAGGTCACGAAGAAAAAGCGGGCCTATTGGGAAGCGAATGTTGTTGACGTCTATACGCCTAGCCCGCATCGTCGTATTCCGTTCTGGGCGCAGGGTGCGGTGGGAGTAACTGGTGCGGCAGATTTTTCGCACATCGAGATCTCCTATCAGCGGCAATTAAAATCTCAGGTTATCGATCACGTCATTGATCGTATTGGGGGCGCTCGGCTGCGCGAACAGATTGGTTCTTCGGGCGTGCCAGTGTTAGCAGTAGACGATGGTGACGGTTGGCATACACGTACTCGTATTGATCTGACGAAGTGCCCGACGGGGATGGGGATGACCTTAGAGCGCTCGCACGATGTGACTCCTATTGCGCATATGCCGATGGCGGATTCTCGCCTGGATTCACTAGATCTGTTTGGGGCGGCATGGGATACGGATATTCCGACGAAGATGCGAGTTCGCGCGGTTCAGCCGGCACTGGGGGATCCCGTGCTATGCGTGGGGGATGAGGTGTTTAGCGCTCCGGGGAAGCGAGCTCATACGCATATTACTGAGGCGGTACATACCCGTTATGGGGATGTGACGTATCGAGTTCATGCACGTAACTTCTGGCAGGTCCATCACCATGCGCCAGAGGCGTTAATGGAGGCAGTGCTCGCCCCAGCGGGTATTGAGCCCGAGATGAATGTGGTGGAGCTGTATTCCGGTTCGGGGCTGTTTTCTGTGCCGATTGCTGTGCGCCTTGGAGAGCGCGGGGTGCTGCACACGTATGAAGGAGCAGAGCAGGCCGTTACGGATGCTCGAGAGAATCTACGCGCCTACCCCTGGGCGCAGGCGCATTGCCAACGCTTAGAGGTGGGCTTATCTGATCTAGTCGCTGATGCCGAGGTGGTGATTGCTGATCCGTCCCGCAGCGGTTTAGGCGTGGGAATAGCGGGTGAATTAGCACGGTGTCCGGCTGAACATGTGGTGTTAGTTTCCTGTGATCCTGCGTCAATGGCCCGAGACGTGGCAGAATTACTCTCATGTGGGAGATATCTCGAAAGCATTGTCGCTTACGATATTTTCCCGCACACCCATCATGTGGAAATTGTGAGTGTGCTTCGCCGGTTACGGTAAACACGCTTCTTTCCATAAGTGATAGACATGACCACTGCCAACTGGTATCTTGATGTCAAGATAATCGCGTGATTGGAGAGAAATGAGCATCGATAGTTTCGCGGCGAAATCGACCCTCGAAGTTGCGGGTCGGACCTACGAAATCTTCCGGCTCGATGCCGTATCAGGCACCGAAAAGCTGCCATACTCGCTCAAGATTTTGGCAGAGAATTTGTTGCGTACCGAAGATGGTGCAAACGTAACAGCCCAGCAGATTACCGCCTTAGCTAGCTGGGATCCAGCGGCAGAGCCTGAGCATGAGATTCAGTTCACTCCGGCTCGCGTCGTTATGCAAGACTTCACCGGCGTTCCCTGCGTAGTTGATCTTGCCACTATGCGCGAAGCTGTGACAGATCTTGGTGGCGATCCAGATACCATCAACCCCCTTAATCCGGCAGAACTCGTCATAGATCATTCGGTCCAGATTGACGTATTCGGCACTCCACGAGCCTACGAGCAGAACATGGACATCGAATACCAGCGCAACCAGGAACGCTACCAGTTCCTGCGCTGGGGGCAGACGGCCTTTGAGAATTTCAAAGTCGTTCCCCCAGGGACGGGTATCGTCCACCAGGTCAACATCGAATACCTCGCCCGAGTGACGATGGCGCAGGAAAATAATGGCGTCCTCCAGGCTTATCCCGATACCTGTGTGGGGACCGATTCCCATACGACGATGGTCAATGGCCTAGGCGTTCTCGGCTGGGGAGTGGGCGGCATCGAAGCCGAGGCGGCCATGTTGGGCCAGCCGGTTTCCATGCTGATTCCACGGGTTGTCGGCTTCAAACTCACCGGATCAATCCCACCTGGCTCCACAGCAACTGACGTGGTTTTGACGATCACTCAGATGCTGCGCGAACACGGAGTTGTCGGCAAATTCGTTGAATTCTACGGTGACGGCGTGGGAGCAGTGCCACTGGCTAATCGCGCCACTATCGGCAATATGTCCCCAGAATTTGGCTCCACAGCGGCGATCTTCCCGATTGATGACGTCACCTTGGATTACCTGCGCCTGACTGGACGCTCTGAAGAGGATATTGCTTTAGTAGAGGCATACTGCAAGACCCAAGGCTTGTGGCATGATCCGTCAGTAGAAGTCGAATACTCTGAATATTTGGAGCTGGATCTATCTACCGTCGTGCCCTCAATTGCAGGCCCGAAGCGCCCACAAGATCGTATTGAACTGGCAAAGGCCAAAGAGTCTTTCCGAGATGTTTTACCGACGTATGCTCCGGCACCTGAGCAAAGCTCATGCGGCTGCGGGGGAGATACCACAGATTCCCGAGCACATCGCCGCACGCCGGTCACTCTGGCTGACGGTACCCAGACGGAACTCGATCATGGTGCGGTAGCTATTGCCTCCATCACCTCGTGTACGAACACCTCGAATCCGTCGGTGATGATGGCCGCCGCCCTGCTAGCTCGCAATGCCAATGCTCGCGGGTTGAAGCCGAAGCCGTGGGTCAAGACCTCAATGGCCCCCGGATCACAGGTCGTGACGGACTACTACGAGAAAGCGGGTCTGTGGCCAGATCTCAATGCCTTAGGCTTCAATCTCGTCGGCTACGGATGTACCACCTGTATTGGAAACTCTGGCCCACTGCCGCAAGAAGTCTCAGATGCCGTCAACGCCAATGATCTGGCTGTCGTCTCCGTCCTATCTGGAAATCGAAACTTTGAAGGTCGGATTAACCCGGACGTCAAGATGAACTATCTGGCCTCCCCGCCTCTGGTGATCGCCTATGCTTTGGCCGGCACGATGGATTTCGATTTTGAACGCGAGCCGCTCGGTCAGGATCCTGATGGTAACGATGTTTACCTAGCAGATATTTGGCCAGATGCTGAGCAGGTTCAGGCCGTGATCGATGAATCTGTATCCCGCGAAATGTTTGAATCCTCGTATTCTAACGTCTTTGCTGGTGATGAGCGTTGGCGAGCACTGGAAACTCCGCAAGGGTCTACCTTCGAATGGGACGGAAACTCTACCTATGTGCGTAAGCCACCGTACTTTGACGGCATGACGATGGAGCTCACCCCGCTCAGTGATATTTCCGGTGCGCGGGTGCTTGCTAAACTTGGGGATTCGGTCACCACCGACCATATCTCTCCGGCTGGTGCTATCAAGCCAGATTCTCCGGCTGGCCGATACCTAACCGAGCATGGAATCGATCGTAAGGATTTCAACTCTTATGGATCACGTCGAGGCAACCACGAGGTAATGATTCGTGGAACCTTTGCAAATATCCGACTGCGTAACCAGCTTCTCGACGGAGTTGAAGGCGGATTCACGAAGAACTTCCTCACAGGCAATCAGGAAGCCATCTACGATGCCTCCCAGGAATATCAGCAGGCAGGAGTGCCACTTATCGTCCTCGCTGGCAAGGAATACGGATCTGGTTCTTCGCGCGATTGGGCGGCAAAGGGCACTGCTTTGCTCGGGGTGAAGGCAGTTATTACGGAGTCCTTCGAGCGGATTCACCGTTCTAACCTCATTGGAATGGGTGTGTTGCCTCTGCAGTTCCCAGCCGGTCAGAATGCCGATTCGCTTGGTCTAGACGGTACGGAAACCTTCGACATCACCGGCATAACGGAGTTGAATGAGGGGCGCACGCCAAAGACGGTTCACGTTCGGGCTACGGCAGCAGACGGAGGCGTTACGGAATTCGACGCTGTCGTTCGCATTGACACGCCTGGAGAAGCGGATTACTTCCGCAATGGGGGTATCTTGCAGTACGTATTGCGTAATCTTGCCCGACGCGCTGAGTAACGCTAACGGCAGATAGTGCGAATCGCTATCACATATTGATAGGCGGGTGGGGTGCTCGGTATGGGCAGTGCCCCACCCGTCGTCATTTATTCCTCGTCCCACTGATATGAAGCTCGCCAGTGTTAGAAATATTCCGTTGTGATTGGGGCGCTGAACTAACGCGGGTATGGGCAAGGTGGTAGTGTATCGGCAGATAGAATAAAGGAGAGTGCGTGTTCCTCGAGCAGATACACAGCCCAAAAGATTTATCGGCGCTTAGCCCGCGGCAGATGGCGACGCTTGCCCGAGAAATCCGTGAATTTTTGGTCGAAAATGTCGCCAAAACTGGCGGTCATCTGGGGCCGAATTTGGGAGTTGTCGAACTGACGATTGCACTCCATCGGGTTTTTGATTCTCCGCAAGATACGATCATCTGGGATACCGGCCACCAATCCTACGTTCACAAAATCCTCACTGGGCGCCACGACTTCACAAAATTGCGTCAGGAAGGCGGGCTGTCAGGATACCCCTCACGCGCTGAATCGGAATACGACGTCGTGGAGAATTCGCATGCCTCCACCGCATTATCCTGGGCAGACGGCCTATCGCGTGCTCGGCAATTAACCTCAGATCCTTCCCGGGTTGTCGCGGTGATTGGGGATGGGGCAATGACGGGCGGAATGGCCTGGGAAGCGTTGAATAATATCGCTGAAGATAAGGAACGGCCGCTGGTTATTGTGCTCAACGATAACGGTCGTTCGTATGCGCCGACGGTTGGTGGGATTGTGCGCCGCCTAGATCCGGTTCGCCGTCTCGACGCGCTACGAGTCAATCGAGAATATGAACAGTTCCTGAATTGGGGTAAACGCACGCTACATGGTGCGGGACTGCCTGGGCAGTTGACCTACGATGCATTGCACGGTCTGAAAAAGGGGCTGAAAGACGTCTTCTTTGACGCTGGAATCTTTGATTCTTTGGGATTGAAATATATCGGGCCGGTTGATGGGCATCATATTGGTTCCTTGATTGAGGCCTTCCAGATGGCGAAAAAATTTGGTGGTCCGGTTGTTGTTCACGCGATTACGGAAAAAGGTCGCGGGTATAAGCCGGCAGAGTCTCATGTGCCCGATAGATTCCATGCGGTAGGGCGTATTCATCCGGAAACCGGTTTACCGATTGAACCATCTCGTTTTGGGTGGACGTCAATCTTCGCTGAAGAGGTTTGCGCTGCAGCCCGTGCGGATCAATCTCTTGTTGGGATCACTGCGGCGATGTTGGAGCCCGTCGGATTGGCTCCAATGCGGGAAGAATTTCCCCAGCGGGTCATTGACGTCGGTATCGCGGAGCAACATGCATGCACAATGGCTGCTGGTCTCGCATACGGCGGTTATCATCCGGTTCTGGCCTTGTATGCCACTTTTATGAATCGGGGATTTGACCAGCTCCTTATGGATATTGCGTTACATAATGCGCCGGTGACGATCTGTTTGGATAGGGCGGGTATTACTGGCGATGACGGGGCCTCGCATAATGGTATGTGGGATCTGTCGCTGGCGGCTATGATCCCACATGTGCAGGTTGCCGTCCCGCGTGATGAAGAGCGAATGCGCGAGCAACTGCGTCGTTCGTTTGCAACCAATGGCCCGACGCTAGTGCGTTATCCGAAGGGATCGGTGCCGGATAGTTTGCCAGCAGCTCGTCGAATTGGCGATGTGGATATTCTGCGCGAACAGGGCGATCCGGCGCGTCGGCCGATCCTGCTGGTGGGAATTGGGCCAATGGCTCATACGGTTGTTGAAGCTGCTGAGCAGCTACCAGATGAGACTCTCTGTGTGGTAGATCCATGCTGGCCGTTACCTATCAGTGCTGAACTTTGTGATCTCGCTCGACGGGCTGCTGGTGTGGTGGTGCTGGAAGATGGGCTGATCGAAGGAGGCGTCGGCGCGGCCTTACATAATGCTTTGATTCAGTTCCAATGTGATGTGCCGATGCGTATATGTGGTATTTCTCGTCATTTCCTGAACCATGCAAAACGAGACGCGATTTTGGAATACGAGGGGATGGCTGTGGCAGATGTCATTGCCGCAGTGCACAGTCTACGGGCAGGAAGCCCTGCCTAATTCACTGTAAGTGGCGTGATCGGGTGGCAGGTATCGCATACCTCTTAGCTGGCCCAAAATGATATGGCGCTAAAACGTTCTAGCGGGCTGTTATTGTGCCTAGAAATCGCCCCAGGTGTAAGAAAAGCCAGTGGGGTCGAATCCTGGGCGGCTGGCAGTATGCGCAGGTACATAGCTGATATAGGTGCTATTGGGTATAGCTCTAGCGGTAAGGATACAAACGGCGTCGATAATGGCAAAGGCTGGGAATGGGCAGCATATTAGCTCCACCCCAAACGAGGAGGTGTAGCGGAGCTGCCGGTGGATTATGCGCTGTGCATTGCGTGCAGAATTGGCTGGACTACTTCGTTAATCTGCCACGGACGCGCGCCATATTCTTGCAGCACATCACGTAACTCTGCTTCGGAATGCCATCCAACCCAGGCAGTGAGCCGCTGAATCTCTGGTTTAAGGAGGACACTTTGGTCAATCCCGAGCTTTTCGGCATGGGCAATCACTGCGGGGCGTAAAATCTCCCAACGTTTTGCCGCCTGCGGATGCGTCTTTGGCCAGCGCGTGATCGGCGGATAGGCTTTTGCCTTATCGTGATAATCGCGTTCCGGTAGCTCATGGGTGGGCAAGCGCCAGGCAGTTTCGATGGCAGCCCACCATTGGGGGATATAACGTTGGCGCATACGAGGGCGTAATAACGGGCAGGTCGTAACGTCTTGTCGAGATCGAGGTTTGCGTCGAGCAAGTTCGGCTAGCACATCCGAGGGGACGATTTTACTGGGGGCAATATCGCGTTTTTGCGCCAGACGATCGCGGGTATTCCACAGCTCCCGAAGCATAGCTAGGGAACGTTGATCTCGCAGATGGGTACGTCGGGCTGCCTTACGCCAGGGCTGGGCGGCAGAGGGCGTCGGTTTGCGGGTGCGTATCTCCTCGCATTCTTCTTCAAACCAGGTGAAGCGTCCGGCTTCATGTAGCTGCTGGGTGAGAATATCGCGCAATTCGTGCAGGAGCTCAACGTCAAGGGCCGCATAATTCAATTCTTCGGCGGATAAGGGGCGTTGTGACCAATCTGCGGTGGCGTGCTCTTTTGCTAGTTTTAACTGCAGTAGCTCCACTCCTAGGGCTTGTAACGAGATATGTTCTCGGCCGAGGAGTTTGGCTGCCATCGCCGTATCGAATACCTTTTCTGGGAATAACCCCAATTCATGCAAGCAAGATAGATCTTGATCGGCGGCATGTAAAATCCACTCAGTTTTCATAACCTCGGCAAGGCCTACGAGCCGATCTTCGATTCCCACTGGATCAATGAGGAATGTTCCAGCTCCTGGGCGGCGTAACTGGATGAGATATGCGCGAGCGGAATAGCGAATCCCCATAGCACGTTCGGTATCAACGGCAATCGGTCCAGTACCGGCAGCCAGCCGCTGCACTGCCTGGTCAATATCATCGTGGGTTAATCCGACGGGGCCATCGCGCGGCTCTAAAAGCGGGCGTACATGTGCTGAGGTCAAATCTTATCCACCCGACGAGGTAGGCTGACGACGGATTCGCTCCACGGCCCTAGCCCAGCTAAAGTGGCAGCGAAGTTCGCCCATGCGTGTAAATGTTCGGTGAGATAGATAGTTCCTGGCGTCCACGATGCCCGCAGCTCCAGATCGACTCGCGAGCTATTGAGATGTAATCCGCCGAAGGTTTCGTTAAATACGCGGGTGACTGTGCCGTTGAGTGAATGGTAAGAGACTTGAGCGTCTAATTCATCTACTAACCATGACCATGCGACTTCTCCTAAAAGCGGGTCGTCACCCATTTCAGCGTCCATAGGAGCCTGAGCGTGGATAACGATTCGGAATGTTCCGTTCCAGGCTTCCTGACCGTCGGGGTCATGTAAAACAACGAATTTGGCTGAACCACGGAAATGATCGGGGTCGCGCTGTGCCGAATCGTTCACTTCTGCTTGTAAAGCTACCGCCCAGGGAGCAATGCGCGTTGGCCCAGGCATCTGGGCGATATGCAATTCGGGGCGGAAGGTTTGCCCTTTGAGGGATTCTAGGGCGGTGACGAAATCCGCAGGAGGTCCTTGCTGGTTCACCCTTTGACTGTATCGAGATATGTCGTCTTTCCGAAGATGGCGCGCCGATAGCGAGGCAAGCGTGATAGAAACCGTATTTTTGCTGGCAGTGCCGTGCGGAAAACAGACTCGCCAACGCGCTCGGCGCAACGATCTATTCGGCAAGAACGAATCCGTCAGCCCAGATGCGCAAAGAAAGAAATATAGCTATCTAGAGTGCGTTATCCCCAGATGGCGACATTCGGCGCCGACATGGAAACCTGTGGATCCCCAAGAGTGTTATGTGAGATATGCATGGCGGATTCGTCCCAGGCAAGCAGGAGCTCCTTACCGGCAATAGGCGGCGTAATATCAGTGTGCCCAGTAAGAGAAAAGACGATAACAACCGATCCACGTTCCATCCATCCTGATGGTGGAGCGCCATAGCGCGGTTTTGGCTCAGTATCGCCTTCGTGCGCAGGCGGCTCAACAAAGACACATCGGGTACGAGAGCGATCTCCGCTTGCAATATCTGCTACGGACGCGCGCAACCGAATAAGATCACGGACGAAATCATACATTCGGCGGTGATCCGTCAGCTCTAACTCAGACCAGTCCAATAAGGAAGAGATAAAGGTCTGTTCGTCTTGTGGATCAGCGGTGGCTAGAGGAACATCGGTTAAAGATATATCTGGATAGACGTCAGCCAAATCCCACTGAGCAAATTCGGCCATACGACCATCTTTAATACCTGCCCCCAGCTCAGGGCCGTGGTCAGTGAAATAGTGGAAAGGACGTTTCGTCGCCCATTCCTCGCCCATGAACAGCATCGGGGTGTAATGCGAAAGGAGGATCAGCGCTCGCGAAACAGCAACCTGTCCAAGAGCTAGCCGCTGCGTGGGACGATCACACAACAGGCGGTTGCCAACTTGGTCATGATTTTCGTCAAAGGCCATGAAGCAATGCCCACTGATCTCAGCCGGGATGGGGCGACCGCGTGAGGCACTGGGAAAAGCGAGCTCTTGCCCGATACGCACAAAACCGTTCTCAAAAGCGGCGCGCATTGCCTGCGGATCAACGTAGTCCTGATAGTAGGCGTTGTGCTCTCCGGTGAGCCATACGTGCAGTGCATGATGAATGTCATCTGTCCACTGCAGATCCATGCCTAAACCGCCCTGGGTAGTGGGCGTAATCATCGCAGGATCATTCGCTTCAGTTTCCGCAGTCAAGGTGATCCGTCGGTCTAACTCAACGGATAATTCATTCATTTCCTGGGAAAGCTGAGCGAGAAAATGCGGCTCGGAGGAGTCAATAAGGTAATGTGCAGCGTCAATACGCAGAGAATCAATGTGATAATCCCGCACCCACTGGCGAGCATTATCTAAGAAATACCGACGAACTTCTTCGCTGTTGTGGCCATCCAGATTAACGGCTAACCCCCACGGGGTGTGGTGAGCGTCAGTGAAATAGGGGCCGAATTGAGCCAAATAATTCCCATCTGGCCCCAGATGGTTGTATACCACGTCCAGGCATACAGATAGCTGACGTTCATGTGCGGCATTAACGAAAGCGACGAGATCTTCGGGTGCGCCATAGGGATGATGGATAGCGAAGATGGATACCCCGTCATACCCCCAGCCGCGCTTACCTGGCATAGGGGGGATGGGCATAAGCTGCACCACATCCACGCCAAGATCACGCAGATAATCCAAACGATTGATGGCAGCTCGAAGCGTCCCCTCAGGGGTGAAGGCTCCAACATGTAATTCGTAGTAGATTGCGCCGTGCAGATCACGTCCATGCCAATGCGCGTCTGTCCATTGAAACGTATCTGGATCAACAGCTTGTGACGGACCATGTGCCCCGTATGGCTGGCACATAGAGCGAGGATCCGGCAGGGGCATACCGCCATCAAGATGGACGTAGTATTGCTGCCCATGAGGCAATCCCTCGGCAAGTTCGAACACCCCAGCACCACAGCTATGTAAGGCGCGATGCTGGCCGGTATCGCATAGTTCTACCGTCACTTCGTGGGCGTGCGGTGCCCAAATTCGCAGAGCTTTCATGAAATGCGCTCGCATACTGCTGCCGAGAACCGACCAAGTAGATCGGCAATAGGATGAGTGCCGCCGGAGAATTCCTCGTCGGTGAGTACATTGCGCCATTGACCCTCGGGCAAAACGACGCTGTGCGTGGCTAAGGCTGGGTCATTCTGACGCAGCGCAACGGTAATCAGGCCCGGTGTTTGGTCGTACATTCGAGCGAATGCGAGAGCATATCCAGTGGAAACCGGCAGCGGCTCATATCCGGCGTGTAGGAGTTGCGGTGTGCGGGCGCGCAACTGAGCAAGGCGGGAGGTGACCCAGAGTTTTTCTTCGTCAATACTGGGGTGAGCGGGTAAGCCGTCGCTCTCTAGGCGAGCGAGAAGCTGCTGTAGGGAGGCGAAATCTACTGGGCGGCGATTATCCGGATCGACCAGTGAAGTCTGAGTGATTTCTTCCCCCTGGTAAATATCTGGAACGCCAACCATCGTCATGTGCAGAGCCTTTTGGGCCACGATCATCGCCCGTGCTCCTGGTTCAATGCGATTCATAAAATCCGCTAGCAACTCGCGTATTTCAGGGGATTCCACGGCAGTTTGTGCGTAGGTGAGCAGGGTCTGTTCGGCATTGGAATTCGGTTGCGTCCAGGTGGTCCACGTTTTTTGTTCGCGAGCAGCCTTCAACAGATACGCTGATAGTCGATCAAAGGGGATAGGCGCGTTATCTCGCCAGGTACCGATGATGGTTTGCCACATGAGCATTTC
The DNA here is from genome assembly GCF_046599555.1 of Trueperella sp. LYQ141. Classification (NCBI taxonomy): domain Bacteria; kingdom Bacillati; phylum Actinomycetota; class Actinomycetes; order Actinomycetales; family Actinomycetaceae; genus Trueperella; species Trueperella sp. LYQ141. The sequence continues at coordinate 94,324 of NZ_JBKIWQ010000002.1, read as the reverse complement.
AATTTGCCCATCAATCTCGTTGCGCTCTTCGTCATTGAGTAGGCGACGCATACGCCCAAGGAGGCTCAGCCATTCGTCGTGATGATGAGAAAGCTGTGCGATATATGCGCGGACGTCTTCGCAACGTTTGGTGTCATGCGTGGTGAGTGTCGTCATGGATACTGGCCAGGTGCGCAGTTGTTGTTGCTGGAATGCATGGAAATCATCTGGTGAGATCGTCGGGGTATCAGGGCCGGCGCCGACTTCGTTCGCTGAGGTTAGCGCGGTGTAACGGTAGAAAGTCGTATCTTCTACGCCTTTTGCCATGACGGCTCCGCATACTTGCTGGAAGCGGATAATTGCTTCATTGCGGGCGGCTTCATGGGTGCGCCCAGCCGATCCGATTTCATTACCGAGAAGAATATCGACGACAACTTCCAGGGTTTCTAAATGATCGGCTTCTAGTTCTTGTGCGGCTCGTTCGGCGCAGGAACGCACAACTCGTTCCTCGTTGGGATGGGGGCGTTCTTTGGGAACGACGTAGGCGCGGTAGCGATCCATGTGGATGACTAATTCGGTGACGACATTATGTATTGCACGATAGGTGTGGTCACGTAGTCGGACATCGCTATGGCAGATCTCAGCGAGGAGAGTTGCCAGCCTATCGACCTCGGCAAATAGTGAGGTTTCGACGATCTGCCGTTTCGCGGCGATCTCCATATTGGTCAGTGTTTCTGTAGATTGTGATAGCTCAACGTAGCTCTGTGTTAATGCTGCTAGCCCTGCCGGATCGGTGAATAATCCTTGCAGGCGCATGAGTGCGTCATATCCGGTTGTGCCGGCGCAGGGCCAATCAGAGGGGAGGACTTCGTCAGTGCCGAGGATCTTTTCGGCCACCGTCCATACCTGCCCGGTTGCTTGTGCTAGATTGCGCAGATACTCGCGGGGATCTGCCAGTCCATCAGGATGGTCGATTCGTAGCGCATCGATATAGCCGCGGTTGACCAGATCGATGATGAGCGCGTGAGATTGCGCGAAAACCTCCGGATTTTCGACGTTAATAGCCGCGAGCGTATCGACGTCAAAAAATCGTCGATAATTCAGCTCTTCGTTGGCAACTCGCCAATAAGCTAGCCGGTAGAACTGGGCATCCAGCATCTGTGCGATGGGTAAGGATTCTGTGCCGCGTCGGATGGGGAATACGTGGTCGCCGTAGCGGATAACATGGCTCGGTTCAGATTCTCCGGGGATGACGATGGAATCCGTGAAAATATCGCCATTCGTTAAAACTTTGCCGATACGATCTGCGAGAACCGGCATGAGTAGCCCGTCGCCTGCATCGGATAGCTCAATATCAAACCACGAGAAGTAAAGGGAGTCGTGCCCATCACGCAGGAGCGACCACAGCGCGCGATTATGGTACAGCGGGGTAGGGACGGCCATGTGATTAGGCACAATATCGACGATGAGGTGCATTCCGGCGTGGTGGATTGCGTCGGCTGCTGCTTCAAATCCTTCTTGCCCACCTAGTTCGGTAGAGATACGCCCATGATCGACCACGTCGTAGCCGTGTGTGGAACCAGGAGCAGCCTGCAAGATCGGGGAGAAAAAGACGTCAGTCACCCCTAATGCGCGCAGGTAGGGAACAATCGCTTGGGCGTCGTGGAAAGTGAAGGACGGGGAAAGCTGAATACGGTAGCTCGTTACCGGCTGATGTCGATTAGCTGGAGGGACGTGCGGATGGTTAGGTATAGCAGTATGTGATTCCATTAGTGATAACACTCCTTGACAGCGTATCTCCACTCTATCGGCTTTTGGCGGCAGCGGGGAACGCACCGAGAGCGGGGCGAGTGGAAGAAAACAACGTAATGCGTGCTTAAATCAGATCGCTGCTGCGGTGCGTAGGCCGGTTGGGGCATGGAGAATCTGCGGTGGGATCGTGCCGGTAATGGCGGGATCCCTATCTCGATTTTTCCTGGACGTATGAGGCAAAGACGCAGATCATATTCATGCCGTGAGGGAATTACTATCGGCTAGGACGGGATCTTCGGCGCGCGAACGCATCAAGATGGTGACGGAATGTGCCCGGACCGGAAAAATATCGCCACTGGCGTATTCGTCACCGCTTAGCTCCTCCGACGTGGTGGTGAGCACTGTAGTCCAGGTGGCAGCCTCGGAGCTTGGCGGGATCGTAAAATCAAGATCCTCTTCCGAGGCGTTGTAGGCGAGGAAGAAATCATCGTCAACAACGGGGTTGCCACGATGATCTGGTTCAGCGATCCGTGCACCGTTCAAGAACACCATGACCGAGCGAGCGAACCAGGTGTCCCAGTTTTCCTCTGCCATTTCTTCGCCGTTGTTCATGTACCACATGATGTCGCCTTGCTCGGAGGCGCCACCGCGTCCGGCGTCGCCCTTAAAGAATCGGCGACGCCGGAATACCGGATGTTCGCGCCGAAGCTGAATGAGGCGTTGAACGAAGCGATGTAGTTCTGCCGCCTCGCTATTTGCCTCCCAATGCACCCACGAGATCTCACTATCCTGGCAGTACGTATTGTTATTTCCCCCTTGGGTGCGGCCGAGCTCGTCACCATGAGAAATCATGGGCACACCTTGCGAGGTCAGCAAAGTGGTAAAGAAGTTCTTTATTTGCCGCAGGCGGAGTTCAGTGATGCGGGGATCATCGGTTGGGCCTTCAACGCCATGATTCCAGGATCTGTTGTGCGATTCTCCGTCTGCCCCGCCTTCGCCATTCGCGTCGTTGTGTTTATTGTTGTAAGACACTAGATCACGCAGGGTAAAACCGTCATGTGCGGTGATGAAGTTGATGGAGGCAAAGGGTCGCCGACCAGAGTGTGCATACAGATCTGAGGATCCGGTTAACCGGCTAGCGAATCCGGATAGTACCGAGGGCTCGCCCCGCCAGAAATCTCGCATAGTATCGCGATAGCTACCATTCCATTCTGACCATAATGGCGGGAATTCACCGACGTTATAGCCACCTTCGCCGACGTCCCAGGGCTCAGCAATCAGCTTCACCTGCGAGATGATTGGATCTTGCTGGATAATGTCGAAGAAGGATGACAGCTTATCGACGGCATGTAGTTCCCGAGCCAGCGTAGAAGCTAGGTCGAAGCGGAAGCCATCCACATGCATGTCAACGACCCAATAACGTAGGGAATCCATAATGAGCTGCAAGGAATGGGGAGAGGACATGTTGAGCGAATTGCCCGTGCCGGTGGTATCAAAATAGTGAGCCTTATCGTTGTCAACGAGCCGATAGTAGGCGGCGTTATCGATGCCTCGGAACGATAGGGTCGGCCCCATGTGATTGCCTTCAGCGGTGTGGTTGTAAACCACGTCGAGAATGACCTCAATATCCGCTTCATGATAGGCCTTGACCATCGCTTTGAATTCTTCTACTTGAGATCCGCGCTCTCCAGAAGATGAATAGCTGTTATGTGGGGCAAAGAATCCGATGGTGTTATAACCCCAATAATTGGACAGCCCGCGTTCAAGCAGTGATGTGTCGTTAACGAATTGATGGATTGGCATGAGCTCTAATGCGCTGATCCCGAGATCTTTGAGGTAGTTGACCATCTGCGGGTGAGCCATCCCCAGGTATGTGCCGCGCAGCTCATCGGGAATATCGGGGTGTAACTGCGTCATCCCTTTCAGATGGGCTTCATAGATGACGGAGTTGTGATACTCGTGCTGAGGTGGGCGGTCGTGCCCCCAATCGAAGAAGGGATTGACTACGACGGAGAGCATGGTGTGGCCGAGGGAATCTTCTTCGGCGCGCTCCTGTGGGGCAAAGAAGTTGTAGGAGAAATTCGCTTGGTGGTTCTCTACGTGCCCTTCGATTGCTTTTGCGTAGGGATCAAGGAGGATTTTAGACGGATCGCAACGGTGCCCGTTTGCCGGGTCGTAGGGGCCGTAAACGCGGAACCCGTAGCGTTGTCCGGGGCGGATTCCTGGCAGATAACAGTGCCAGACGTAGGCATCGACTTCGCGTAGCTCAACGCGGGTTTCTTGCAGGTCGTCATCAACTAGGCACAACTCGATCCGGTCTGCCACGGAGGAGAAGATCGCAAAGTTTGTTCCGGTGCCATCGAAGGTCGCACCGAGGGGATACGGTTTTCCAGGCCAAATTTCCATACTGATAGGCTCTCATGAATAGCGGTGAATGAGTGAGAAGTTATTGCAAAATGCAAAGATGAAAAATGTGGTGGGCGATACTGGGATCGAACCAGTGACCTCTTCCGTGTGAAGGAAGCGCGCTACCGCTGCGCTAATCGCCCGCTAAATATTGCACATGTATGCCCAATGAGGATAGCTGAGAGGACGCGTCTAGCGCAAATAAAACTAGACGTGGCGCAGGTCATGTTTTTCGATTAGACAACGGGCGCTCCGGCTGGCTATATTAGTCAAGCGTTCGAACTGAAAGAACGAATGCGGATGTAGCTCAGTTGGTAGAGCGTCACCTTGCCAAGGTGAAGGTCGCGGGTCCGAGCCCCGTCATCCGCTCGACGGCCACAGTGTGGTCCATGCGATCCGCACTAACCCGCGGTGGGTTGGCCGAGAGGAGAGGCAGCGGCCTGCAAAGCCGTATACACGGGTTCGAATCCCGTACCCACCTCGAAAGTCCGGGCGATTGGCGCAGCGGTAGCGCGCTTCCTTGACACGGAAGAGGTCACTGGTTCGATCCCAGTATCGCCCACTAGATATCCCTCGATATGTCGGGGGATTTTTTGTTTGCCTTTTGTTCTGGTCTGGTAGCCAGACCCTACCAGACCCCTGGGGCTAAAACCCGCCCGCGCACAATGTTCTATAACCCCCCAAATGCCCTGTAGCCCTCTGCCCATACAAAATGGGGTTATAGGGCAGAAATGTGTTGCTCTGACAAATGTTTGTGGGATATAGGGCACGAGGTGTTGCTATTTTGAGTTATAGGACACGAGGTGTTGCTATTTTCGGCTTTCGTTGGCCTGGTGCGGGAAAGTCGGTGTGTTAGTTGGTGGTGGTCAACTAACTAGTCGGACAGAATGTGTTGCTCCGACAGGTGATTTTTGGGTTAAAGATCAAAGCGTCAAGAGCTCTTTGGAAACCGTTAAGGGAACTCGTCGGAGGGATACAAGAAAGAACGTGTTGCTATTTTGGATTTTCCGGCGTGATAGCGGAGAAAAACAGGCGCTGTAATCGGCGTGCCGCGAGGATTTGACACTCTGTGAGCGAGGATTGTTAAATACCCCGATCCGTGTTCTGTGTTTTATTGATATTGCAGGCGAGGGCGGGCATTGAAAGCGGCGAGGGTAGACATTGAGAGTGTTGCGGCCCAAGATATTAGCTCTTCAATTTTGCTGGGTCTATTACGGGGGAGGGGCGCAGGACCAGCATCGCGGAAAGCACTGTAGCAGTTCGTGCACTCGTACAGCACGGTATCGCGGTTGGGTGAGGCAGGTAAAATGTCTGACCTGCCTCACCCAACCGGAGAATGTAACAGTGATACGAGTAGTATTCCCTTTAACCTTGCGGCATTGCCTTTGGATGGTGGTTTTCGTCTTTGAGCACCGTCGGTGCTGCGGCGCTATTGCCCGCTAACGGTTGAGCGTATTGCAGGTAAATAGCTTTAACACTCGACGATATTTACCCCCACGCCCACATGCACGGCAAGACCGCCCAGAGCAGTTTCCTTGTATTTTGCTTGCATATCTTTACCAGTTTCCCGCATTGTCGCGATGACGGAATCCAGAGAAACCACATGAGATCCGTTGCCGCGCAGAGCCGTCCGAGCCGCCGCAACCGCCTTAATTGCGGCAATAGCATTGCGTTCAATACAGGGAACTTGCACCAGCCCGCCCACTGGATCACACGTCAAGCCAAGATTATGTTCCATGGCGATTTCAGCGGCATTTTCCACCTGCAAGACCGTTCCACCGCGAACCGCTGCAAGCCCTGCCGCTGCCATCGAACATGCCGACCCAACTTCACCCTGGCAGCCCACCTCGGCACCAGAGATAGACGCTGTTGTCTTGAAGATCATGCCAATTGCGCCAGCAGTCAACAAAAATGTGTGGACAGCGTCAATATCAAAACCGGCAACAAAATCTCGGCAGTAGTGCAACACCGCTGGGATAATACCGGCAGCACCATTAGTTGGCGCCGTTACTACGCGCCCTCCGCCCGCATTTTCCTCATTGACAGCGAGTGCGTAGAGGGTGATCCAATCCATCGCCCGCAACGGATCGGCGGCGTCTGCGTCGGTACTGAGTGTGCGATACAACTGCGGAGCACGGCGCAACACATGCAAACCGCCCGGAAGAAGACCCTGCCGTTCACAGCCTTTGCGCACGCACTCTTGCATAACATCCCAAATGGCATCTAAACCGGCCGATATTTCCGCGTCGCTGTGCAAGGCGCGCTCATTGGCATACGCAACATCGGCAATGGACATCCCGGTTTCAGTGCAAATCGTGACGAGATCCGCCGCGTTAGAAAAGGGATACGGCAAATTCGCAGTTGGTTCGATACTTTTATCGGCATCCTGGGCGCAGACGACAAATCCACCGCCAACGGAGTAGTAGGTCTGCTCGGCGATAAGCGCACCGTCGGAATATGCCTGGAAGGTCAGACCGTTGGGATGACCTGGTAGCTCAGTTCGCCCATTGAGCACAATATCGCGTGCCGGTTCAAAAGCGATCTCGCGCATTCCCTCACGGGTTGCTAATCCCAGGCGATGTGTGCGCTGGACCTTCGCCATGTGTTCTTGCACATCATCGGGATCAATCTGGGCGGGATCGTTGCCCATTAGCCCAAGGATGACGGCTTTATCTGTGCCGTGCCCGATTCCCGTCGCACCGAGCGAACCGTAGAGGGTGCAGATGACTGCGGTCGTTGAACCAGGCAGCTCACGAGCGAAACGTTGTGCTGCACGCATTGGCCCCACGGTGTGCGAGGATGAGGGGCCAATACCAATCTTGAACAGATCGAAAACACTTAATGCCATAGCCGAAATCCTACACGGAGCGGTTATGCCCCGCTTCACATAAGCGCCGAGCAGGTCAATGTGCTTTGCCGGGTATGATGGAAACCGAGCGCGATGTCCGCGTGTCATTGTGAAGGGAGCATCCATGCCACGTCTCGTCATTGATGGCGCTGAATCGGAAATTAGCGAGCCGATCAGCGGCATTGAGTATTTCGCTTCAGCGCGGGAGATTATTGCCCTGCGCGTTAACGGCGAACTGCGGGATTTAGCAACAGAGCTGACGTCCCTTCCACCGGGAGCGCACGTTGAAGGCGTCAGTATCAGCGAACCAGACGGATTAAACATTTTGCGTCATTCCGCCACGCACGTCCTGGCTCAGGCTGTTCAAAATATGTTCCCGGAGGTAAACCTAGGGATTGGTCCCTTTATCACCGACGGTTTTTACTACGACTTTGGCAATATCGACGCGGTTACTCCAGAGCTACTTAAGAAGCTCGAAAAGGATATGAAGCGCATTATTAAAGAAGGGCAGCGTTTTGTGCGCCGTCCAATCAGTGATGAGGAAGCCCGCCACGAATTAGCCAACCAGCCCTACAAGCTCGAACTGATTGATCTCAAAGGCGGAAGCGATAAAGATAACGATCAAGCAGCCCAAGGCGCCTCAGTGGAAGTTGGCGGCGGGCAGTTGACGATGTATGACAACGTCAATCGTCGCGGTGAGGTCGTGTGGACTGATCTATGCCGTGGTCCGCACCTGCCGTCAACCAAATACATCGGTAACGGATTCGCATTGACCCGTTCCTCAGCAGCATACTGGCGCGGGGATCAGTCGAAAGATTCCCTGCAGCGAATCTACGGAACGGCATGGCCATCGAAAGAGGAACTGCAGGCCTATCAGGAGCGCATTGCTGAAGCGCAGCGGCGAGATCATCGCAGGCTGGGAGCAGAGCTGGATCTATTCTCCTTCCCAGACGAGATCGGTTCCGGTCTTAATATCTTCCATCCGCGCGGCGGTTTAATTCGTATGTTGATGGAGAACTATTCACGGGAACGCCATCTGGCTAGTGGATACTCTTTCGTCTACACCCCCCACATTACCAAGGCGCACTTGTACGAGATCTCCGGGCATCTGGATTTCTATGCTGACGGCATGTACCCGCCCATGCAGATGGATGAGGAACGAGACGAGCACGGCAATATCACCAAACAAGGTCAGGATTATTACCTCAAACCGATGAACTGCCCGATGCACAATCTCATCTTCCGCTCGCGCGGGCGCTCCTATCGAGAGTTGCCGCTGCGACTGTTCGAGTTTGGTACCTGTTACCGCAACGAAAAATCAGGTGTGGTGCACGGTCTGACGCGCACCCGTGGGTTCACCCAAGATGATGCCCATATTTATTGCACCCGAGAGCAAATGAAAGACGAACTGCGCAGCTTGCTGGGCTTCGTGCTATCCCTGTTGTCGGATTATGGGTTAGATGACTTTTACCTCGAGCTGTCAACGAAAGATCCGAAGAAATACGTCGGGGATGACGCCACCTGGGAAGAAGCAACGCGGATCCTCGATGAAGTATGCCGCGAATCCGGCTTAGAGCTCGTTCCCGATCCAGAGGGAGCGGCTTTCTATGGTCCGAAAGTTTCAGTTCAGGCACGCGACGCCCTCGGGCGCACCTGGCAGATGTCCACCATCCAACTCGATTTCAACTTGCCTGAGCGCTTCGAACTGGAATATACCGCAGCAGATGGAACGCGGCAGCGCCCAGTGATGATTCATCGGGCACTGTTTGGCTCGATTGAGCGGTTCTTTGGTGTGATGACCGAGCATTATGCAGGTGCTTTCCCAGCCTGGCTGGCGCCTGTGCAGGTCCGTTGTATTCCGGTGGCAGACGTTTTTGTTGACTACCTTGAACAGATCGCCCAGCGGCTACGAGAACGCGGTGTTCGCGTTGAAGTCGATGATAGCGACGATCGCTTCCCGAAGAAGATTCGCAATGCGTCGAAAGAAAAGATTCCTTTCACGCTGATTGCTGGCGGGGAAGATGAAGCAGCCGGGGCAGTGAGCTTCCGAATGCGTGATGGTTCGCAAGATAACGGCGTACCAGTTGACGAAGCTATTGAGCGGATCGTCACGGCTATCGAAACGCATGCCAACCAGTAGATCGACATTAGATCCTAGCTAACGCACGCCAATCACAAGACGGAGGGGATATGCTATCGCGAAGTGGACGCCCGCTCGCTCAGATCCTATTCGGGCCATTCGCTCGGTTTTTCGTGCGGATGGGGGTCAGCGCCAACGTGATGACGGTTGTTGGCGGGCTGGCCTCGGCCATTGCGGCCTTGGTGTGTTTTCCTCTGGGATGGCTGATTCCAGGAGCGATCATCACGACGATTCTCGTCATCTTCGATAACCTTGACGGGCAAATGGCACGGATGACGAATACGTCGTCGAAGTGGGGCGCTTTCCTGGATTCGACGATGGATCGTATCTCAGATGGCGCAATCTTTGCGGCCTTAGCTATGTGGGGATATTTCCACGCCGATCATACTGTCCGAGCAGCGGTTATTTCGGGCGCATTGCTTTCGCTGGTTGCCGGATCGGTAGTGCCTTATGCTCGGGCGCGAGCAGAAGGAGTGGGATACTCCGCGTCGGTCGGTTTAGCGGAACGAGCAGATAGGCTCATTGCTGCCTTAGTTATCGTCGTTCTCGTTGGGGTAGGGCTGCCACATATTGTGATGGCTGTCGGATTGTGGCTGTTGGGAGTATTCGCCCTCATTACAGTGATTCAGCGGATGGCATACGTCTATCGGCAGATGAAGGAAGCTGGCGACGCGTGATTGTGCGTCTCTTTCGAGTCGCGGATCGGTTCGTTAAAGTCACTCCTGAGCCGATAGCCCGAGGTGTGTTTCGTGGGATCGGGCGAGTGCTCGGATTTTCACATATCCGAGGGGCGCGTCAACTGCGGGCTAATTTGCAACGAATTGTCCCGCTAGGATCAGTGTGGGCAGAGCACGTCCGTTCGGCACGTGCCATGCGCTCATACCTGGACTATTACTACGAGGTCTTTGCCTTGCCATATTTGCGCCCGGAGCAAATTGATGCGCGGTTCCGTGCGGTAGACGCCACGAAACTTATTGCTCATTTGGAAACCGGACGTTCCTGCTCGGCAGCCCTACTTCACCTGGGAAATTGGGATTTAGCGGGAGCGTGGGCGAACCGCAATCTTGCACCAGTACATTCCATTGCGGAAAAACTTCCAGTGGCAGAGTTAGCGCGGATGTTTTTGGATTTTCGTCGCTCCTTAGGAATGACGATTTACCCTACTGGGGGTGGGGCTATGCGAGGCTTGCTATCGGATATGGCAGCCGGAACAGCCTTCGTACCTTTACTATGTGATCGCGATTTATCAGCCAGCGGTGTAGAGGTGAATATATGCGGGCATCAGGCGCGCATTGCCGTGGGAGCCGCACTGCTGGCGCAACGCAGCGGTCAGCCAATGTTCCCAGTTACTATTGTGAATGAAGACTTCCGTGCTGATCGTTCGCGGGTGGCTCAGGCCGGCGGGCACTATGGTGGCTGTGCCATCATCGGTGAACCAATTTATCCGGGTGTTGGCCCGCAGGCCAGTGAGCAGGAACGTGAAGCGGATCTGATTCGGATGAATCAAGAATGGATGGATCAGATCACCCCGCTACTTATTGCGCATGTAACAGATTGGCATATGCTTCAAAAGGTATTTGTTGATGACCTCGATCCGCAGCGCTTAGCACGAGCTCGGATGACATCTCGCAAGGAGCTAGCATGAAAATCGGAATCGCCTGCGGATATTCCTGGGATGTTGCCGGTGGCGTGCAGTATCACTGTCGCGATCTTGCGAAAGAACTCATAGCCCGCGGTCATGACGTATCAGTTATCGCGCCAGCCGAAAACCAGCCAGAGGAGCCCTTTGTTTATCCTGTCGGGGCGGCACTACCAATCCGATATAATGGCTCGGTGGCCCGGCTGGCTTTCGGTCCGAAAGTCAATCGTTCAGTGCGGCGATGGCTGCGCGAATACGACTTCGACGTCTTGCATGTGCACGAACCGTTCTCCCCGTCAGTATCGATGCTGGCGTTGATGAGCGCTGATTGCCCGGTTGTTTCTACCTTTCACACGGCAATGGACCGTTCTCGGATGCTCTCCATCGCCTCACCGTTCGTCGTTCCTATTCTCGATAAGATCCAGGCCCGTATTGCAGTATCTGAAGAAGCCCGACGCACCGCCGTACAGCATTTAGGTGGGGACGCATGGGTGATCCCTAACGGGGTTTTTGTCGCAGATCTTGCGATTGGCCATCGTGACGACCGCTTTACCGGCAGCGCAGAACATCCTACTTTGGCCTTTTTAGGGCGCTTAGATGAACCGCGGAAAGGCTTGCCGGTTGTGGCTGGCGCTTTCGCTCAGATTCGTCAGCGTTTTCCTGGGGTGCGGCTTTTTGTTGCCGGTAAAGGGGATGAAGAAGCCGCGCGGGAGATGTTTGGTCCACATGCACAGGCGGTGACTTTCCTGGGGCCGGTATCGGATGCGGATAAGGCATTGCTGCTCGGTTCTGTCGATGCCTATTTAGCGCCGAATACCGGCGGGGAATCTTTCGGCATTATCCTCGTTGAGGCGATGAGTGCCGGAGCATTTGTGATTGCTTCGGATATTCCGGCGTTCCGAGCCGTGTTAAATGACGGTGAATTCGGGGCACATTTTGCCAATGACAATCCCGATGATCTGGCTCGGGTGGTATGCGAGTCGCTAGCGGATGTGCAACGGCGTAACGAGGTCGCGCGTCGAGCCGCGCAAGCTGCCTGGCGCTACGATTGGGGGACGGTTGCCTCCCACATCTTCTCCGTCTATGAAACCGCGATTCGGATGGATAAAGTGCAGGTGATTGACGAATGAGCTGGTGGTATGTGCCGGTAATTCTCCTGGGGATAGCGCTCATCATCATTGTGCTGGTTGCAACCTTGCGGGCCCGATCGCTCGATATTATTCACAAGAATGTGACGAAATCGCGGGTGTCTTTGGAGCGGGCATTAGTGGACCGTGCGCAGGCGGCGGTGCGGGTGGCGACCTCGGGGCAACTGGATATGGCTAGCTCTGTGTTGTTAGCTGACGTGGCGAATAATGCCTTGTTGGCGGCTGGCTATCCGATAGTTGACGATGGGTTGGAAGCGCTGGCGGTACGCCCGGTAGATGCTGTGTCGTCACTGGCTCCGAATGGGGATGGCTATGGGAAGCGGCGTGGCCGACGAAACCCAGCGTCGGATTCGTCGGTTTCGGTATCAGATGGACGGTATTGCGAATCCCCGTCGATGAACGGCATATCGAGTAACACCTATGCACCGCCCACGCAATCGGCAGATATGCCAGATCGTTTAGTTTTAGAATCTGAGCTGAGTCGGGCACTGCGTTATACCGTTGACGAATTGGCCGATAACGAGCGAGATGATCCAGCGATTACTGAGCTGAATCAACGTCGGGTGGCAGTCCAAATGACGCGCCGATTCCACAATAATCACGTGGCGCAAGCCCGACGGGTGCGCAAATCAAAATTGGTTCGGGTATTGCGCCTTGCCGGCAATGCGCCAGAACCTCGGACGGTGAATCTCGATGACGAATGAGAGCCCGGATTCCGGCATCCAGCTCAATCATGCGCCCTCAGGCTCATTGCCGCACAATCCTCCCGCAGTTGCTGCACCTGCTGATGATTACGAGGAAGAATGGCCGTTGGATACAGACGGTTTTCCGCATCGCCAGGCGGCACGATGTGTGCTTTTTAACCCCGAAGGGCAGATCTTCCTCATATGGGGGCATGACGGTGACGACGTGGAGCACCGCTGGTGGTTCACCCCCGGAGGCGGATTACTCGATCAGGAAGATCATCGCAGTGCAGCGTGCCGTGAACTGGCGGAAGAAACCGGATTAGTCCTTGATCCTCAGCGGCTTGTCGGCCCGGTGCTGGATCGACGTTCCACATTCGAATTTGCACGAATAACCCGTAAACAAGATGAATTATTTTTCATCTGCCATATCACCGCCGCCGAGCAACGCATCATTGATGAGCAAGCAAATGTGAATTGGACTGCACTAGAGCAAGAGGTTCTCGATGATTTTCGCTGGTGGGATGTGGCAGAACTGGCGGTCATCGCACGGCAAGGAACGCTAGTATATCCAGTGGGATTAGCGGATATGGCTCGTCACTGGTCTGCCGGTTGGGATGGAATTTTGCGCTACGCCACAGAAGGAAGTAGTACCAGGGCAACGACATAAAACTTGTACAATACTCCAGTAGAAACGAAGGGAGTTTTCGTGTCAGGACATTCTAAATGGGCAACGACGAAGCACAAGAAGGCAGCAATCGATGCCAAACGCGGCAAGCTGTTCGCTCGTTTGATTAAGAATATTGAAGTCGCAGCGCGTACAGGTGGCGGTGATCCGGCTGGTAATCCGACGTTGTTTGACGCTATTCAGAAGGCTAAGAAGAATTCTGTGCCCAATGAAAATATCCAGCGCGCAGTTAAGCGTGGTTCGGGTGAAGGTGGCGAGGTCGTCAACTACGAGTCGATTATGTATGAAGGGTATGGCCCTGGCGGTGTTGCCATTCTGCTCGAATGTCTGACAGATAATCGCAACCGCGCCGCGTCGGATGTGCGCGTTGGATTGACCCGCAATGGGGGGACGCTGGCTGATCCTGGTTCCGTGTCCTACATGTTTACCCGTAAGGGAGTAGTTGAAGTTAGCGCCGAAGGTAACGATGAAGACGATCTCCTGATGGCGGTTTTGGATGCGGGAGCAGAAGAGATCAGCAACGAAGGCGAGGTCTTCGAGATTATTTCTGAGCCGAATGACGTTGTTGGCGTACGGACGGCGCTCCAAGATGCTGGAGTTGATTACAATTCCGCAGAAGTCCAATTCGTTCCCTCTGTTAAAGTGACGGCGGATCTGGAAACGGCACGCAAAGTTCTCAAGCTGCTTGACGCATTAGAAGATATTGATGACATCCAAAATGTGTACTCTAATGTCGATATTCCTGCCGATGTGATGGAGGCATTGGAGTCAGAGGATAACTAGTTAGAGGATAACTAAATGCGCATCATGGGGGTTGACCCAGGGCTGACCCGCTGCGGTATCGGTGTCGTGGATGCTAGCGGCGGGCGTCGAGTCACCATGGTGAGTGTCGATGTGGCGCGCAGTCAACCAGAACTCGCGCCACATCAGCGTCTATTGATGATTTCGGAGGCTATTGAGGCAGCCATTGCGTCTCACAAGCCGGATGTTATTGCGGTAGAGCGGGTCTTTGCCCAGGAAAATGTGCGCTCGGTGACGGGTACCGCCCAAGTAGCAGGCATCGTCATGTTAGCTGCCGCGCGAGCTGGTTTGCCATTAGGGATGCATACCCCTTCGGAAGTAAAAGCCGCTGTGACGGGGAGCGGGCGAGCGGAAAAAGCACAAGTGCAGCACATGGTTCAGCGAGTCCTTGGTCTAGATAAGCCGCCGCGTCCAAAGGATGCAGCAGATGCTTTGGCAATCGCTATTTGCCATGCGTGGCGTGGGGGAGCTGACCATTTGGAAAGTACGGATCGTTCCCAACATGGCGGAGCAGGGATGTTGCCGCGTTCTGAAGGCAGCGATTTAACTCCGGCTCAGAAGATGTGGGCGCGAGCTGAACGCATGTCGCGTCGTCATGGGGCTGTCGAGCCGAAGAAACCTGCTGAGGGGCATCGGAAAACTGGCAGATAAGGTAGTGCGCAGGCGGGCGATCATGGTCTTGAGGAATATCTCAATTGTTAGTGATGGCTTGTCGTATTGTGCTTTGCGAACATCACTAGCTAGAATTCAAACAGATGTTCGAAAGGGAGTCCTATGATTGCTTCACTACGCGGCCCGGTCCTCTTGGTGACGACGACCCACGCCGTTATTGAAGCCGGTGGGGTGGGCATGATGTTTCTTGCTGCTCCGGCCACGCTGGCAGCTTTGCGCGTCGGTGAGGAATCTTTGGTGTACACCTCGATGGTGATTTCCCGAGAGAATGACATCACGCTCTTTGGCTTTGCGGATATGGAATCGCGAACGGCTTTCGATATTTTACGTTCGGTATCTGGTATTGGGCCGCGTTCTGCTCTGCAAATTCTTGCCGCGTTGGAGTTAGAGGAGCTGCGCGGTGCAATTGAGCGCGGTGATGAGGCAACTCTCACTCGTATCCCTGGCGTAGGGAAGAAATCAGCACAACGAATGGTCCTGGAATTACGTGGAAAACTGGGCGCTCCACGTTCTGATAGCGCGGCTTCTATCGCGCCGGGGGCAGACGATATTGTGCAGGCATTAGTTGGCATGGGATGGAATGAGCGTGACGCAGTAGCAGCAGTAGAGGTGGCGCGTGGGGAGCAACCGAACGCCAGCGCCCCGCAAATGTTACGCGCGGCATTACAGGTTCTTGGAACGCGGAGGAATAGGTGAGCGAATTTACCGATGCCGATGCAGGCGATATCGAACGCATCCAAGAGGCGGCGTTACGGCCAAAACAGCTCAGTGAATTTGTTGGTCAAGAGGTAGTTCGCGATCAGCTCTCGTTAGTTCTTGCTGCGGCAGTTCAACGTGATAAAACGGCTGATCATGTGCTCCTTGCTGGTCCGCCAGGGTTAGGAAAGACAACCTTAGCCATGATTATCGCGGCCGAGGTTAATGGAGCATTGCGGTTAACCTCGGGTCCAGCAATTCAACATGCGGGTGATTTGGCGGCAGTACTATCGTCTTTGCAGCAAGGCGATGTCCTTTTTATCGACGAAATTCACCGTCTTGCTCGCACTGCCGAGGAGATGCTCTATCTGGCGATGGAGGATTTTCGAGTTGATGTGATGGTTGGTAAAGGCCCGGGGGCTACCTCTATTCCCTTGCCTTTGCCTCCGTTTACCGTGGTTGGGGCGACGACCCGAGCTGGTTTACTCCCAGCTCCACTGCGCGATCGCTTTGGCTTTACCGCGCATTTGGATTTCTATTCCGTGACGGATTTAGCGACCATCATCTCTCGCAATGCCATTAAACTCAGTGCGGAGCTTGATCCAGATGCGGCAATAGAAATTGCTTCCCGTTCTCGCGGGACCCCGCGAATCGCTAATCGTTTGCTTCGCCGCGTCCAAGATTGGGCGCAGGTGCGTGGAACTGGGGTGTTGGATCTCGCTGCAGCCCGCGCGGCACTTGACGTCTTTGAGGTTGATAGTCGGGGTCTGGATCGGCTGGATCGGGCCGTATTAGAAGCGTTGTGTCGGCGTTTTCACGGTGGTCCGGTGGGGTTAACAACGCTGGCGGTTTCGGTAGGGGAAGAGGCTGAGACGGTAGAAACCGTTGCTGAACCCTATCTGGTCAGAGAGGGTTTCATTGTGCGATCTCCGCGTGGCCGAGTGGCGACGAATCTTGCGTGGCGCCATTTAGGATTGACGCCTCCGGAAGGTCATGCGCTGTTCTAGATCGCGATGCTGATATGGCAGGCAGCTAGCCGCGAATAATATAACTGAGATTTGCTGGGGAATCTATCAGCAGCTGCGAGGTTGCGCGCTTTTCTATCGCGGTTGTCGGCGAGAAAATATGTGGTCTGCTGAGTGGATTTTGCGGCTTTTGTGCCGACGGGCATGGGTTATGCGAAATACAAGGGGATGTGCTCCAGAGTGCAGGTGACTGGCTCCACGGTGCTTTTCTTTCCGATACGCGAAAAAGTGAGTAGAATCTAACGGGTTGAACGCGCCGGCGCTCACACCTGAATTTACGAACCTCAACTCAAGGAGTGTTAATCGTGCCTGAGATGTTCATTATTCTTGCGATGATGATTGTGCTTTTCTTCATCATGTCGCGCAATGTGCGCAAAGCACAACGGCAGCAGATGGAACGTCGGAGTGAGGCTCTCGTAATTGGCAATAACGTGGTAACCCAGTCCGGATTTTTTGGGCGCATTGTTGATATTGACGGTGATGCGGTGACGTTGGAATCGCCATCAGGTGATGAGACTGTCTGGTTAAAGACAGCTATCATGGCCCAAATGGATATCCCGCTTGCGCAAACAACGATGGATGAACTGCTGGTAGCCGACGAAGATACTGATGTTGTCGCGGATGCGGATTTCTCTGACAATGAGGGAGAAGCGGCCGATCGTGACGATATTCGCAATGGATCTGATACTGCAGGCACGGATCAACCAGGCGATCTTGCTGCCCCGTCGACGCACAGCGGATCTGATAGCACCCAGGAACATGGTTCTGGTCGTATAACAAATGTCTCGCCGTTTTCCGATGATAATGGCACGTCCTCTTGGAAATAACACGCGCTAATCGGCAATCGATCGACATGGCATAAGGAATAAGTATTGTCCCATTCACACGAAACACAGAGTGAGCCTAAGCCTATGCGCCGGCTCGTGGTTCTTATTGTGCTGATGATTGCGCTTGGCGCATCCTTGGTTGTCGGCACAGTAACCACGCACACTTCGCGTTTCGCCCCGGATCTGGCATTGGACCTGGAAGGCGGAACACAGATCATCTTGACTCCGATAACAACTGACGGATCAGAGGTGACGAATCAGGATATTCGCGAAGCGATCAACGTCATTCGGCAGCGAGTCGATGCAACGGGTGTCGCGGAAGCCGAGATTACCGCGCAGGGCGGCTCGAACATTATCGTCTCCTTGCCGGGGCATCCTTCCCAAGAAACTCTTGACCTGGTGCGCACATCTGCCGTATTGCGGATGCGCGCTGTGCTGACTCTCATGGATCCGCACCCGTTATCTGCGGAAGCAGCGGTCAAACAGCTCGGGGAGAAAGCCGCAGGAGTTAATCCGGCGACGGTAACCCCAGAGCAACTAGATCAGC
This sequence comes from Trueperella sp. LYQ141, assembly GCF_046599555.1. Classification (NCBI taxonomy): domain Bacteria; kingdom Bacillati; phylum Actinomycetota; class Actinomycetes; order Actinomycetales; family Actinomycetaceae; genus Trueperella; species Trueperella sp. LYQ141. The sequence goes on along the minus strand of NZ_JBKIWQ010000002.1, from coordinate 76,473 downwards.
TCATTCGCCAGCTTGCGGATACCAACGGTAATGGGCAGATTGATAAGAAGCCTGCTCAGACTCCGGCAAATGCCTCCGATATGAACTGGGTGACCGAGGAGAGCCTCTATCAGGCGTATAAGCTGGATTGTACGGTTCCCACTGCGCGTTCTACCGCGGAACTTGACGTTGCCGATCAGCCTTTCGTCGGGTGCAACATCGACAACAATATGAAGTTCATTTTGGGTCCCGCAGAATTGCAGGGATCGAATTTGACGCAGGCGACCTCAGCGCCGGATGTTAACCAGCAAGGTGTGGCTACCGGAGGCTGGGCAGTGCATCTATCCTTCGATGATGAGGGCGCTAAGATTTTCTCCGACGTGACGACCCGCCTGTCGAAGCTGACGCAGCCGCAGAACTCCTTCGCAATGGTGCTTGATGGACGAGTGATCTCTTATGCTCGGGTTTCCTCAACGATTGCTGGCGGCAACGCGCAGATCACCGGATCTTTCACTGCTGAACAGGCCGCAAATCTGGCTAACCAGCTCAAGTTTGGTTCCTTGCCGTTGAACTTTGAGGTTCAGTCAGAAGAACAGATTTCGGCAACCCTTGGTTCAGAACAATTGAACTCTGGTTTGATTGCTGGTTTGGTCGGTCTGGCACTCATTATTGTTTACATGATTTGGCAGTACCATGCTCTCGGTGTGGTCGCTATCGGATCTATTTTGCTTTCCACAGGTCTGTCGTATCTGGTGCTGTGTTTGCTTTCCTGGCAGATGGGATACCGTTTGTCGATGGCAGGCGTCCTGGGCATTATTATCTCGATCGGCGTCACAGCAGATTCCTTTATCGTCTACTTTGAGCGTATCCGTGATGAGATTCGTGATCGCCGCTCCATTCCGTCGGCTATTCAACATGGCTGGGATCGGGCCAAGCGCACGATTATCATTTCGGATTTCGTCAATCTTGTAGCCTCAGCGGTCCTGTATTTGCTGACGGTTGGCTCGGTGCGCGGTTTCGCTTTCACGCTGGGTATTACAACGGTCTTGGATCTGGTTGTCGTCATGATGTTCACCTATCCGGTTATGACGTTCTTGGCTAAGACTCAATACTTTGGTCAGGGCAAGCGCGGATCCGGTATGGACGCTAAGGCGCTTGAATCGACTCCGATCTACCGTGGTCGTGGCTACCGATTAAGTTCTTCTGGTGAATCGCGTGAGGAATCCTCGTCTCGTCGCTCTCGGCGTGCCAAAGCACGGGTTGCTACTGGTGCGGATAGCGAAAACGCAGCAAATGCCTCAGCAGAGAAGGTCGATACTGCGGTACGTACTGCGTCGGATTCCGATGAATTAGCAGAGAGAATCAGTGCTGAGGAAACTGAGCATATAGATTCACAATCGGATAATGAAACGGACGAGGACATTCGTCCGGGGGAGAGTTTAGCTCAGCGTCGGGCACGTCTGCGCCGAGCAGCAAAGAATGCGCGCACGGAAGGAGCTGATAACTAATGTCGGTGTACTCCATTGGTAATGACCTATATTCCGGGCGCAAGTCCTATGACATTATTGGCAAGCGGAAGATCTGGTTTGCGGTTGCTTTCTTGCTGGTAGCAATCTCCTTGCTTTCGTTCGTCGTTCGCGAGCCGAATCTCGGTATCGAGTTCCGAGGAGGATCGCAGTTTACGGTTTCTGGAACGCAGATCACCGATCATAAGCCGGCATACGATGTGGTTGCGAAGTCAACCGATGCAGTGCCGCGCGTCTCCACCGTCGGAACGACGGGTGTTCGGGTGCAAACGGAACAGCTTGATGATCAAAAGACCCAAGAGGTGAAAGCCGGATTAGCGCAGGCCTATCAGGTGCCGGATACGGAAGTCACTTCGACGTATATCGGTCCGTCCTGGGGTCAGGACATCATGTCCCAGGCTGTGCGAGCCATGATTATCTTCATGGTCCTCATCTCAGTGGTCCTGATGATCTACTTCCGCTCATGGACGATTGCAATTGGTGCGATTGGCGCTTTGCTGCACGATTTTATCGTCACTTTGGGAGTGTATTGGATTCTCGGAATGGAGATCGCTCCGGCAACGGTGATTGGTCTGCTGACGATCATGGGCTATTCGCTGTACGATACGGTCGTTGTTTTCGATAAAGTGCGTGAGAATACGGCGAGCTTGACCCAGCAGCGCGAGATGACGTATGGCGAAAAGGCAAATCTGGCTATTAACCAGACCTTGATTCGTTCTCTGAATACCTCCATTACTGGTCTATTGCCGGTTATGGCGGTGCTGATTATCGGAGTGTGGCTGTTGGGTGCGCAGACGCTGCGCGACCTGGGTCTGGTCATGTTTGTGGGTATGTTGCTCTCGGCTATTTCCTCCATTTTCGTGGCGGCTCCGCTGGCAGTTGCACTAGCCGAACGCAATCCGAAGATCAAGCAGCACCGCGCCGAAGTGCTGGAGATTCGCCAACAGCTGTCGAGCTCCGAGACAAGCACGAAAGCGGAGGAGACTTCCGGTAAAATCGCCACTGTGCGTGTCTCCGGCGGGCATCAAGGTCAGGCGGCACAGCCGAAACGTCGAAAGAAGAAGAGGAATAAGCGATGAGCACTGAAGCCATCTTTCCCCAAGATACGGTTGAACTTGTTAAGTCTCATGTGCGGGAAGTAGAGGATTTTCCGGCTCGTGGGGTGCTGTTTCGGGATATCACGCCGCTGATTGCTGACGGCAAGGCATTCGCCGCGTTGGTCGAGATCCTGGCGGAACGTTATCGCGGTAAGTGCGACGCGATTGCTGGTTTGGAATCGCGCGGATTTATTCTGGGCGCGCCGCTGGCACATGCTTTGGGAATCGGCATGATTACCGTGCGTAAGGCAGGTCGTCTGCCTGGTCCAGTCGTGGGAATTAACTACGAACTGGAGTACGGATCAGCCCGTATGGAGCTTCAGCCCTTTACCCTCGAAGACGGTATGCGGGTGCTCGTTATTGATGACGTCTTGGCCACGGGCGGGACGGCAGGAGCAGCTTTTGATCTCATCACTCAAGCTGGCGGAATTCCGGCAGGCTTGTGTGTGTTACTGGAGCTGACGGAACTCGGTGGGCGCGATTATCTTGCACAGCACTGCGATGTTCCGATTGAATCTGTCATCGCATACTGACGCTATTAGTTATCGCACTGTGGCCAGCACGTTCCGTGCTGGCCACAGTGGCGTATAATCCCCGTCATGGAAAACAGTTCGGTACATGATTCAGAGCCGCGCATCCGTTCGCGGTTTTCTTGGCTTGGTCGGAAGAATGAGTATCCGACGCTAGTCGAGCCTCTTATGGCAGCCATAGGAAATCGAAAGCTCGATATTCAGCGGATTTTGCGTGCGTATGATGTTGCCGAACACGCTCACGCCCATCAAAAGCGTAAGTCAGGCGAGCCCTACATTACCCATCCGGTTGCTGTGGCAACTATTTTGGCTGAGTTGGGAATGGATGAAGATACCCTTGTGGCCGCCCTGTTGCACGATACTGTGGAAGATACCAGCTATTCCCTGAAACAGCTCACTAAGGATTTTGGGCCGACAGTGGCGCTACTTGTCGATGGAGTGACGAAGCTCGATAAGGTTGAGTATGGCGACGCCGCCCAAGCGGAGACGGTACGCAAGATGGTCATCGCGATGGCCAAAGATATTCGGGTTCTTCTCATTAAGCTGGGGGATCGGCTGCATAACGCACGCACGTGGAAATACGTCGAATCTGGTTCGGCCCAGCGTAAGGCGCGCGAGACGCTAGAAATCTATGCCCCACTCGCTCATCGCCTGGGAATGAACTCGATTAAATGGGAGCTGGAGGATCGCTCTTTCAAACAGCTATACCCTGCGGTGTATTCCGAGATTGAACGCATGGTGCAAGAGCGTTCCCCGCAACGGGAGCGGTATATTGCGCAGATGAAAGCCGAGCTGGAGCGAGAGCTGGCAAATGCCAAGCTCAAGTGCACGATCTCTGGGCGCCCTAAGCATTATTACTCGATTTATCAGAAAATGATTTTACGAGGGCGCGATTTTGAGGATATCTATGATCTCATCGGCGTGCGCGTTCTCGTTGAAGAGATCCAGGATTGTTACACTGCGCTGGGTATTGCGAACTCCTTGTACGTTCCGGTTCAAGGGCGCATCAAGGATTACATTGCCTCACCAAAGTTTAATCTCTACCAGTCCATTCATACCACGGTGTTGGGCCCAGGCGGAAAGACGGTAGAAATCCAGATCCGCACCTATGAAATGCACCGTCGAGCTGAGTTCGGGGTGGCTGCGCACTGGCGTTACAAGGAAAATCCCAATGCGGTCAAAGCAAGCGAGACCTCCCAAGCGGATACGCAGTTGCAGTGGTTGCGCCAATTGGTAGATTGGCAACGCGAGACGGCAGATCCGAAAGAGTTTTTGGATTCCTTGCGCTATGAGATCTCGGGTAATCAGGTCTACGTCTTTACCCCCAAGGGTGAGGTGATGGAGCTACCATCTGGCTCCACTCCAGTTGATTTTGCTTATGCGGTGCACACCGAAGTCGGGCATCGCACGGTGGGCGCAAAAGTAAATGACGTCTTGGTTACGCTCGATCATCGCCTGCAATCGGGCGATACGGTTGAGATTATTACGACGAAGGCTGAAGATGCTGGCCCGTCTCAGGGATGGCAGGATTTCGTCGCCACCCCGCGTGCGCGTGCGAAGATCAAGTCGTGGTTCACCCGATCGCGGCGAGAGGAAGCTGTTGAACACGGCAAGGATAAGCTAGCGAAAGCTATCCGGCGGCGCAATGAGCCAGTACACCGTTTGATGTCGCACGAGACGCTCAAAGCGGTCGCTCAGGATTTCTCGCGAACGGATATTACCGATCTGTATGCGGCAATCGGAGAGGGAGCGCTGTCTGCGGAGACGATCGTTCGTCGGCTTATCTCCACACAAGGTGGGCGCCGTGGGGTAGAAGAGACGCTGGCAGAGGCGGTGACGCCGACGCGCATCCAGCATCGCCAGATTGGTTCAAGTTCTTCGGCAGTGGTTGTTTCTAATGCAGAAGACGCTGATGTATTAGTTAAACTCGCTAAATGTTGTACTCCGCTGCCGCCGGACGATATTCGTGGGTTTATCACCCGCGGCAAGGGCATATCGGTACATCGCTCAGACTGTACGAATATTAAATCCTTAGAGCGGGAGCCAGATCGTTTTATTGATATTGGCTGGGCTGATTCTGCTGAAGGCGGGGTGTTCCTCGTTCAGGTGCAAATTGATGCCTTGGATCGCAAGGGGCTGTTGGCTGATGTTACTCGGGCCCTATCCGAGCACGATATCAATATGCTGACTGGTTCGATGAAGACCTCGAATGAGCGGGTTGCTCGACTTAATTTCACATTCGAGATGGCAGATACCCATCATCTTCAGCAGGTTTTGCGCGAACTGCGCAAGATCGAGGGAGTCTATGACGCTTACCGGATCACGGGTTCGACGAATCACCCAACAAGCCGAGATCGGGTGGAAGCTGATTAAGGAGGCGTCGGACTCGACGAATACCGTGAATATGGATCTGTTCTGCGTGTTGGGTAACGTCACTGAGGCGTGCGCCAGCGCGGATAAGCAGGCATAAGTATCCCAGACCGCTTTCTTCGTCGTGAATGAGCAGATCTATTGCGGTTCGTTCTAGACAGGTAACTTGCTGACCGCCAACAGTAATGATCTCATCAGCACGCAACGTGCTTGCCGTGTGGGCAACGTGTTGCCCGGTGGCAAATGACGAGGTGTGCCATCCGGTATGTATCCATAGCGCACTATCGCGAATAAAGATGGCGCCGGGTAATCGTAATGCGAGGAGTCGTGCTCGGCCGGCTGGGGTGCGGCAAAGATCGACGCCGACGTACCCGATGTCACCGACTTCGATCATGAGCCCTTCACTAACCAGGGTGCCGGCGAGGTGCTGTGTGGAGATATCCTGCGGGCGAAGTACATGTAATGTCATGCCTCTATATCAGCATGGCTTGCAATATAGTCGAATGGAGCATACACAACTGTGGATAAGCCCTGCACTCGATCGAGTGCAGGGCTTATGGTGTATTGTTACGCCACGCCGGGTGGCAAAACGGCGCTTAGCCTTCCTGAACAGCCGACAGCCAGGTCTTGCGAGCTTGTAGCGCTTCTTCGTACTCCTTGACCTTCTTGTCGTCGCCAGCGGCTTTTGCCTCGCTGATCTGCGTCTCTAGCTCGTCGATCAGCTTTTGCAACTGGGCGGCCATACCGGCAGAGCGCTCATCCTTTTGCGGATCAGACTGATTCCATCGCTCGTTTTCGGCGTTACGAATAATAGTCTCGATCTCGCGCAACCGCCCCTCGGTGCGTGCCACGTCGGCGCGGGGGACGCGACCGATTGCATCCCATTTCTCACCAATAGCGCGGATTTGTTCCTTAGCGTAGGCAATATCGGTAACGGGAAGCAGCTTTTCGGCTTCTTCTAGCAACTCAAGTTTCTTGCTACGGTTCGCCTCGAATTCCTCATCAAGCTGAGTGTTGTAGGCGTTACGTGTATCGTAAAAATGGTTCTGCGCTGCCGAGAAGCGGCTCCACAATGCGTCATCATCGCGCTTATGGGTGCGACCAGCAGCTTTCCACTCAGCCATGAGCTCGCGGAACTGGGCAGAGGTTGCTCCCCAATCCGTGGAATCCTGAATAGCTTCAGCGCGGGCAATGATTGCTTCTTTGCGAGCGACAATATCTTTGCGTTCGGCGTCTTTCTGTGAGAAGAACTGACGGCGGTGGCGGTCGAAGGTCGTGCGGGCGCTAGAGAAGCGCTTCCATAGGGCCTCTTCGGTGGGGCGATCAATGCGGGCGGAGTGACGCTGAGCGTACTTCCATTCGTCAAGGAGATCATTTAGCGCTGCCCGTGAGTTCTTCCAGTGCGTGCGCGCTGGATCTTGAGCCGCAATCTTCTCTGCGTTTTCCACAATCGTCGTTCGCTCTTCGATAGCTGCTGCCTTCGCGGCGGCGCGTTCAGCTTTGACTTCTTCACGGCGTTGTGCGAGCCGACCTTCTAGGGCCTTAACACGTAACCGTAATGCTTCGACATCGCCGACCACTGCGGGTTCAACGAGCTGCTTATTGAGTGACTTGATGGAGGAGGCGATCTCGTCGGGGGAGACGTTATTGACCCGAGATTCCAAAAGCGTCACATGGTTTTCTAGATCAAGGTAGCGACGGACGTATAGACCGAGGGCGTCCTTTTCTGTGCCATCGACTGCGTATTGCCCGACGATACGTTCGCCGTCCGATCCTGAGGAACGCAACCAGACGTTGCCTTCGTCGTCAACGCGCCCCCATTTTGCGGCGGCTGCGGCAGCTGCGTCATCAACTTCTGGAACTGGTGCCGCAACTCGGCTTGATTTTGGTGGAGTTGCAGCAGCGGTTTCCGGTTTTGCGGCCGCTGCCGTGGAATCAGTTTCCGGAGCGGAATCGGTTGTTTCGTCACTGCCTGGCACAGTTGCCGGTGAATGTGGTGCTGATTCAGTGTCAGATGGGGCTGAATCAGATGGCGTCGTTGCCTGTGGTTGTGCCGCTGGAACAGGAGCGGATTGTGTTTCTTGTGCGGTTACCTGCGGAGACTCGACCGATTCAGGGGCAGTTGTTTGGGATTCCGGCCGTTCTTCCGGGATCGGTGGTGTCGTAATGTCGTTATGTGATTCGGTCATGAGATTCTCCTCGATAGACGGGGTTGGCGGATGCCACACCGTTCGCGTGCGTCCAATGGGTAGTCTACTTGCTTGTTGCGCGTGTGTCTTATTTTCCACATCGTCTATCCGTCTTTTTATGTTAAATGTATGTTATTTGATATTTATGCGAGCCGAGGCGCGATGAAAATGCGATGAAAACTGCTAGCACAGAGAAAATAGACGGCTACTAACCTAACCGTGATCTGGTAAAGGGATCGCCAGAATAGATGAGCTACACGCGAATTAGTGCGCATTGTCATCGGAACTGTGGCTTTTATCCAGCGCCTCGCGATAGAGCCAGAATTTTCGTAACACAGCCAGAAGATCCGCGCGTACCGGCAGTGTGCAGGCCACAACCATGCCGCGTCGATAAGAGTGTTAAGCGCAGCAAAGCGAAGCGCACGCAGCCGCGTTACAGAACAACCAGTACGTCTCCTATTTATCCTTCGCTCTCCATGTAGCTATGCGCTGTAAGCTTGCTGGACTGCGTGCAGCGCATAGCTGCGGTATTGTCACACTTATGATTCTTATTAGCTATGACCGGACGTTCTACCAAGCGAATTGCTATATCATCGCCGACGAGAAAAGCCGCGAAGCACTCGTTGTCGATCCAGGTGCTGGCTCGCACCTGTGGGTTGCCCAGTCACTGGCAGAGCACGATCTACACCTCGGCGCGGTCCTCCTAACACATGGGCATGCCGATCATGTGTATGACGTGGCAACCGTAGCAGGTGAGGCGCCAGTGTATATACCGGCACCAGATATGTACCGGATGGACGATCCTACAGCCAGTATGCCACCGGATCCCAGCAGCGATTTAGTGCTGCAGCGCATAGGGGCTGGGCCGTGGCGCAAACCGATCAACTTGCACGAAATCCCTGCTCAGATGTTCACATCATCTTACGAACTCGTGCCGGGTATTCCTATGCGAGCGCTCCCTGCGCCGGGTCATACGGAAGGCTCCAGCGTCTTTCTGTTTAATGGTCAGCTCACAGAGGATCCGGAATGCCCCCTTGACATTACGGGCCGCACAGAGCCGATTATGCTCAGCGGTGACGTCATCTTCCGCAATGGGATCGGCCGTACTGATTTGCCTGGCTCGGATCCGTTACAAATGATGGCCTCGTTGCGACTTTTGGTGCAGGTCATTAAGCCGGAAACCTATATTTTGCCGGGGCATGGCCCGTCAACAACGATGTTCCATGAAGTGCGATACTCGCCATATCTGCATGAAGCGATGAGCTGAGGATTAAGTACCACGAGCAAAGGCATGAAACAATAACACCATGGCAAAAATCGCACCTCTTTCTGGATTCCCGGAATGGCTTCCAGCCGATCGGATAATCGAGCAACACTTTCTCGACGTTTTGCGACGTACCTTTGAATGTCACGGCTTTAGCAGCATTGAAACCCGTGCTGTTGAACCAGTTGAGCAGCTACTTTCCAAAGGCGAGACGTCCAAAGAGATCTATCTGTTGCGTCGTTTGCAAGATGTCTCTGGCGCTGACTCACAGTTAGGCTTGCACTTCGATTTGACGGTGCCACTGGCGCGTTACGTATTAGAAAACGCTGGAAAACTCTCGTTCCCTTTTCGTCGGTACCAAATTCAAAAGGTGTGGCGCGGCGAACGCCCACAAGATGGTCGCTTCCGCGAATTTATCCAAGCAGATGTTGACGTCGTTGGTAGTGAGGAATTGGCGTTCCATCACGAAATTGAGCTGCCACTTGTCATGGTAGATGCGATGTCAAAATTGCCGATTCCGCGTATTCAGATTCATGCGTCGAACCGGAAAGTTGCACAAGGCTTCTACGAAGCTGTGGGCATTAACGATATTGAACAAACCCTGCGGGTGATGGATAAGCTCGACAAAGTTGGGCCCAAAGCTGTAGTTGAGATGCTGAATGAAAGCGTGGGGGCGACGGAAGAGCAAGCCCAGGCGGCGCTGAGCCTGGCGAATATTTGCGCCTCGGATGCCTCTTTTGCCGATGAGGTATTAGCCTTGGGCTATCGCAGCGAACTACTCGATACCGGCCTAAATGAGCTGGTGGCACTGGTGGAAGGGGCAAATGATTTAATCCCTGGCAGCCTGGTGGCGAATCTGCGCATTGCGCGAGGCTTGGATTACTACACCGGCTCCGTGTATGAATCCGTCTTTTCTGGGCATGAGGATCTCGGATCGGTATGTTCGGGTGGGCGATATGATTCGCTCGTCAGCGACGGCAAGAAGACCTATCCCGGAGTGGGCTTGTCGATCGGGGTTTCACGGTTGCTCGCTCGAGTGATCGGGGCTGGAATGGTGGCACCAACTCGGTGCGTTCCCACTGCGGTACTGGTCGCCGTCAACAGCGAAGAACAACGCCACGACGCACAGCGCACCGCCCAGGCCTTGCGTGCTCGCGGAATCCCCACAGAGGTATCTCCGAATAGCCAAAAGTTCGGTAAACAGATCCGTTACGCCGACCGGCGCGGAATCCCATACGTATGGTTCAGCACTGACGAGGGAGATCACGTCAAAGATATTCGTTCTGGTGAGCAAATGGCAGCCGATGCGCACACCTGGATGCCGCAGAGCGACGATCTGAGAGTCACTATTCTCCCAGTTCAACCCGATGTGGCCAAATAGTTTTCGGAACTAAGGCGATCATCTGAGGAGGGTGGTGCGGCAAGAATACGCATCGCCACGCTTGGGATACATGGAGGCAAATATGGAGAATAGCCCTCGCATTGCGCAAAGTGATATTGGGCCGAGGCTTCCCGTCTTTCGGCAAAAATTAGAGATGCTGCGTTTCCCCTTTGGTAATAGTGATGATTCGCAGCAGCGGCAAGCTGAGATGATTCATCAGCTCGACGATTACGTCATTCCGAGATATGCCTCTTTGGAAGCGCCATTATTAGCAGTATTTGGCGGGTCCACCGGCTCAGGAAAATCAACGTTAGTGAATTCAATTCTTGGGCAGACGGTTGCGCAGGCTTCAGCGATTCGCCCAACGACTCGTCGGCCCATCCTGGTCCACCATCCACAGGACGCCTCCTGGTTCACCTCACAACGAATTTTCCCGACTCTGGCTCGGGTCTCGGCGCACGGGAGCTACGGGCACAAGCCTGATGATGCTGCTAAGCGCGATCCCAGTGAACACGAGGAGCTGGAAGTATGCCCCTCACCTGCGATGCCGCAGGGCTTAGCAGTAGTTGATTCTCCGGATATTGATTCTGTAGTTGTGGAGAATCGGCAACTCGCTGGGCAGTTGCTGGCAGCGGCTGACCTGTGGGTATTCGTTACCACGGCAGCGCGGTATGCCGACGCGATCCCGTGGGCGGTTCTTGATGACGCGGTTAATCGTCATGTTGTTATCGCAGTGGTGCTTAATCGGGTACCGACGGAATCTGCCGAACAGGTGCATAGTGATCTGCAGCGAATGTTAGCGGAGCGCGGATTGCGGGAGGTGCCATTGTTCATGGTCTATGAGCAGCCCCTTGATGGGCAGCAGATGTTGCCAGACTCTGCGGTGGAGCCGATTCGCTCATGGCTTGGTGGATTGGCGGCAGATGCCCAAAAGCGGGCTACGGTCGCACGGCAAACCTTATATGGGACGGTGGATTCGCTTATCACCTCTGCACATCACCTTAGCGCGGCATATCGTGAACAAATTGCTGGGATGGAGGCGATGCGTGGCGAAGTGGATTCGGCTTTTCGGGCAGCTCGGGAGCAGATATCCGCGGAAGTATCTGACGGGTCAATGTTGCGTGGGGAGGTGCTCTCGCGATGGCAGGATGTCGTCGGGACGGGAGAATGGGCGCGTAAACTCGAAAAGGGGGTATCGCGCCTACGGGATAAGATGACCGGATTTTTCCGTGCCAAAGTGGATACTGCGCCGCTGGAAGTGGCAATTGAGGATAATCTTCATAGCCTTATCCTGGGTCATACTCATGCAGCGCATACCCGCCTTACACAGAGCTGGAATCATGGCGTTCCGGCTGAGATTGCCCGAGATGTAGCACGTGATTTGCCGGATGAAGCTCAACGGCGTGAGCGGAGCGAGCAGTTAGTTCGTCAGTGGCAAGAGAGCTTGATCCAGATGATCCGCGCGGAAGGTCAAGGGAAGAAATTTACGGCAAGAGCGCTTGCCTTTTCAGTCAATGCAATCGGCGTGGCACTTATTATTGTCGTCTTTGCTTCCACAGGCGGGCTTGTGGGCGGAGAAATCGCAGTTGCTGGCGGAACGGCCGTGGTGGCGCAACGGGTACTTGAAGCCGTTTTTGGCGATGACGCTGTTCGTCGGATGGCTCGGGCAGCTCGCGCGAATCTCGATGAGCGTGTTGCCCAGTTCCTCGATCAGGAATCCGAACCCTACCTGCGGGCTATTGCAAAGCTGGCAGTAAATACGCAGATCAGTGCGGAATTTGAACAAGCAGTGCGCGATTTGGCGTGCGCACGGGCGGAGCAACGGGTATAAACAGAGGCAAAACAATGAGTGCGCAGGAGATAATGCTTACTGAGCCACAGAAGCTGGATCAGCTTATCGAGCTTGTGGATGATCGGTTACCGGATGTTTCACGCCAGCTTCACGCAACGCTACACAAGGGGCAAAAGCGTAAACAGTTTGGTGATGACGTCACCGTCGTCGCGTTAGCCGGCGGAACTGGCGCTGGGAAATCCTCGCTCTTTAATGCTCTCCTTGGAGCTGATATTGCTCGAACGAGCCCACTTCGTCCCACCACATCTCGGGCTTTGGCGGTCAGTAACGTCGATGCAGGGCCGCTGCTGCAATGGTTGGGCATTTCGGAGCGCCATCTAATTGCTCGCCATTCACGTCATATTGGCGAGACAGATTCGGCAACCGAGGCGTCAGCTTCGCATGAGGATTTTCGTTCCGCAGCACTCAACGCTGACTTTCGGGCTGCGCCGCCGCTCGTTCTTATTGATTTGCCAGATGTAGATTCCCATGAGTTAGCAAATCGCGAGATCGCGGCCCGTTTGGCGGCATGTGTGGATGTGGTGGTATGGGTTCTTGATCCGCAAAAATATGCCGATGCGGTGATCCACGAGGAGTATCTCTCTCAGCTCAGTGAGCATGCAGAAGTGACCCTGGCTGTGCTTAACCATATTGATCGTTTGTCAGCGTCGACTCGCGAGCAAGTGCTCGGTGATGCACGTCGGCTATTGAAAGCTGACGGAATGGATATTAATATCCTGGGGACCTCGGCGATTAGTGGAGAAGGCGTTAGTGAACTGCGAGCCCAGATATATGAGCTAGCGGCTGGGCAATGGGCGGCTCGAGAACGGCGAAATGCGGATATTAGAGCTGCGGCGCGGGCAGCCCTGGGGGAGATACGAGCTAGTGGTGGAGTTAATCCACGCGATGTCGCGGTGGATCTTGCTCCAGTTGCCCGCTCGTGGGCGCAGGCCTGTGGGGCTGAGGTGGTTGCCCAAGCGGCTGGCGATTCCTATTATCAGCGAGCATGCCGCAATACTGGCTGGCCAGTGACGCGCTGGCTGGCACGACGCAAAATAAATCCGTTACGTCGCTTGCGGATAGTGGGGAACGATTCGCAAGCGGTCGCGCCGGTGACTGGGGTGCGGCACTGGGTTTCTCCAGCTCAGCAGGTGCATGCAGATAATCAACTCCATGAGTATATCGCTCAGTCAGTGGCAGGTTTGCCGAAAACGTGGCGAGCGTGGGTGCATACTAAAGCAGATCGGGGGAGAGAATCTTTTATTGCAGATACGGATTCGGTGATTGTGCATAGCGATGTGGAATATCGGCGTCGGCCTGTTTGGTGGACGCTAGTTAATCTCATGCAATGCGTGGCTTTGCTGTGTGTACTTATCGGAGCTGGATGGCTGATATTGCGCATGTTTGCCGATACGTTGCAGTTACGTTTGGGGCAGGTGCCAGGATGGGGAATATTCCCGCTGCCCACTGTGCTGCTGATCGGGGGATTGCTTCTGGGGTGGGGCCTGGCGCTGGTAGGTCGAGTGCTTGCGGCTCGGGGGCGAAAACGGACCATTGATCGGGTGCGCCGACGGCTAGAGGCGGCAATTGGAGAACAGGTCTACCGCCACATCTCGGTTCCGGTGCGAGAAGAGCTGGAATGCTACGCGCAGATTTACCAGACGCTTGGCCAACTAACGAAGTATGGGCGGTAAAGTACTGTTCTAGTTCGAGTGTGACGATAGAGATAGGGAGAATCTTGTGGTGCAACGACGAGATGCAGTTGGTGTTCGCGAAGTTGCACGCCATGCGGGTGTTTCCATTGGAACGGTATCGAATGTGCTGAATCGCCCTGAAAAAGTTGGGAAGATGACGCGGCGCATAGTGCAAAACGCGATGAATGAGTTGGGTTTTGTGCCGTTGCGGGCTGCGGGTCAGTTACGCGGAGGCAGCTCGGGGCTGATTGGGGTTATCGTTCCTGACGTAGGCAATATGTATTGGGCTTCGGTTTTACGAGGAATTGAGGCCACAATCGACGCCCAGGGGCTTACTATGATCGTTGCCTCAACGCGTCAAAGTAAATTTCGGCAAAGAGAGCAGTTGCGTTCCATGCAATCTCAGGGGGTTGACGGTCTTATTGTTGCTCCGATTGCAGAGCAGAAAGATGAGTGGAGCTACTTTCAACGTAAAACAAAGTTTGGTCTGATTTTGGTTTCGGCGATGGCAGATAAGGACATCGCTTCTGTGCGAACGAATGATTTGCGAGGTGCGCAGATCGGTATTCAACATCTGCTTGATATGGGGCATCGGCATATCGCTTTTATTAATGGTCCGCATTTTGTGCCCTGGTGTTTGGAACGTTACCAGGGAGCCTATAAAGCGATTGTTGATAGTGGCTATGAAAACGAGATTAGTTTTTCTGAAGTCCTTGTCGAGGATCTCACGATGGATGAGGGAGCACAGGCGGCATCTAGGGTTTTTGACGAGGGCATAGCGACGGCCATTATGTGTGCCAATGACATGTTGGCTTTAGGTGTTATTAAAGCCGCTAAAGAGAAGGGGATTGCGATACCGGAGTCAGTATCGGTTGTTGGCTACGATGATTCGGAATTTTCTGCTCTCGTCGATCCGCCATTGACAACGATTCGTCAGCCTTCGTTTCAACTGGGGGTAGAAGCGGCGCAGCTTCTCCTGCAGGAGCGCGAACAGGGAGATATTCCCAGCGTGGTTTTTGAACCAGAATTGATTGATCGACTTTCTACTTCTGCGGTGGGCTAAGAAACTTTATTGCCATAGCTTTGCATTAATTGCGTTAAAACGCTTGCACGAAAAATATGGCGTGGTAATATTCATCACAAGAATGAACCGGTTCAATGAAGAGCGGGGGAATTCGTATAAGAGGTGCACATGCAAGATTCGTGGAGGAATAATGCGAGATTATGTGACGCGTCGTGAATATGAGGATTGGATTCGAGATGCTGCTGCCTTGGCCCGCGCACTGCGGTATCCGATACATCCTTCGATGGTGAATGACAGCGCGGGAATCGTCTATGGCCCCAGCCAATATGCTGCTTTCGAGTCTGGATTATGGTCTGGTGTCCCATACGAAATAATGATTATTTTTGAAGCGCTCAATGAGGCAGCAGTTGATGGACTGCCTGCATCGGCCGAGGCGTATGCGCCGTACTCTGGGCTGTGCGACAAACTCATGATCCTACATCCAGGAAAGTTCTGCCCGCCGCACTATCACCTGTATAAAACCGAATGTTATGAGGTGGTCATGGGGCAGATGGACGTCTTTTACTGTGATACTCCGGTAGATACAGGAGAACAGACCCTTTCCTTTGAACACATGCCCCCAGGGGATCGCTGGCCAACAGATGTTGCGCTACCGCAGGGGCGCGAAGCGAGCTACGAACGATTGACGAATTTTGTTCGCCTGGAGGCGGCAGATCCGAAGTTCGTGCTACATCGCCAGCATCTGCATGCGTTCCGTTGCCCTCAGGATGCTTCGGTGCCCCTTGTTGTTCGAGAGATCTCGACATACAGCCATGAGCCTACTGAAGCGGCAAAAGATAAGCCAGTGCCATTTGATGGATGGCGTCAACTTCATGACAACTATTTTCTCGATCCTGAGGCACATTCAGGACGTTTAGTAACAAATATTCGTCATTAATTTTATGGATGGTAGCGATGAAAAATCTTAAAATTGTTCGGTTATGCGCTGTGATCGGGGCAGCTTGCCTTGCGCTTGTCGGGTGTGCAAGTGGCGCTGATGATAGCCCTGGAGCTAAGGGCGCTTCTAACGGTGGAACGAGCTCAAGCTATGAGCGGATCCAATTTGATAAAAAGGAACCGCTGCGGATTGGATACTCTGTTTATGACCTGCAAAATCCATATTGGCAGTCATATTCTGCAGGCGTTCAAGCCGCGGCGAAAGAAAAAGGCGTTGAAGCGGTTATCGTCGATCAGAAGTCAGATCAATCAGCCCAGGTTTCTGGCAGTCTAGATCTGGTCAATCAGGGGGTATCTGCCCTGGTCATCACGCCGGTTCAACCAGATGCGCTTCCGGCCTCTATTGACGCGGCCCATGCGGCAAAAATTCCAGTTATCGTTGCCGATATTGGCGCAGTTGGAGACTACGATGCTTACTTACTGTCCAATAATTACGAAGGCGGAGTTGTTGCTGCGAAGTACCTTATGGAGCAGCTTGCCTCGGTAGAAGGCAAACATAAAGTTGGAGTCATTGAACTACACCCCGGCTCTGTTGTTGGTGAGCAGCGCGTCGCCGGTTTTAAAGAAACATTAGCGGGCAATGACGCCTTTGAAGTCGTCGCTTCCTTAGATGGCAATGATACGGTTGATGGCGGTTTTAGCGCAGCCCAAGATATGTTGTCAGCTAATCCGGATTTGGCGGCTATCTATGCGGCTAATGACGATTCCGCGATAGGTGCGCAACGGGCGTTAGAAACTGCGAAGAAATCGACGGCTAATGGATTTGTGTTAATTGGGTTCGATGGTTCGAAAGGGGCATTGGATCTCATCCAAAAAGGCCTCATGACGGCCACAATCGCACAAGATCCCTATGGGCAAGGTCGTAAAGCTGTTGAGATTGCCCTGGATTTCCTCGCTGGTAAATCTCCGGCTTATGACGACGAAGCGCAACGGACAATTTATTTCCCCGTTGAGCTTGTTGATTCGAAGAATATTGCACAGTTCCAGGTCTCTAGAGCAGAGCAAAAATAGCTTCTAAAACGAGCGGTGGGTAGAGGTTTTAATATCCTCTACCCACCAAGAAAGAGCTGAAAATGGAGTATCTACTCGAAACTGAAGATCTCGTTCAAGAATATCCTGGCGTTAAAGCCCTCAAAGGTGTGTCGCTTGCCATCCGACCTGGTGAAATTAGAGCTCTCGTGGGAGAAAATGGTGCCGGTAAAAGTACCTTGATCCGAATCATCGCCGGGATTGAGCGTCCAGTCTCCGGACGAGTGCGAATTCGTGGTGTGGAAAAGAGATTTCGTAACTCCTTGGAATCGCAAAATGCAGGTGTTGCTGTCGTCAGTCAGGAATTCCGTCTGGTTCCAGAGTTAACTGTGGCAGACAATATCTTGCTCGGACACGAGCTAAGTCGCTGTGGTTTTGTGTCGAAAACACGGACGAAAGCCGTTGTTGAAAGAGTTCTTGCGGAATTAGGCGTGGATATTTCGCCGTATGCGTCAGTTTCGTCGTTAACGATGGCAGATAGACAGCTTGTTGAAATTGCTCGAGCGCTATCAATGGACTTTGACGTACTCATTATGGATGAGCCGACGGCAGCGTTACATGATGCAGAAGTAGAACGCTTACATGCGATGGTACGAAAGCTTCGCGATAGTGGAAAAGCGATCGTATATGTATCGCATCGGTTAGATGAAATCTTTTCCCTATGCGATAACGTGACGGTATTGCGTGATGGGCGGCATATCGTCACACAAGAGATTGCGCAAATAACTGAAGAAAAATTAGTGGAGCATATGCTTGGCAAGAAACCGATGCATTATGTTCGCAGCACCGATAAAACGGGGGATGATCCGGTTTTATTGCAGTTAGATCAGGTAAAAGTTCCGGGGCTATACGAAGCATTAAATATGCAGGTGCGTCGCGGAGAGGTACTGGGTATTGCCGGATTAGTTGGATCAGGGCGAGGCGAGCTTGTTCGCGCACTCTTTGGTGAACGCCCCATTCTCAGTGGAAAACTCAGCATTGATGGGCAGACGCAAAACATATCGTCAAATTATGATGCGCTTGCAAGCGGAATTTTTATGCTCCCCGAGGAGCGCAAAACGCAGGGCATTATTACGCATCTTGATGTCCGAGAAAACATGATGTTATCTCGAAAGCGCCGAAATCTCCCACGAGGATCCCGAATACTGCCATCGAAAACTGAAGAAAATACTCGATTTAACGAGTTGCGTGAGCGGATGAATATCCGCGTCAGTTCAGGAAAACAGCTCATTGGTCAGCTATCAGGAGGTAACCAACAAAAAGTCTTGCTAGGTCGGGCGATGCTATCTGGGTGTCAGATTCTCATTTTGAACGAGCCCACTAGAGGTGTAGATGTCGGAGCCAAAGCAGAGATTTATGAATTGATTTGGGCGCTTGCCCGCAGTGGCGTTTGCGTTCTTATCTCAAGCTCGGATGCAAGTGAGCTTGCGGCAGTGGCACAGCGCTGTCTGGTCTTTTTCGCGGGGCGTTGCGTGGCGGAATTGAGCGGTACATCAGTGAACGAAGAAGCAATTATCGCCGCATGCGTGGGGCAGAGTTTAGAAAGCAGTACTGACGATGAATGAGACTAAAGAACAGGTAATACTCGACGCGGCTCAATCTCAAAGGCGAGATTCCATCCGTCGTTTTCGTCGGGCTGAGCGTGCTCGCAGTATTCTTCAAAACGCCGGAATCGGTATCCCGTTTGTGTTGATATTCGCTTTGTGTTTTATTGCCGTCCCCAACTTCTCCTCTAAAGCTAATCTCACCAACTTAGTTGTGAATTCCGGAATTCTTGCTCTTGTTGGTTTTGGGATGACGATTATCATTGCTATGCGAGGAATCGATCTATCTGTCGGTTCGGCTCAAGCGCTGATCGCATGCTCGGTTGCGCTGGCTGTCAACGAGGCAGGATTCGTCCTGGGCGGCCTCATCGGTCTAGGTATTGGCCTGGTATTAGGAATTTTTAATGGGCTAATTATTACGGCGTTGAAAGTTCCTGACTTTATTGCAACCTTAAGCACGATGAGCATTTTCCGGGGAGCAGTGCTGCTCCTTACTGCTGGAGCTCCCATCATGATCGAATCTCAGTCCTTCCGAAACTTTGCTCCCTCACACCTGCTCTTCCTCCCACAGCCCTTCGTCGTTGCTGTGCTTGCCGGAGCAGCGGCATGGCTTATCATGAACGACACTTCCTTTGGGAAACATATCGTCGCGGTAGGGACGAATCCCTCAGCAGCTAAAGATAATGGAATATCAGTAAAGAAGGTCATCGTCTGCGGATACGCTCTGGCAGGGATCTTTTCTGGGATCGCAGGAATTCTGATAGCGAGCCAGCTCGGCGTCGTTAACGGTTCAATATCTACCGGGCTGGAATTGCAGACAATTGCTATTGTTGTGCTTGGTGGTACCTCAATGGTTGGAGGGCGACCTCGGATGCTCGGCACCTTTGTCGCTGCCGTGCTCCTATCCACCATAAATTCTGGATTAAATCTTCTTAATGTTCCCTCTTTTTACCAGTATGTTGCGCTGGGAGCACTGCTCATTTTTGCTTTGGGTGTTGATAGTGCGCAGCGCGCAGCGGTGAAAAAACTTTTATACGGAAGGGGAAAGTAATGGATAATCGCAGCGCAAGCATGCCGTCATCGTATTGGACCCGAGCGAGAGATCTTTTATTTTCGCGATACGGCAAGCGTCTGTACCTACCGTTGGGGCTTGTCGCAGCGGGTATATGCATTGGGATTTTTCGTCCAGCCTTTTGGACAGCCGGTAATATTAATAACGTTCTCGTTAGCGCAGCCTTTTCCGGGATTTGCGCATGTGGCATGACGATTCTCATCACTGCTGGGTTAATTGATTTATCCGTTGCCGGAGTTATTGCAATCAGTGCGATAACGATGGCATACATCCTTCCGAAATCCACAGTAGGGCTAGCAATGACGGTGGCTTTACTCATTGGTCTTAGCCTCGGTCTGGTGAACGGTTTTGTCGTTGCCATTATGAAAATTCCACCATTTATTGGGACGCTAGGGACGTTATATCTCTTTCTTGGCGCAGCATTCATTCTCACCCACGGGCGGGTTGTCGCCATTCCCTCAAAGAATTTCCGTAGGTTAACGACAGGCGCTGTAGGGCCAATACCGATGAGCTTTATCGTTTTTCTGATATTCGCATTATTCTGCGGCTGGTTACTGCACTGCACATATTTTGGGCGGCATATCCGAGCAATCGGCTCTAATGAAGAGGCAAGCCGGTTGGCTGGAATCCCTATCACTCGCACAAAAATTCTGGCTTTTATGCTCTCCGGTATTGGTTTTTCGATAGCGGCAATCTTTATTGCCGGTCGGTTAGCGTCAGCGGAAGGCAATATGTCAATTGGGTTTGAGATGAGTGTTATTGCTGCCGTGGTGGTTGGTGGGACCTCCATGCGTGGCGGGGAAGGAACTTTGCTGGGCACTGTATTTGGTACGTTACTCTTTGCGGTACTGTCCAATGCGCTCAATCTCTTCGGTGTGGGCTCATACTGGCAGTACGTCCTACTCGGAGTGGTTCTCATCTGTGCGATTGCTGCTGGAAACCTCCGTATTAGTGATGTGGCAGTGCGGGGAGACGAATAATATGGCTGAGGATCATCAGCGGTGGGGCGGCAGGCAATGAATTCTGCTGGTTTTATTGACGTTCGGCAAATCAGTATCCGCGAAGTAGTAGAAGCGCATGGCCCAGCAGGTGGGAATCGATGGCTAGAAATTCGTAATCCTCGTGGAATCAGCGCGGATATTAACTTAGACGGTGGAGGCGATATTGGATGGGCTCAAGCAGGGGGCATTCCTTTATCGTGGCAAAGCATGGGAGGTCATTACGCCTCAGCGCGGCGCAGCTGCATTAAAAGCCGCTGGAAAGATACATTCGGTGGCGGGCTACTAGCCACCTGTGGACTACGATCCATCGGAATGCCATCAGAGGTAGATGGTGTGGAATATGGGTTGCATGGGAACATATCAATGATTCCGGTCCGTTCCTACCAGGTCATTTCTCCGCAGGGATTTGCCAGTGAGGCAGATAAAATCGTTATTCATGCACAGATCGTGGATGCTCCATTAGGTGAGGTCCCTTTGGGCATGACGCGAGTGCTGGAATTTGACGTCATGCAACCGGTGCTAACAATCCACGATCATATTGTTAATCTGGGAACGTCACCTACCCATATCATGTTCCGTCACCATATAAATATTGGCCAACCGCTTATCAGCAATGGGACTCAGCTATCGGGCTCGCTGCCATTCCTAGGGTGGCGAGACGAAAATGACGATAGCGGCGATCTGCCCAGGGCGTTAACTATGAGCCAATATCCGGAAGAAGAGACGGTGGGATACTACGGGAGATATGGCGCAGATGGCACATTAATGCCAATCAGTGTTAGCCGCAGGGGAGTGGGAGAGCTGATCGTGGAGCCGCTCTCAGCTAACTGGCGATACCTATTGCTGTGGCGTGATCCGAATGTCTCGGTAAATGTGCTCGGAGTAGAGCCCTCTACCGCGCGCGATGGAGGGCGCCGACAGGCAATGCATGACCAGGAATTAATGGTTATTGAACCTGGAGACGTAAAGGATTTCAAGACGAAAATTAGATACCATCAGTCGGCTGAGAGGTAACCCGTATCGCATTGTGTTATGTGCGCGCTCGCAATGCCGTATCGGTAAACAGCTTAGGACAGTTCCGTTTAGCCTTGTGCTTTCGCGGAAAACTCAAAGATATTGGCTAATGTGCATAGGGCACCATCCGCATCTGGCTGTTTAGGTGCGCTCCAATGCTCAAAATGCCAGCGGGTAACAACACTTAGGTGAGGCGGGGTGTGCCATATCTGGTGGGGCACACCCCGCCCCTAGGCATTAGCGCGAATGACGGCGCGCGTATCGGTGTGAGAATTTTGCGGTGCTTCCATGCTGGGACCGGCTCCCGCTGCTTCCCGCAGTGTGGCTTTTAGCTTTGCGGGAAGCAGCGCCAGTGGACTTCCCGGCATATTTCTTTACGCCATACCCCTTGGTGCCGTAACTCTTCGCACTATGTTTCTTCGCGCCATAGCTGGTGTTATTGCGTTCTTTAGAGCCATGCCCGCTCGCGCTACGCCCGAATGTGCTCCGAGTATTCGCGCCAACATATCCGCCGCTACTGTGCCCATTCTTATTCTTATGCCGAGGTGTTCCCGTATATTCTCGTGGTTCGCGTCTGGTCTCGGGCGAAATATGGCTGTGGCGAGCACCGTCATCGCGATGTTGCGGCCCAGTATCCTTGCGGATATTAAGCATTCGACCACTCACTCGGGCTTTCGCGATCTTGCGCTGAGTATCGCGATCAATCTCATTTTCCAGTTCGACAAGCGAGAACGTCGGATAAATATCAATTCGCCCTAACTGCGAGCCGCGTAACCCGCCTTCGCCGGTAATTGCCCCGACAATCGCCCGTGGTGATACGCCGTCCTTATGCCCGACGTCAACGCGATACATAGTGCCATGACCAGTAAAGGTCACTCGACGCGGACCGCTAGATTGCCCACGCCTATCGTGCCCCTCGCCATACTCACCGCGCCCTCGCCTGCCTCCTCGGGCAGAACGCTGCGAACGCTCGCCATCAAAAGATGTTGTGAGCGTTTCTGGTTCATCGTCATCCCGTGGTCCAGGATCGCGTACCGCCAACGCTAATAAGGTTGCGATGAGATCCTCACGAGA
Source organism: Trueperella sp. LYQ141 (assembly GCF_046599555.1). Classification (NCBI taxonomy): domain Bacteria; kingdom Bacillati; phylum Actinomycetota; class Actinomycetes; order Actinomycetales; family Actinomycetaceae; genus Trueperella; species Trueperella sp. LYQ141. The sequence goes on along the minus strand of NZ_JBKIWQ010000002.1, from coordinate 53,858 downwards.
TACCTCATCATCATGAGCTGCCTCAAACTCGGCCAGGATCTCGTGATAGACCGTCAGCCGCCCAGCGGTGAGCCGCTGACGGGCTTGTTCCATAACTTTGCGCGCCCGCAACGCTGATACCTCAGCGGGGGTGGGTAGATCGACACGTTCTAACTGTGCGCCAGTAACATGCTCAATTCGGCGTAAGCGCTGTCTTTCCTTCGGAGTGACGAAGGTTAACGAGGTGCCACTACGCCCAGCTCGCCCTGTGCGACCGATGCGATGCACATAGGTTTCGGGTTCGCGCGGTACATCAAAATTCACTACCAGCCCGATACGCTCAACATCTAAGCCACGGGCTGCAACGTCGGTTGCCACTAGAACGTCTAAGGTGCCGGTACGCAGTCGTTCAACGAGTTTTTCGCGATCCTTTTGTTGGACGTCCCCGGAAAGGGTTGCGGCTTGCACGCCACGGGTAGATAAATCAATGGCCAGCATTTCGGCACTGACTCGCGTGCGCACAAAAACCAGTGCCGCGTCAGCTTCTGTTGTAGCTAGTACCCGAGCTAATGCGCCGATCTTATGGCGTGAGGGCACAACGGCATAGGTTTGGTGGATTGTGTCGATGGTGGAGGCTGGTGGAGTGACGGTGATTTCCAGCGGGTCCGTCATATGTTCGGCAGCGACTCGGCGGATGAACTCCGGCATAGTGGCAGAGAACAGCGCGGTGATTCGCGTTTCAGGTAGTGCGCGAACGATGGTATCGACATCTTCAGCAAATCCCATTCGTAACATCTCGTCTGCTTCATCCAGCACAAAATAGCAGACGTGCTCCAGGCTCAATGCGCCACGGTCAATAAGGTCAATGACTCGCCCTGGCGTGCCGACAACGATCTGAGCGCCATGCCGCAACGCGGAAATTTGCGGTACATACGAGGAGCCGCCGTACACCGCAACAACGGAAAGGTCGGTGGTAGCAGCCGCAAAAGAATCAATCGCTTCGGCGCATTGCATGGCTAATTCGCGCGTCGGAGCTAGCACCAGCGCCTGAACAACAGGCCGTTCAGCAACAACGTGGGTGAGCATAGGAAGCCCAAAAGCGGCGGTTTTTCCGGTACCAGTTTGCGCGACACCGACGACGTCCTGACCAGACAGCAGTGCGGGAATAGCTTGTTCTTGGATGGGGGTCGGATGTTCAAATCCGAGAGCGGTGATGGCTTGAAGAATGGACGAGGGCAATTGCAGATCAGAGAAATTCACGTGTTTGCTTTCTGGTATGTCGAAACTCTGCGTCCGTGCGCGTACATGCGCTGGGCACGAGCGTCTTTAAGTTTACTGCTCTCGGTGGAAAGCTAGCGATTGGTTAATGGTGAACTGTCTTACCGTCAACCAATAAATCCGCAATGTAGTTGTTGCTATTGCTATTTCTCCGATTGTATTTGGGATGGCGACGACGTGCGCCCCATATCCACCCGCAGTCCGACCCACAATGCCGCTACGAGGATAATCGACATACTGATAATGACTGACGCATAGGCCCAGAGCCCCCACGAGGCGAGGATCGCAAAAATGATTCCGGCGTAGGCAACGAATAATGCGGCTCCCATGCTATCCATAATGGAGATGGCTGAGGAGACGATTCCGTGTTCGCTCAGCTCTGTTAATGCAAGAGCGTGAACCGTCAATGCGGGATAAATAAGTCCAGTTCCAAAACCCGCGATGAGCCAGCCAAAAACAGCGAGGATTCCGGGTAGCGAGGGGGAAGCCGCACATAGCGTCAGCAACGTTCCAAATAATTGCAAGATAGGGCCAAGGATCGGCAGTTGACGTCGTAACTCAGGAGAGGTGATACGCCCCTGAACCCATGATCCAAGGGCCCAGGTAACCGCGCCAGTGGTCATAATCAGTCCAGCTTGGGTGGGATTCCAGCCATGTAAATTTTTCAGCATTAACGGCAGATACACTTCAACCGCGATATACGTTCCATTGAGGATTCCACGCATAGCTACGCTTGCTCCCAGCCCAGGTTGAGCCAGGAGCGTTCCGCGCGGGAGTAATGGGCGCACGCAGATAAAAGCCAGGACTGATAGCGCGATAATCGCTCCGATTAGGAGATAGGAAAAGGTGGTGGTCTTAATCCCCGATATGATCTGCAGCGCGGCAATGCACACGCCCGTCCCACATGCCAAAGTCAATATGCGCGTTAAACCAGTAAACGGCAGCGGATCGTGAAGTGGGGGAAAACGGCGCAGCAAGCGGGCCAAAATTGGGATGACGAGAATGAGGCACGCCGGAACGAAGCCAAAGACTAACCGCCAATGCAGATGATCGACGAAAAGACCAGCGATGAATGGGCCAATGAGTGAGGGAAGCACCCATGCGGCGGCAAAGGAGGCAAAAACTCGCGGTTGGCGAGAAGGATGAATGTAATTACCGACAAAAACGTACAGCGGAACAATAATCAGACCGCCACCGAATCCCTGTACAGCCCGCCCAAGAACTAAGACCTCAATCGTCGGTGCTGCAGTAGCGATAATTAATCCAGCAGCAAAGAGGCTCAAACCTGCCATGAGGCATTGCCGTGGCCCTTTGGCGTCGCACCATTTTCCGGCAAGTGCCGTCGTTGTTAACTGAGTGGCAAGCGTAATCCCGGCAGCTAACGCGTAGAGGTGTTCCCCGTGCAATATTTCGACTACAAATGGCATGGCAGTAGCAACGGCGAGCGTTTCAAATGCGACTAAGGAAATAAAAGAAACAGAGACAATCGTCAGCCATTTTTCCATATTGGCGTTAACGGACGAGGAATGTTGCTGCTGGGATTTTTTCACCCTCTACCATCTATCACAGTGTGGCATATCCAGCATATACGGAGGATGTGATCTTTATTGTTCAGGCATAAAATGACAGGGAATTGGTTGCCCGTCTAGCAGCCAGTGAAGCCCGCTCGTCTCGCGGGTGAGTTGATGAAAGAAGGATAATTATGCTCCGTACACGTATGGCCGGCTCCTTGCGTAAGGCCGATGTTGGTTCCACGGTCACCCTGGCTGGATGGGTTGATCGCCGTCGAGATCACGGTGGAATTGCGTTTATTGATTTGCGGGATGCTTCCGGCATTGCACAGGTGACTGTTCGTGCTGAGGTCGCCCACGAGTTGCGTTCGGAATACGTCGTCAAGGTGACGGGAACGGTTAATGAGCGCCCCGAGGGTAATGCAAACGCTGCCTTACCAACTGGTGATATTGAAGTGGAAGCCAGCGAGTTGGAGATCATTAATCCTTCCGCCGTGCTGCCTTTCCAGGTGTCGAGCTACTCCAGCGATATTAGCAACGTCAATGAAGAAACACGTCTGAAGTATCGCTACTTGGATTTGCGGCGTAGCTTTGAACAGAAGGCTTTGCGTTTGCGGGCAAAGGTTAATCAAGCGGCGCGTCGAGTCCTGGATGAGGAAGGCTTCGTTGAGGTGGAAACCCCGACGTTGACCCGCTCCACTCCCGAAGGCGCGCGTGATTTCATTGTGCCGGCGCGGTTAGCTCCCGGTTCCTGGTATGCCTTGCCGCAGTCGCCGCAACTTTTTAAGCAGCTCCTGATGGTGGCCGGAATGGAACGCTACTATCAGATTGCTCGCTGCTATCGCGATGAGGATTTCCGTGCTGATCGTCAGCCGGAGTTTACACAGCTTGACGTGGAGATGTCTTTCGTCGATCAGGATGACGTTATTGCTGTTGCCGAGAAGATGCTCAAGGAAGTGTGGGCATTGATTGGTTACGATCTGCAGCTCCCACTGCCGCGTATGGCCTATCGCGAAGCCATGGAACGTTTTGGTTCAGATAAGCCGGATCTGCGCTTTGGTCAGGAATTACATGATCTGACGCAATTCTTTGCCAATACCACATTCCGCGTGTTCCAAAGCGAATATGTCGGTGCCGTAGTGATGCCCGGTGGCGCTTCCCAGCCGCGTCGTACTTTTGATAAGTGGCAAGAGTGGGCAAAGGCGCGTGGAGCGAAAGGCTTGGCCTATGTGACCATCGCAGAGGATGGCACGCTGGGTGGGCCAGTGGCAAAGAATATTACGGAAGCGGAACGTGCCGGCTTGCCTGAGGCGACGGGCGCGAACCCGGGAGATTGTATTTTCTTTGCGGCTGGCTCGGCGGATGCTGCTCGGGCCTTACTTGGGGCGGTGCGGTTAGAGATCGGCAAACGTTGCGGTCTTATTGATGAAGATGCGTGGTCCTTCGTATGGGTTGTGGATGCACCACTGTTCAAGCCAGCTGCGGAGGCAGAAGCAGAAGGCGATGTGGCTGTTGGCGGCGGCGCATGGACGGCAGTACACCACGCATTTACTTCGCCACGCCCCGAGTTCCTCGATACTTTCGATCAAGATCCGGGTAACGCCTTGGCATACGCCTACGATATTGTCTGCAATGGCAATGAAATCGGCGGTGGATCAATCCGTATTCATCGGGCAGACGTTCAAGAGCGTGTATTCGACGTCATGGGTATTGATGAGGAGACGGCCAATAAGCAGTTTGGATTCTTGCTGGAGGCATTCAAGTATGGTGCTCCGCCGCATGGTGGTATTGCTTTCGGCTGGGATCGTATCGTCTCGCTACTGGTTAAAGCGAAGTCGATTCGCGATGTTATCGCATTCCCGAAGATCGGCAACGGCTGGGATCCACTAACGGACGCTCCGGCGCCGATTACTGCCGAACAGCGCAAGGAAGCGGGGGTGGACGCCAAAGTGAAGAAGCAGTCCCCAGCGCCAGCTCCTACCACCGAGACGAGTGCGGCACCTGAGGTAACAGCGTAAATGCGTGGAGCTTTCTCTCCATTTTGGCGTTATAACAATGAGCCGACGCACGGCGAGCAAATTGCGCATATTGCGCGCGAGGACCTCGCCGTGCACGGCTACCGCACAGACTCAGGCGATTGTTACCTCGTTTACGGGGAGCCAGAGTCAGCCTGTGCTGAGCTAGAGCGAATCGCAACCGACGCGCAACGCCCAGTGTGGATGATGGTAAACACTGATACCTATGAAGCACTGTCGGCTAAGAATCGGGAATACCTCGGCCCATATTGGGGCTGGAACTGGGATTTTTTCTATGCCGACGAGCCGCTTAACCCAGTGGCGCACAGCGATCAGGTAGAGATCGTTCCGGCTGGTAGCCCGGCTTTTGAGAATTCTCGTGCCGATATTGAACGGATATTGCGTGTAGCTAACCCAATCACGTCTGCCTTAGCTCAGATTGATACCCTTGATTGGTTCCTCATGCGAGCTACCGACGGGGAAATAGCGGCAGTTCTCGGTGCCGAACCGATGGCCAATGGTGGTATTCATCTTGCTGGCTTGGCTACTGATCCGCGCTATGGTGGGCGTGGGTATGGGGGCGGTTTGATCGTCGGGGCTATCAATACTTTGTTAGAGCACCACGATCATATTGCGTTTGGCGTGTGGTCGTGGAATACCTCCGCATTGCGGTTATACCGGCGTTTAGGTATCCCGCATGCGGATTCGCTCATCATGGCTCAACGTGAACCATTTCAGGATATGCAAGCCCTGCTTATAGAAGCCACCTGCGCACAAGTCGAGGAAGAATGAAATATTCCGGTGGGAAAATCAGAGTCGGGCTAGTTGGCTCTGGGCTGTTGATCGCCGGTGCGGTAGGTCTGGCAGGGTGTTCTGCTGATGATTCTGCTGCGCTCTTTGATCCGCAATGGCAGATTCCGCTTCATTTGGGTCAGGCCTACGAAACAACCCATTTTGTGCCGCTAGTAGATTTTGGCGATAGCGTCATGGTGAGTGTGGCGGATAGTGTTGCCGGATATGAACTGCCATCGGGGAATATGCAATGGTCCTTAACCCTGGATGGGGTTTCCTCCTGCCAGCGGGCTGGCAATTATGCGCTGTGCCCCCAACACTCGCAGCGAGCAGTGGCGATTGACCGTCAGGGTAATACCAGTATTAAAACCGGATTAGTTGTGGAGGGCTCCGACGATACGACAGTATATTTTGCTCGCTCATCTACCGACCGAGTGGAATTAGTGGCGCAACCTATTGATATTTCGCTCGATCAGATGGGAATGACGGGTGAGGTTTTGGCGGTTTATGATGGCACGTCCAGTAAACTGCCCGATGGTACCGAGATTACCCGCGATGTGAGTGGGCATTATCCGGCGGCAGTGGAGGATCTGCTAGCGCGCGGAATCCTTACCCGAAATTCTGCTTGGTTGAATCCGCCGCCGGTTACCCATGTTGCCCAGCCCATTGCCGATGGTTTTGTGGTTATCAGCGGTGGGGGAGTTACCGGCACGGAGGTTGAGCCAACGACGATCAGTTTGTATGACGTCGCTGGCAATGAAGCTGGCAAGCATGTTGTCGATGCCGCTTTACATATGAGCGTCAATCCACGCTGGACGTTGGCGGAGCTTAACGATATTGCTCAGCAGGTGACACAGCTAGGAAAACCGCATGCTTTTGTTTTTGACGACGGGCATGTCATCGGTTTCGATGTGCGTTTTCACTCGGCAGTTGCTCCGGCGTATGCGAACTATAAAGAGTTTGCGTTGAGTAACGCAGAGAGCTTAGCTATGGATAATATCCATCCGGAAACCCTATCTATGTGGGTTAAAAAGTATCCCTATGTTTCGATCACGGGTAAGAATGATGACGGGGTGGTGGCTCGCACCTACAACGTGCAGACCGGCGAAGTGCTTGTCGATAAGGAAAAATGCCAATGGACGGATCAGAGCGTTTACTGTTTTGATGCCACGCATCTTGCCAAGCCGCAGCTCGCTGTACAGCAAAAGAACTAAGTGGGTTTTGGCTGGCAATCAATGGCAGTTACTCCGCGAGGCGATTATTGCCACTGTGCTATGCGGGATCTGTTGGTAGATGGTCGCTAAAAAGTAATTTCTCGCGTAGCCGTCTGCGTATATACCGGAGAGGGAGGATAATACCTGGTTATGTATAACAATGCTCCTAACTGCGTATATATAGCGCTCGGCGTCTGGAATCGACATTCTGAGCGGGCCATTGTGTCAAGGTCTAAGACGTTCAGCTAGTGAGTAATTTTGAATTTGGCATAGAGAGCCCGTAATGGCTTGGGTGCCCACCAATTCCACCGGCCAAGTAGCGTCATAGTGGCTGGTACTAACAACATTCGCACTAGAGTTGCGTCGATCACGACGATCGCGGCTAGAATAACGCCGATCTGTTTAATAGGGATCATATCCCCAAAGACGAATCCGATATAGACGGCAACGATAATAGCTGCTGCCGAGGTGATGATGCGCCCAGAGCGCTGCAGCCCTTTTTCTACGGCGGTGTCGTTATCGCATCCGTTATCCCAGAACTCTTTAATTCGGGCGATAAGGAACACCTCGTAGTCCATTGCTAACCCAAAACCGAAAGCGATAGCCGTTGCTAAAACGAAGGTTTCCAAATTTTCCATCTGCGGCAAGCCGAATAACCCATGTTGGAAGAGGAAGAGGGTGGCTCCTACTCCGGAGAAAAGAGATAGGGCATTGATAATGAGGGCTTTCAGTGGAACGACGATAGAGCCGGTCATGAAGAATAAGAGCGTGAGCACTGAGACGATGATAATGGCCAGTGCGATAGGCGCGCCCTGTGTAACCGAGTCGGCGAAGTCAAGCTGTAATGCGGCTGCGCCGCCAACATATACGGTGGGGAAGCGGGAACGCACATCGTTGACGAGCTGAGTGACTTCCGGGCCCACCTGGTCATTCGCTGGCAGACTGACGGCAATGAGGCAGGCCCCGTCGCCGAGCTGTTGTGGGGAAGAAACCCAATCTACTCCAGGGTAGTTCGATACGTAGTCCTGGATAGCGGGTAGCTGCGCCGCGTCCTCGGTAAGAATACTGGCACTTGGGGTGGCAAAAGGTCGGTAGGACTGCATATCAGTGTATGCCTGACCGACGTCGGATTGAGTAGAGATGTACTCAATAACATTAGAGTGCATGTGTAAGCCGCGAGCGGGGACGACCATCAACACAAGTATGCCGGTGACGGCCAATAGTATGCGGATCGGTCGGGCATGTACCCATTTAGCTAACCGAGAGAAGATCCCGTCATCATTGGCGGCGTCACCTATTTTTGTTACGAGCCGACCAAATCGAGGGCGCCGCGCCAGCCACGAGGGGCGAACGAGATGTGGACCCAGGAGAACGATAACGGCAGGCACGAGCGTAACCGCTGTAGTTACCGCGAGAATAGTGACAATAATGCCACCCGCCGCAATCATTTTCAGCATGGGGGCACGCATTGCTAACAGGCCTGCAATCGAAAAGGTGATGGTAAGAGCGGAAAAGGATACGGTCCGACCGGCGTGCGTTACGGTTTGAATAATGGCCTGACGGATAATCTCGGCACATTGGGGGCTTCGTGCGGCGGTGGGCAGATCCATCTGACGTTGCTCGCACTGCAGTGTTATCTCTTCTCGGTAGCGCGAGACGATGAGCAGACCATAATCAATGGAGAGGGCGAGCGCGATGATGGTAATGACGTTGAGGATGAACGTCTCGACATTAGTTATATAGGTGATTGCCCATAAGGCTCCTAGCCCGATGGCAATGGAAGCCATAGCGCCCACGAGTGGCAGACCAGCAGCAAGCAGACCGCCAAAAACGATGACCATTAAAAGCAAAGCGACAGGCAAGCTGATGGTTTCGCCGCGCACTAAATCTGTTTTGACCTGACGAACCATATCATTGTGCATCAGCTCAGTGGAGAACATGTGTACGTCGGATGATGGCGAGATTTTTTGTAGATTGATGGTGAAATCTGTGACGGCCTGTTCGATCTGGATTATGGAATGGGGGACGGTGCGGGTTATCGCAATGACGAAACCCTGTGGGGATTGGAATTGCGCGCTGGGGTTAGGCTGTGCAGCGATCTGCTGTTCGGCGCTTTGCCGAGCTTTCTGGGCAATTGTGTTTTCGATATTTGTGCGGGCCTGCGCACTGATTTCGGCTTGAGCCTGCGATCTGGCCTGACGGGCAACCTCGTCGGTAGGAGCGGAGGGATGCTGTGCGGAGAATTCTGCGACGGCGCGTTCTACTGCAGCGGAAATCTGTGGTTCGGCTTGTGCTAATGCTTGTTGGACTCCAGCCTCGATAGCCCCAGCATTGGCAGTAATTGCTTGGTCAATAGCCTTTTGCAGGTTTTGTTCAATAGCGTTGCGATATTGCTCATCGATATTGATTGGATCGCGCACCTCGGTGACGTCGGGTAGGGCTAATAGGCGTGAGCGAAATGCAGCGATTTGTTCGGTAGCGTGTTCGACGTCAATCCCACGAACAGTGACGACAGCAGTTTCCGTGCCAGCCGATTCAGTGGTGCGCTGAAGGACAACGTCGGATTGTGAATCAGGGACCATAGAGTGTGAGGATTTCATTCGGTCAAACAGGGATCCGTGCCCAAACCCCCACAGTGCAGCTCCTGCGCCTACAAGAATGAGCACAATCCATGACACGACAAAGCGTCGGGGATATCGTGCGATATTTCGCCCCAATAGATCAAACATGTGCGCTCCTTCCGCTACGCACGATGTTGCTATTACCTCTATATATGAGACTATCCCACACTGGAAAGCTTGGGTAGGGTAGTTAGACTTAAAACATGGATCTGTTTGAACAGGCGAGCCTCGATTCTCATGGGGTGCCCCGAGATAGCGGTGCGCCGTTAGCTGTACGAATGCGCCCACAATCACTAGAGGATGTCGTCGGGCAAGAACATCTGTTGGGAGCGGGGCAGCCGTTACGTCGGCTCATTGATCCTTCTTCTGCTAGCTCAGGGGTGCCCAGTTCCGTGTTTTTGTGGGGGCCGCCAGGGGTAGGAAAAACGACTTTGGCGTATCTGGTTGCGCGTCAATCGGGGCGGCGCTTTGTTGAGATTTCGGCAGTTTCTGCGGGTGTGAAGGAGTTGCGTTCGGTTATTGACGAGGCAAAGGCCATATTGGTAACTGATGGTCGGGAGACTGTTCTCTTTATTGATGAGGTGCATCGTTTTTCTAAAGCTCAGCAAGACGTCTTACTGCCCGCCGTAGAAAACGGTTGGGTAATTCTCATTGCTGCCACGACGGAAAACCCCTCTTTTTCGGTGATCTCGCCGTTGCTTTCTCGTTCGCTGCTGCTGACCTTGCAGCCGCTTGCCGATAGTGATGTGAAAAAACTGCTGGATAGAGCCATAGCTGATGAGCGCGGATATGCGGGCACAGTGACGGCTGAGCCGGAGGCGCTTGACCGTATCGTCCGGCTTGCCGGGCATGATGGCAGGCGGGCATTGACCATTTTGGAAGCCGCGGTACAGTCAGATCGCTTGACGGTTGCGCACGTCGATGCTGCTGTCGATAGCTATGTGGGGCGATATGACCGCGACGGCGATCAGCACTATGACGTTATTTCTGCCTTTATCAAATCTATTCGGGGTTCGGATGTGGATGCCGCTTTGCATTATTTGGCGCGAATGCTAGAAGCAGGGGAGGATCCCCGATTTGTTGCGCGCCGGTTGATGATTTCGGCGGCGGAAGATATTGGGATGGCTGATCCGAGTGCATTGCAGACGGCAACTGCGGCAGCACAATCGGTGGCTTTAGTTGGAATGCCGGAGGCGCGAATTATCTTAGGGCAGGCAGTGGTTCATTTGGCTACGGCACCAAAATCTAATCGGGCTTATCTGGCGATTAATCAGGCGATTGCGGATGTGCGCAGTGGTGATATTGGGGCGGTACCAGTGCATTTGCGCGATCAATCGGTCAAAGCCTCACGGATTGCTGCTAAACAAACGGGTCGGGATATGTCGTATCAATATCCGCACGATGACCCGCGCGGGGTGTTATCTCAGCAGTATCTCCCCGATGAATTAGCTGGCCGCCAGTACTATCACCCGACAGAACGAGGTTTCGAGTCGAATATCACGTCGCGCTTGGCGAAGGTGCGAGCGATTTTAGCTGGTGAGTAGTGGTATTGTGGAACGGTTGCTCCGCCGGAGTAGCTATGCCGTAGTGGAAAATCGCTACGGGATACAGGTCCTGGGATCCTAGCCGTTTGTGTTGATCCCGCGCACAATTCGTGCGTGCCATGATGTCGACAGGAGATCTGAATGGCAACGAATCGTTCACGTAAGTCCGTACGTCAGTCGCGTGCTTTGGGTATTGCATTGACCCCTAAGGCTGAGCGCCTCATGCAGCGTCGTCCCTACCGTCCTGGTGAGCATGGTCGTGGTCGGGTTAAGGAATCCGATTACTCGATCCGTTTGAAGGAAAAGCAGCGTCTGCGTGCCCAGTACGGTATTCGCGAAGCTCAGCTCCGTAAGGTCTGGGATGAGGCTCGCCGTGCTGAAGGTCTGTCAGGTGAGAACCTTATCGAGTTGCTGGAAATGCGTATTGACGCTCTGGTTTTGCGTTCCGGCTTTGCTCGCACTATTGCGCAGGCTCGTCAGGTTGTAGTACACCGTCACGTGCTTGTTGATGGAAAGATTGTGGATCGCCCGTCCTACCGCGTTAAGCCCGGTCAGGTGCTCCAGATTAAGCCGCGTTCGCAGACTTCCCCGCAGTTCATGGTAGCGGCTCAGGGGCAGCACGCCGATGTTTTGCCGGCAGTGCCGGATTACCTCAAGGTCGATTTGACCAAGCTGCGTGCTGAATTGGTGCGTCGTCCTAAGCGCGCCGAAGTGCCGGTTACCTGTGACGTCCAGATGGTCGTCGAACACTACTCGCGCTAAATGTCGCAGTACAACGCGCCGCGGTTTTCACCGTGGCGCGTTGTCGTCATAATAAGAGCGTTCTTACAAAGGAAGACTTATGCGTACCTCTGAAATTCGTCGTCGTTGGCTTGATTACTTCCGTGCGCACAACCACCATATTGCGGAATCTGTGCCCTTGGTTTCCCCGGATCCGTCGATCCTTTTCACGATTGCTGGCATGGTACCGTTCATCCCGTACATCGTCGGAACAGAACCAGCCCCATATCCACGGGTGGCGTCGGTGCAAAAATGTATTCGGACTAATGACATTGACAACGTGGGTCGCACAACTCGGCATGGAACGTTCTTCCAGATGTGTGGCAACTTCTCCTTTGGTGATTACTTCAAGCAGGGAGCTATTGATCTTGCCTTTGGTCTGTTGACCTCGCCGGAAACTGAAGGCGGCTACGGGCTGGATAAAGACCGGCTTTGGGTGACGATCTGGGATCAGGATGACGTCTCCTATGAGCATCTGACCTCAGTGGTGGGCTTAGATCCGCGCCATATTGTGCAGTTACAACGAGAAGAGATTTTCTGGTCTACTGGTCAGCCAGGTCCTGCAGGAAGCTGTGCAGAGATCCACTATGATCGCGGTCCAGAGTTTGGCCCAGAAGCTGTCGGAGGTACAGTCGATCCGGGTGGGGATCGTTACTTGGAGATCTGGAACCTCGTTTTTGATGAGTTTTTGCGCGGTGAAGGGACGGGTAATGACTACCCACTCCTAGGCAAGCTCGACCAAACCGCCATTGATACGGGAGCTGGTCTAGAACGTATCGCCTATCTCTTACAAGATAAGACGAATATGTACGAGATCGACGAAGTATTCCCCGTCATTGCTGCAACCCAGGAGCTCACGGGCAAGGTGTACGGTGCAGATCGGGAAGATGACGTGCGGATGCGTGTCATCGCAGACCATATCCGTTCTGCATTGATGTTGATTGGCGATGGCGTGCGCCCTGGTAATGACGGTCGGGGATATGTGTTGCGCCGAATTATTCGTCGTGCGGTTCGAGCTGTTCGATTATTAGGGGTTGACGAAGTAGCGTTGCCGCACCTATTGCCGGTGTCAATGACGGCAATGAAGGATTCCTATCCAGAGCTAGAAGCGCAATTCGATGCGATCGCCCAGGTGGGATACCAAGAAGAAGAGACGTTCCGGCGTACCTTGGAATCGGGCACACAAATTTTTGATGTTGCTGTTGCTCAGGCCAAACAGGAGCACAAGCCAGTAGCTGGAAGTGCTGCTTTCGCTTTGCATGATACCTATGGTTTCCCGATTGATCTGACCTTGGAGATGGCTCGAGAGGCAGGCGTTGAGGTTGATGAAGCCGGTTTCCGTGAGCTGATGACGGAGCAGAAAGCTCGGGCACGTGCCGATGCCCTAGCAAAGAAAACTGGTCATGTTGACGCCACGGTGTATCACCAGATTTTTGATACTGCTGGTGGCGCTACCCAATTCCTGGGATACACCGAGTCCAGCGCTGAGGGGCGCGTCGTTGCGATGTTGCGTGACGGGCAGTCCGTTCCCGTTGTGGAAGCGCCAGCCGATGTGGATATCATCTTGAATCAGACCCCGTTCTGGGCTGAGCAAGGTGGCCAGTTAGCAGATCATGGCACTATTTCGACGGCGGCAGGCGGCCTGCTTCAGGTTGATGATGTGCAAATGCCGATTAAAGGCTTGTTTGTTCATCGAGCGCGGCTCACTGAGGGGAGCGTTGCGGTGGGTGATACCGCTTTTGCTCAGATTGATGTGGATCGTCGTCAGCAAATCGCTCGGGCGCATACCTCAACGCACATGATCCACCAGGCGCTTCATGAGTTCCTCGGAGATCAGGCAACCCAGGCAGGTTCAGAGAACGCTCCTTCGCACCTGCGTTTCGATTTCCGTCATGGTTCAAGTATTCCGGCTGATGTTTTATCGAATATTGAAACGCGAGTAAATGAACGCCTGCAAGAGAACCTGGCAGTAACAGATGAGATCATGAGCCTGGAGGCGGCCCGTAAGCAAGGCGCTATGGCTCTGTTCGGGGAGAAATACGGCAACGAGGTGCGTGTCGTTTCTATCGGTGGCGATTGGTCCAAGGAACTATGTGCCGGTACGCATGTAGCGCAGACGGGTGCTATTGGGCTGGTGACCGTCCTAGGTGAATCCTCTATTGGCTCAGGTGTTCGCCGTATTGAAGCTCTGGTTGGGCAGGGGGCATACGCTTCCGGGGCGAAGGAACGCGCGCTTCTTTCGCAGCTAACATCGTTGACGCGGGTGCGCAGTGAAGAATTACCAGAGCATATCAGCGCCTTACTTGGAAAATTGAAGACCGCTGAAAAGGAGATTGCTAAGCTTCGCCAGGAGCGTTTGCTGGGATCACTCGATAGTATTCTCGCGCAGCGCAAGACTATCAATGGTGTCACCGTAATCGCCCATCATCTTGGTGAAGCAACTGCGGATGAATCCCGCCAGGTGGTAACTCGGTTGCGGGAAATGCTGGGGGCAGAACCTGCGGTAGTTGCGCTGACGGCAGTGGCAAATGATCGCCCGACGATTGTTATCGCAACGAATGAGGCCGCCCGTGAACGCGGTATTCAGGCAGGGGCGTTAGTCGGTATTGCGGCAAAGGTATGTGGCGGCGGCGGTGGCGGTCGGCCAGATATGGCCCAAGGTGGAGGAAGCCGTCCGGATCAGGTTAACGCAGCCTTAGAGACCGTCTGCGCGGCGATTGGATGATACATGCGATCAGGGGCGCGTATCGGGGTTGACTTGGGAGATCGTCGGATCGGAATCGCTCGCTGCGATGCTGAGGGCATTATCGCGATGCCGGTGGCGACGATTGACCGAGGCCGCGGAGATATTCGAAAAGTCGTCCAGATTATTAAGGAATCCGACGCAATCGAAGTGATTGTGGGTCTGCCGCGTAATATGGATGGATCTGAGGGAGAGTCTGCGCGCAAGGTTCGGTATTGGGCTGGTCTGCTATCACGCACCTTAGGTACACTTCCCGTTAGAATGGTTGACGAACGCCTATCAACGGTACAAGCACATCGGCATTTGCATGAGGCTGGGCGGCGCGAAAAGTCGTTCCGTTCAGTTGTCGATCAGCAGGCTGCCGTCATCATTTTGGATGATGCACTGGCCTATGAACGAGCAAACGGATGCGCTCCTGGTGAGCTAGTAGAACAAGCGATGGAGGAGTAGCGTGTCGGAATTTTTTGAGAAGTTACCCGATACGAAGGCTCGTAAAGAGCGAGCAAAGTCCAACCGGACATCGCGCAAGCGTACTGGTAAGAAGTATGCGCAGACTTTGACCGTCCTGGTTGTCGCCGTATTCTTTATCTGTTTCTCGCTGTCGATTGCTTGGCCACACGTTAGCTCAATGTTGCATTCACATGGTGCAGATGATTATCAGGGAGAAGGCAGCGGCGAGGTGATTGTGACGATCCCTTCGGGTGCTACAGGTACGGATATTGCCAATCTCCTTGTGGAGAATGACGTTATCAGCTCGGCGGGGGCTTTTATTGAGGCATTCAATCGGGAACCCCGGGCCGCCTCGATTCAGCCGGGATCGTATTCTTTGCGTCAACAGATGTCGGCGACCGCTGCGCTGGCGGCGCTGCTGAGCAATGCGAATCGGGCAGATTACACGGTGACTGTGCCGGAGGGCTTCACCGTCAAACAGGTGGCTGATCGGCTCGTCAACGTCATGGGCTATAACTCGCAAGATGTTGAGAAGGCATTAGCAGATACCGTAGCATTAGGGCTTCCTGCAGAGGCGGGAGGTCACCTAGAAGGGTGGATTGCTCCTTTAACGTACACCTTCGATGCAACGACCACAGCTCAAGAGGCGCTGCGTCAAATGGTCAGCGAGCGAGTTAACGAACTGTCGAAGTCTGGTATTGATCGCGGGCAGTGGCAGCGGATTCTCACTATTAGCTCGATTGTTGAGCGAGAGGTGAGCTGGCCACAATACTACGGGCAGGTGGCTCGGGTTATCGAGAATCGTCTGGTGGATACCACTCAGATTCATGGTCGCTTGCAGATGGATTCCACCGTCTTGTATGGCGTTGGGAAGACGGGTGGTGTTCCAACACAGGCTGATCTGGAGAACAATAATCCCTATAACACGTATATCAATGCGGGATTGCCGCCAGCGCCCATCTCCAATCCAGGGATTGACGCAATCCGTGCCAGTGTGAATCCGCCAGCAGGTAATTGGCTCTATTTTGTGACGGTCAATTTGGAAACCGGAGAAACGAAGTTTTCTGCCTCCCTTGATGAGCACAATGCTAATGTGGCTCAACTGCGATCGTGGATTGATGCCCATCCGAATTATGGGCAGTCAAACTCGGAAAAATAATCTCATAATTAAAACTGTTGAGCGCTGTGCTGATGATTCTTTTTTCGGCACAGCGCTGTGTTTTTGTTGGGATAATCCCACGGCAACAGAATGTGCCCTCTAGCCCGAATTCGTGCTATAACCCCAGTATTTAGCCAAAAATATCAGATTATTGGATGATTTCTGCTGAGCTGGCTTGTGGCTTTCGGCGTCAGACAGACGGAAAAGAGAAAGCACCGTCACCGTGGGGATGCAGATAAAAATGCCGCCCATCGCTATGGCATAACACATGGAAAGGAGCCATAGCCTATCTGCCCCTGCATCTTAAATAGTGAATGATCGTATCCGTGTTGTGGAAGATATATTGCCTGTGGATTCATGAGTGTGGGGCATGGCAAGCGTCATAGTCTCAGCCTCATGACATCTCATCCACTCTTTTTATCGACATTGACTAATCGGCGTGCCATTGTCATGGCATTGTGCGTTGCCAGTATCACCTATGGGGTAGTGTTCTGGCGCACTGCAGATCAGGTTCGAGCCATCTGGGCCTTGGCGTTTTATATTCCAGTCGTTTTTAATGCGTGGATTGACGCGCGAACGCATCAGCTTGTTGTGAATTGGACGCATTTAGCAGGAGGCATTGCGTTGAGTTATGCCTTGGTCCGTCCGAATATATATGCGTTACCCATTGCGCTTATAACAGGAATATTTTTCGGAGGAATCGTTCGGCTCTCACATGGGCGCCTATTGGGCGCCGGAGATGCGCGCCTTATGACGGTATTGGCAGGGTGGCATGCTTTGTTATGGCTGTGGAGTCCGTTGTGGCTTTTGCTTGGTTCGTTCACAGCTCACGTTGTTTACGTCTTAGGATGGTCAATCTTCCGTCCTTTCGCGTTCCGGCGCGATCACGCTTTCGGTCCCTGGCTGGTCGGGGTATCGTGGATTTTGACGTGCGTAGCATAACGGAAGATACGGGCTGTTCGCTGATCTCTTTCTCATGCAAGACGTAATGGGCATCTGTCACGCTATCTGCCACAATAGATACATGATTCGATGGAGTACTGCTGGGGAATCACATGGTCGATCACTGATCGCTTTGCTGGAAGGCATGCCAGCAGGCGTATCCATCACCAGCGATGATATCCGCCATGCGCTGTGGCGTAGACGCCTTGGTCATGGTCGGGGAGCACGTCAAGCCTTTGAAGCCGACGAGGTAAAGATTCTCAGCGGAATCCGGCATGGATATACCTTGGGATCTCCCATTGCGATCGAAATAGGCAATTCAGAATGGGAAAAATGGACCATCGTCATGAGTCCAGATCCAGTTGATCCGCAGGATCTACTTATCGATGCCGGAACGGGCGATGAGCGGGAAATGGCTAGGAATAAGCCATTAACGCGGCCACGACCGGGGCATGCCGACTTAGTGGGGATGAATAAGTACGGTTTTGATTCGGCTCGCCCCATTTTAGAGCGCGCCTCGGCGCGAGAAACGGCAGCTCGGGTAGCGCTTGGAGAATTAGCTAAACAGTTACTACGCCAAAGCGTCGGTATTGATATTGCCTCCCATGTTGTAGAAGTCGGGTCGGTAGCAGCTCCAGAAGGGATTGCATTGCCGACGGCTAATACTTGTGAACAATATGATGCCAGCCCGGTACGGCAGACAGATCCAGAGCTAATGGCGGCATTTTGCCAAGAAATAGATGCGGCAAAAGCGGCTGGGGATACCTTAGGCGGCGTTGTTGAGGTTGTCGCGTGGGGAGTACCGCAAGGTCTGGGGACGCACACTCGCGCCCAACAGCGCCTTGATGCGCAACTTGCGGGGGCCTTGATGTCCATCCAGGCAGTTAAAGGTGTAGAGATCGGGGATGGTTTCCGTTCAGCACGCCGCCGAGGATCCGTTGCTCACGATGAGATAGTTCGTCGTGATGGCAAAGTGCAGCGAACAACGAATCGCGCTGGAGGTATTGAAGGCGGGATGTCCAATGGTGAGCCAATCGTCCTGCGCGCTGCTTTTAAGCCGATTTCCACTGTTCCGCGGGCTTTAGCGACGATTGATACCAGCACAGGTGAGGCAGCACGGGCATTACATCAGCGTTCTGATACAACTGCGGTAGTTCCGGGGGCGGTTATCGCTGAGGCGATGGTGGCTCTTGTGCTTGCTGAAGCATTGGTCGATAAATTTGGGGGAGATTCGCTACCGGAAATTCAACGCAATGTTGCCTCGTGGTGGCAGTCAATCCCAGTGGAGCGTAAATAAATGCTGGCGGTCATCATTGGAATGCCGGGGGCCGGTAAGTCAACGGTGGGTCGCCATGCGGCACAGAATCTGGGCGTGGAGTTTGCAGATTCTGACGAGCTAATCGTCAAGCGATATAGGCGCTCCGTGCCGCAGATATTTGCCGAATTAGGGGAGAGCGGATTTCGCCGGATAGAAGCAGAAACCATCGCATGGGCCTGCGAGCATTTTTCTGGGATCCTTGCCTTGGGCGGTGGAGCAGTTCTGCACCCTGATACACGTCAGATGTTGGCCGGGCAACGGGTTATTCTCATCGAAGCAACGGATGAGGAATTGATTCGGCGGGTATCGAAATCGCGCACTGTGCGCCCACTTTTGAAACATAATCCAGCCCAAGCTATTCGAAAACTGCGTAGGGAACGGTCAACGATTTATCATCGGGTGGCGAGCCATGTTGTTCTTTCTGATGCTCATCCAGTAGCGCATGTTGTTGATGAGGTGGTCAAGCTGTTGGAAAAAGATGTATGCCGAATTGAGGTAGGCGGCCCGCGCCCTTATGACGTCATTATCGGCCATAATCTGCTCTCTTATGTCGTCCGTCAGGCAGCGCAATATGCCAATACCCTGGTGGTCTATAGCGAAGATCTGCAGGAGTATGCGCGCGAGCTATCTACAGAGCTGACTATTGCTGATATTCCCCATGCACAATTCCGGATTCCGACGGGGGAACGGTGTAAAACTGTCGATATTCTGGCGGCTGGCTGGCATGCGGCAGGGCAGGCTGGAATTAGTCGAGATGGCGTTATTATTGCCATCGGGGGTGGAGCGACAACAGATCTCGCCGGCTTTATTGCGGCAACCTGGTTGCGCGGTATCGCGGTTATCCATGTGCCTACCTCTTTGCTGGCGATGGTTGATGCGGGTATCGGCGGAAAAACCGGGATTAATGTCGAACATGGTAAGAATCTCGTAGGAGCTTTCCACCCGCCAGCGGCAGTTATTTGTGACGTCGATACGCTATCAACACTGCCGGAAGCGGAATTGCGTGCCGGTATGGGAGAAGTTGTTAAGTGCGGATTTATCGCCGATCCAGTGATAACTGAAATCGTAATGCGTCCAGATTTCACTATGCGTGGGCCGGAATTAATGGAACTTATCGTCCGAGCAGTTCGGGTAAAGGCAGAGGTCGTAAGCGAAGATCTGCACGAGCAAGGGCGCCGCGAGATATTGAATTATGGTCATACCCTGGCTCATGCGATTGAATTGTCATCGCATTACACGGTTCGGCATGGGGAAGCGGTTGCAATTGGGTGCGTCTTTGCCGCTGAGTTAGCTAGCGCGGCGGGGATTGCTCCACCGGAGTTAGCGAATATGCATCGCGAGGTTATCCAACGTGTGGGTCTGCCTATCTCATATCACGGGGTTCCCCGTTATGAGCTTCTTGCGATCATGCATGCCGATAAGAAAGTACGCAAGGGGCAATTACGCTTCGTGGTTCTCGATGATGTTGCTAAGCCGCGCATTATGACTGATCCGCATCGAGATCTCCTCGATGCTGCCTTTGCGGGGGTTGGTTTGTGAGTCTGCTTGTTTTTATCGGGGTGCCGGGGGCAGGAAAGCGCTCTATCGTTGGCCAGTTGTCTCAGTATGGATACATGGGCTGCGACGTGGAGACGGCAACGGCGGCCCGTCTACACGTTCCGGTTTCCCAGATGTATCTTGAGTGCTCTGCGGCTGAGCGCGCGACTGCGACTGTTGCAGTGCTCGAAGAACTTTATGCTGATATTCGCCAGGCTCCGGATCAACGTTTCTGTTTGGCACTTCCGCCGAAGGTCTGCGGGTGTGTAGGGGAAAAAGACGAAGTGCACGACCCTTATGCGGCGTTGCGAGCACAGCTTGTAGCGCAGGCCTCGGAGGTCATCTGGCTTCAGGCTGAGCTATCGACGCTGATGACGCGCAATGCGCTTATTGGTATGCGTTCCGCGCTATTTATCATGCCGCGTAAAGAATTTCGTTTGCTCTCTGAGGCCTATGCCCCGATTTTTGAGGAGCTATCGACAGCCCAATACGATACGACGCACAGCAGTGTGGCACAGGCGACCCAGGAGATTTTAGAACAGCTTCATATTGAGTGTGAGCACAGCTCAATTACAGATTAATGACGCTATAACGAGGATATTCGCGAGTAACCTTGCTTAGCCTAGGCTTCGCTAGGGGAGCCTCACCTTCGTTGTTATTGGAGTCATTCCAAAATAGCATGAGGGTGTGCTAAAGAGTTTTATTTCCCGTTACCCCTTAGTTGTGCTAGTTGCGCTCACTGCAGTGATTGGTGTGCTGCTGAGCTTTGGGGCGCCAGCGGCGACGCGCCCACTCGTTTCGATCGTGGCTGGCGGCATTGCCCTGGCACAGGCCAAAGGGATGATTGATACCTTACGGGACGGGAATTTCGGCATTGATCTGCTTGCTGTAACAGCCATCTGCTCTACCTTGATTGTGGGAGAATACTGGGCAGCGCTCGTCGTATGCTTAATGCTAACCGGCGGAGAAGCACTGGAAGACTATGCTGAAAGCCGCGCAGGTGCGGAACTGACCGCACTGTTGGAAGGCGTGCCAACAACGGCATACCGACGCGAAGCCGACGCTGTTATCCCCATAGATATTGAGGACGTCCGTATCGGGGATCGCCTCGTTGTTCGACCACATGATACTGTGCCGGTAGATGGAATTTTAACCTCAGATCTGGCGATATTAGATGAAAGCCAATTGACTGGTGAGGCCCTTCCGGTGGAACATCGCGCGGGGGATGTGATTTTGTCAGGATCGCTGAACGGGGCAGAGTCGATTGACATGACGGCCCAATCTACGGCTGCCGATTCGCAATATCAGCGTATCGTCATGCTTGTTAATGAAGCTCGCGAATCTCAAGCTCCTTTCGTTCGGCTTGCTGATCGGGTTGCGGTACCTTTCACTATTTTTGCGTTAGTTTTAGCGGGAGCAGCCTGGGCGCTCAGCGGGCAGGCAGTGCGTTTTGCTCAAGTACTTGTTGTAGCCACGCCGTGTCCACTGATTATTGCCGCTCCGGTGGCATTCATGGCGGGAATGTCGCGAGCAGCCCGAACGGGCATGATCGTCAAAAACGCGGGAACGATTGAAAAAATTGCGGCAGTACATTCAATTGCTTTTGATAAGACGGGGACGCTGACGGCAGGGGCGGCACGTATTCGCCAGATTCGAGCCAATGGCATGGATAGTACGGAACTGTTGCGGTATGCAGCCAGCGCGGAGGCATATTCGTCCCATCCTCTTGCGCAAACTATCGTCAGTGCGTACTGCGGAGAACGGATAGAACCAGAAAATGTCCAAGATATTCCTGGTCAAGGGGTGTGTGCTACAGTATCCGGTCGCGCTGTTCGGGTAGGAAAATACGGCTTCGTTGTGGATGGTCTGACGTCAGAGCAGGCAATACGAACCGTGACGTCAGATGATAGCGGGCGATCAGAGATTTTCGTCAGTATAGACGGGCAGTTACGCGGTGAGATTGAGCTAGTCGATCCGATCCGCCCTGAGACGCCAGCAACCTTAGATATTTTGCGCCACATGGCAGGTATTGAATATACGGTGATGCTCACTGGTGATACTCGCCCAGCAGCGCAACGGGTAGCGCGCAATATCGGTATCTGCGAGATTCATGCTGAACTATTGCCAGAAGATAAGGTGCGCACAGTCCAGCAAACCGAGCCAGGTCGGGTGATGATGGTCGGTGATGGCGTCAATGACGCGCCAGTTCTTGCCGTTGCTGATGTCGGCGTTGCTATGGGGGCGCGCGGTTCTGCTGCTGCCGTTGAATCGGCGGACGTCGTAATTATGCATGACGATTTAATGCGGATTCCTCGTCTGCTCCTGTTAGGGCGGCAAACAATGCGTATTGCCTGGCAGGCAATCGGTATTGGGGTGAGCTTCTCGATCATCTTGATGTGCCTTGGGGCGGTGGGGGTTTTGCCGGCGTTTGCCGGGGCATGGTCCCAAGAATTAGTGGACTTGGCCTGTATCCTGTGGGCGTTACGAGCCTCGCGCAGTTCTCGTCAGGAAAAGGAACTTTCCACCTATAGCCATGAGCTATGTGCATGAACCTATCGCAGAGCCGGAGTACTCGAAGCTGGTTTTCTGGCTGCCGAGCGGAAAATAGCTGCGGAATATCTCAAGAATATCTCAAGAGAATATTGACGCTCTTTTCCTGACGAGGCCATAGCGGGAGCAGTAAAACGGGAGATTTCCTCTGCAATATATGAACTTCTGGCATATAACAGGCTCGCATAACTCTGCCTTTTAGTAAGAACGGCCCTATCGTATAACTGCGATCTGAAATGGCGGAACACGTGAAAATGACAGGCTTTCCGTGTGATGTAGGGGGAAACGGGAGAGCGTGTAGCGTTTCATAGTCGTTCTACTGTGTGTTTATCAGGTGTTCGATATATCCTGATAGCGGCGAAGCCAGTGCACGATGGCTCAGCCGGATAGCCTGAGCTCCGGTAGAAAGCCGTGCAGCACCTCGGCTGAAGAACGACAATAAGATTAAGGACGAACGTGGCAACTACGAATGATCTGAAGAACGGCATGGTCCTCAAGCTGGATAACCAGCTCTGGCAGGTAGTCGAATTCCAACACGTTAAGCCTGGTAAAGGGCCGGCTTTCGTGCGGACGAAGTTGCGCAACGTGCTCTCCGGTAAGAATGTTGACCGCACGCTAAACGCCGGTGTGAAGGTAGAGACGGCGACGGTTGATCGTCGCGATATGCAATACCTGTATAACGACGGTGAAGATTACATCTTCATGGATATGGAAAGCTACGAGCAGCTTCCGGTTTCTGCCGAGACTGTCGGTAACGCGAAGAACTTCATGCTGGAAAACCAGACAGTGATTGTTGCTATGTACGAAGGGCAGGTCCTCTTCGTCGAATTACCGGCCTCTGTGGTATTGGAAGTGACTTTCACCGAGCCAGGGCTGCAGGGCGACCGTTCGAATGCAGGTACGAAGCCCGCCACCTTGGAGACGGGCTATGAGATCCAGGTCCCGCTGTTCCTTGAGCAGGGAACCAAGATCAAGGTTGATACTCGTACTGGCGATTACATCTCTCGCGCCTAATGTCTCGACCACACGCGAATCGACCCGGACGTAAAGGGCGCTCACTGCAACGGCATAAGGCGCTCGACGTCCTATTTGAAGCAGATGCCCGCCAGGTAGATCTTGCGCAGTTACTGACGCAACGTACACAGATCAGCACCCATCAAGTCCCTATCGGGGAATACGGTGTGGCTATCGTGCAGGCGTATCTGGATAACAGTGCTGATGTCGATTCAATGATTGAAGCGGCCTCTCCAGCGTGGTCCTTGGATCGTATGAGCATGGTCGATCGCAACCTATTGCGGATGGGGGCAACCGAGATGATGTTTCTCGGTGTCGATGCCCCCATCGCGATTACCGAAATCGCGTCGTTGGCACGCGATTTCTCCTCTGACTCTTCCGTGGGATTTACCATGGGAGTGCTGAATCGAATCTGTGAGATTCGAGCCGGCGAAACGGCTGGGCTAACTGAGAAATGCACCGATAATGATGG
The DNA here is from genome assembly GCF_046599555.1 of Trueperella sp. LYQ141. NCBI lineage: Bacteria > Bacillati > Actinomycetota > Actinomycetes > Actinomycetales > Actinomycetaceae > Trueperella > Trueperella sp. LYQ141. The sequence continues at coordinate 29,940 of NZ_JBKIWQ010000002.1, read as the reverse complement.
AGATGACATATCGGAGGCAGATTTTCAGGCTGATTCCTCAGCAGTTTCAGCCTCTCTCGATGAATCAGATGCAACAGCAGGCGATAAACTCCCTGATACTCCTGAGGAATAACGAGTACAGATGAGCTGACGCCTACGAGCAATCTGGTTCGTATCGGGCGAAATAATACAATTGCATATCTCCTTTAAATTCGTCCAGTGAGGCGGGAAAGGAACATAATATGGCGGACAAGCGCGTCCTCGATGCGGGTGACATCACCCGATCTTTGCGGCGCATCTCTTATGAGATCATTGAACGGCATCATTGCATTGATGATTGCGTGATTCTCGGTATTCCAACTCGTGGAGTGCCCTTGGCTCAGCGTCTGGCGCAGATGTTATCCCAAGCCAGTGGTACTTCGGTGGCAGCCGGCCAACTCGACATTACGATGTACCGTGATGACCTGGCACAACAGCCTACTCGGGTGCCACATTCGACCATCATCCCACCGTCAGGAGTAACTGGAAAGACGGTTATTCTCGTTGATGATGTACTTTTTTCAGGGCGCACAGTGCGGGCAGCCTTAGACGCTCTAGTTGATGTGGGGCGTCCAGCAGCGATCCAACTAGCAGTACTGGTGGATCGCGGGCATCGTGAGCTGCCGATAAGGGCAGATTACGTCGGGAAAAATCTGCCGACGGCGCGAGACGAAAACGTTCTGGTAAAGCTCGCTGATATTGACGGCGAAGACGCGGTGCTATTGAGCTCGGCAGAATCGAGACTGCCGTGAAACATCTATTAGACTGCACCCAGTTATGCCGCGAAGAAGCACTTGAAATTCTGGATATTGCACAGGAAATGGCTGCTTCGCAAGACCGCCCGCACAAGAAATTACCCACCCTGCGTGGCAAACTCGTTGCGAACCTATTTTTTGAAAATTCCACCCGTACCCGATTGTCCTTTGAAACAGCGGCGAAACGCCTCAGTGCTGATGTGCTGACGTTTACCGCTTCCGGATCGTCGGTGGCTAAAGGGGAATCCCTGAAAGATACCGCCTTGACCTTGGCAGCAATGGGCGCCGATGCGTTCATTATTCGGCATAGCTCCTCAGGTGCGGCGGCCCGTTTAGCACATGCTGGTTGGGTAGATATTCCCGTCATCAATGCTGGAGACGGAACCCACGCCCATCCCACTCAGGCTTTGCTCGATGCCTTCACGGTGCGTCAACATCGGTATCCGCAGGAACCAAAAGGGCGCGATCTTAACGGAGTGCATGTGGTAATCGTCGGGGATATTCTTCATTCTCGGGTGGCTCGCTCAAATGTGGAACTCCTGCACACCCTCGGGGCAGAAATCACTTTGGTTGCCCCGCCGACGCTACTTCCCTCGGCAATGACGCAATGGCCAGTAAACGTCACGTATGACCTGGACGCAGCTCTCGCCTCAGCACCCGATGCCGTGATGATGTTGCGGGTACAAAAAGAACGAATGTTAGCAGCCGGGGGAGGATATTTTCCCTCGGCTTTTGAATATCACCGATTGTATGGTCTGACTCCGCAGCGGCTGGCGCACATGGATCGCCGCACAATTATCATGCACCCTGGCCCAATGAACCGCGGTTTAGAGATCTCGGCAGAAGCTGCTGACTGCTCACAGTCTGTGGCCGTGCGGCAGGTTGCCAACGGAGTTGCCATTCGTATGGCGGTGCTATACGCCCTGCTAGCTCAGGGATCTGAAACGGAAGGACGATAGATAGCAATGTTTTATGTGAAGAATATTGCCCCGTACGGCGAAGAACTATGTGATCTGCGAATTGCCAACGGGCGGATTGCTGGCATTTATCCTGCTGGTTCAGATAACAACGAGGCAGGAGACGAGGTTATTGATGGACGCGGATATATTGCTTTGCCGGGCCTGGTCGATCTGCACACTCATTTACGCCAACCTGGGCGCGAAGGCGCCGAGACGGTCTTAACAGGCTCGCGAGCAGCGGCTCGTGGCGGTTATACCTGTATTCACGCCATGGCTAATACCGATCCGGTTCAGGATACCGCTGGTGTAGTTGAACAGGTCTACAACCTGGGAAGAGAAGCTGGACTGACGCAGGTGCGGGTAGTGGGCGCCGTCTCTGCTGGATTACAGGGAGAAAAACTGGCGGAACTGGGAGCTATGCACGCCTCGGCTGCACAGGTGAATTACTTTTCGGATGACGGTCAGTGTGTTGCCGATCCGGTACTCATGCGCCGCGCTTTGGAATACGTCAAAGCCTTTGACGGGGTTATTGCGCAACATGCACAAGATCCACGGTTGACGCAGGGGGCGCAGATGCATGAGGGCTGTGTTTCAGCCCGTATTGGGCTCGCTGGCTGGCCGGCGGTTGCCGAAGAATCAATCATTGCCCGAGATTGTTTACTCGCTCAACACGTTGATTCTCGCTTGCACGTCTTACATGCCTCAACTCGCGGTTCGGTAGAGCTGATTCGTTGGGCAAAATCTCAGGGGATTCGCGTCACGGCGGAGGCAACGCCGCATCATCTGTCTCTCGATCACAGTGAGGCTGAATCCTATGATCCGCTTTTCAAAGTCAATCCACCGTTGCGTACCAGGGAGGATATTGCAGCACTGCGCGCCGGACTCGCGGATGGCACAATCGATACGGTTGGAACGGATCACGCGCCACATCCCGCCGAGTCGAAAGACTGTGAATGGTCGGCCGGTTCCTTTGGAATGACGGGGTTAGAAACGGCGTTAAGCGTCATTCATGAGACGATGGTTGATACCGGATTGTTGGATTGGCGTGGTGTTGCGCGGGTAATGAGCGAGAATCCAGCCCGTATTGCCGGTTGCGATAACCAAGGGCGCCCGATTGCTGTGGGCGAGCCAGCTCATCTGGTTATCTACAATCCGAATATTCGATATGTCGTCGATCCGGCAAAACAGGCAACGAAGTCTGCCAACTGCCCGTGGCGTGGTCGGGAATTGACCGGGCAGGTTGTGTACACATTCTACGAGGGGCGTCTGGTCGTGCGTGAGGGTGCAGTTGTTGCCCCTGAATCCCAGGGCTCTGATCTTCATGGCGAGGGAAAGGAAAACTGAGGTGGAAGAAGCAGTCATTGTCTTTGATGATGGACGAGTATTTAATGCCCATAGTTGGGCAGCTACTGGAGAGATCTGTGGCCAGGTAGTTGTCACGACCGCAGCGACCGGATTTCATGAGCTGATGTGCGATCCGGAAAACACGGGCAAGATCCTCCTGTTCACAACACCGCATATCGGCAATACCTCGGTTGCTTTTTCAGCCCGAGCGGGGGAACCAATATGTGTTGCGGGGGTGATTGCCCGTGATCCCGTGCCCAGAGCAACGAATAGCACCACCTACGGCGAGCTGTCACAGGCATTAGCACAGGCTGGTGTTCTGGGGGTGCGAGATGTTGATACTCGCGCCATGGTTCGTCATATCAATGGGCGCCAGATGAGCGCCACCATTATTTCTGGCGATGAGCTACGCGCCAAACTTCGCCCTGCCCACGCGTTAACTGAGGAGCAGTAAATGCCACGTCGTAGTGATATTACATCTATTCTTGTCATTGGTTCTGGCCCGATTGTGATCGGGCAGGCGTGCGAATTTGATTATTCTGGCACGCAAGCATGCCGAGTTCTTAAAGACGAGGGATACCGCGTCATTTTAGTGAATTCCAATCCGGCAACCATCATGACCGATCCGAATATGGCCGATGCGACCTATATTGAGCCGATTACTGCCGAGGTTGTTGAACAGATTATTGCTCGGGAACGTCCGGATGCGTTACTGGCTACGTTAGGTGGGCAGACCGCTTTGAACACCGCAACGGATTTGTTTAACTCCGGGGTGTTGGAGCGCTATGGGGTGGAAGTCTTGGGGGCTAGCCCAGCGACAATTCGTAAGGGAGAAAACCGCGAAGAGTTCAAAGAGGTGGTGGAACGGTGTGGTGGGGAATCTGCCCGTTCTGTTATCGCCCATACCCTGGAAGAATGTCATGCCGCTGCCGAGGAATTAGGGTATCCGTTGGTGGTACGTCCGTCCTTTACTATGGGTGGTTTGGGCTCTGGTTTGGCCTACAACCAAGAGGATTTGGATCGGATTGTCTCGGGTGGTTTGCACTATTCCTTGACGGCAGAGGTGCTGCTCGAAGAGTCAATTTTAGGATGGAAAGAGATCGAGCTTGAGGTTATTCGCGATAAGAATGACGTCACAGTCTTAGTATGTTCGATTGAAAATTTTGATCCGGTTGGAGTCCATACGGGTGATTCCATCACGATGGCCCCGGCTTTGACTTTGACGGACGAGGAATTCACGAAGGTTCGAGATCTGGGTATAGCCATTATCCGTGAGGTTGGCTTGGACGCGGGTGGATGTAATATTCAGATCGCGATTGAGCAGCACACGGGCCGTATGGTGGTTATTGAGATGAACCCGCGCGTGTCGCGCTCGTCGGCTTTAGCCTCAAAAGCCACTGGCGTCCCGATTGCTAAGATCACGACGAAGTTAGCTGTGGGGTACACCCTTGACGAATTGATGAATGATATGACGGGGCGCCCGCTGTCGGAGGGTGATCCGGCTGTGGATTACGTCGTCGTGAAGGTTCCGCGCTTCGCCTTTGAAAAGTTCCCCGATGCTGATGACACCCTTACGACAACGATGAAATCCGTCGGGGAAGCAATGGCTTTGGGACGCAATTTCACAGAGGCTTTGCAAAAAGCAATGCGCTCTATTGATAAGAAGGGGGCAACCTTCCACTGGGGTCCGTTGGAGGATCTCCAGATCTTACGCGAGCGCATTATTCGCCCGACGGATACTCGCGTGATTGATATTCAACAGGCTTTGCGTGCGGGAATGAGCGTTACAGAGATCTTTGATCTCACTCAGATTGATACGTTGTTCTTGGATCAAATTGCGTTGCTGAATGAGGTGGCAGAGCAGTTACGTTCGGCTACTGCCTTGACCCGAGACCTGCTCGAATTGGCGAAACGTCATGGTTTCTCAGATCAGCAGATTGCGCAAATTCGGGCAATGAGTGAAGAGGCGGTGCGGGAGATCCGTTGGGCCTATGATTTGCATCCGGTCTACAAGATGGTTGATACCTGCGCTGGCGTTCATCCGGCGAGTACCCCGTATATGTATTCGACCTATGAGGAGGAAACGGAAGTCGCTGCTCGCGAAAAGCCTGCAGTGATGATCCTCGGATCGGGCCCGAACAGGATCGGGCAAGGGTTGGAATTTGATTACTCCTGTGTTCAAGCCACTTTAGCATTGAAAGAACGGGGAGATGTCGAGACGATTATCGTCAATTGTAATCCAGAGACGGTTTCCACAGATTACGACGTTTCAGATCGGCTCTATTTTGAACCCTTGACCTTGGAGGACGTATTAGAGATCTATCATGCCGAATCGCAGGCTGGCCCTATTACTGGGGTGATTATCCAGCTTGGGGGGCAAACGCCGCTTTCTTTGGCGCGGGATCTACAACGGGCCGGATTGCCGATTATTGGTACCTCTCCGCAGGCAATCGATGCGGCGGAGGATCGAGCGTTATTCGGTCAGGTGCTAGATGATGCGGGTCTGATTGCCCCACAATACGGTACTGCAGTGAGCGATAATCAGGCCTTGGAGGTTGCTGATTCGATTGGCTATCCGGTGCTGGTTCGACCTTCGTATGTGCTGGGCGGGCGCGGAATGCAGATTATTTATTCGCGCGATCAACTCTTGGAGTATTTGGCACGACGAGAATCAGATAAGACGGATGCTTCACGTCAGGCAGCCCCGTTGTTGATTGATCGTTTCTTAGATGACGCTATCGAGATTGATGTCGATGCGTTGTATGACGGTCAGGAGTTATTCCTCGGTGGCGTAATGCAGCATATCGAGGAAGCGGGTATCCACTCGGGAGATTCCTCCTGTGTATTGCCCCCGATCACCTTGTCGCAGAAGATGATTGATGAGATCGCGCGGGCAACGTTGGCGATTGCTCGTGGGGTTGGCGTGTGCGGATTAGTCAATATCCAGTTCGCGATTCAATCTGGTGTGTTATATGTGATCGAAGCGAATCCGCGGGCTTCTCGGACGGTTCCTTTTGTTTCGAAAGCGACGGGGACGGCCTTAGCGCCGGCTGCCACCTACATCATGATGGGTGAGACGATTGCGCAGCTTAAAGCGCGCGGATTCTTGCCGGAGCGCGATGCGCAGGTGATGGATCCTGGTCAGCCAATGACGGTTAAGGAGGCATGCTTGCCTTTCAAGCGTTTTACCACGCGCGAAGGTTTGGTGGTGGATACCGTACTCGGGCCAGAGATGCGTTCGACGGGTGAAGTCATGGGGATTGACGTGACGTTCCCTGCTGCTTTTGCCAAGGCGCAGGCGGGAGCCTATGGCCATTTGCCTACTTCTGGTTCGGTGTTTGTCTCGGTCTGTGATGCGGATAAAGGGGCGATCATTTTCCCTGTTGTCGTTATGGCAGATATGGGATTTACGATCTATGCCACGTCGGGAACGGCGGCGGTACTTGAACGGTATGGAATTGATGCGGTTGTGGTGGCAAAGCTATCTGAAACGCCCGCATCAGCAGATAGCAATGTTGTGGATCTGATTCGCTCTGGGGCGATCGATATGGTGGTTAATACGCCAAATTCGCAAGATGCTCGGGCTGATGGGTATGCGATTCGGGCGGCGGCAACTGCGGCGGATCTGCCGGTGATGACGACTGTGTCAGAGTTTGGCGCGGCGGTTCAGGCTGTCAAAGATTTGCGGGCGCGCAGCTTCGATATTGCCACGCTTCAGGAGTATCACCGTCGGGTGAATGTGCCGGCTAGCGGGGTGCAATCATGACCTATGGCGAACGGCAATATGAAGCTATCAAGCGCTTTGGGGGAGTATGTGCGGGAATTGATCCGCATGCCTCACTGTTGCGTGATTGGGAGTTGAATGACGATGTTGCCTCCGTGCGGGAATTTTCCTTGCGAGTGGTTGAGGCGCTAGCGGGATATGTGGCTGCTTTCAAGCCGCAGTCGGCGTTCTTTGAACGTTTTGGATCGCGTGGGATAGCTGTACTGGAGGAGGTCCTGGATGCTATTCGCAGCTATGATTCTCTCGCTGTGCTAGATGTCAAACGTGGGGATATTGGATCGACGATGGCAGGCTATGCGGATGCCTATCTATCACCGTCTGCGCCGTTGCGTGCCGATGCGATAACCGTCAGTCCATATTTAGGGTATAGCTCGCTGGAAGCGACCATTCGTTACGCTTATCAGCATGATCGGGGGGTCTTTGTTCTGGGGCTGACCTCGAATAAAGAAGCCGATGAGATTCAGCATGTTGGGCAGCCTGCGGTTGCTCGGCGGGTCTTCGATTATGTGTGCCAGGCCAATGAAGCGGCAGCCTGTACTCCAGGCTCGGTTGGTTTGGTTGTTGGGGCAACAATCGGGGATGGGGCACAACGCGCCGGCATTGAGCTCGCCTCCTTTAATGGGATCTATTTGGCTCCAGGAGTGGGGGCACAAGGTGCTGGAGAGCGGGAGCTGCAGGAGTTGTTCGCTGACGTTCCGACCTTGGCTTCGGCGTCGCGGTCAATTCTGGCAGCCGGTCCACGCGCTGATGATTTGCGCAGTGCGGCTCGCGCATTAGCGCAGTGGAACAATCGGTCATAACGCCCAAGTGTTAGTGTTGGGAGTGTGGTTAATAGCAAAACGTGACATATTCAACGGTCATATTTTGCCCGTGTGTCGCGAAGTTGCCGCTTATCGTAAAGCGCTGACCAGCGCAAACGATAAAAGCTAAATTGCGCCCTTACAAACGGCGAAAATGAGCGGAATTCTCACGGTTGCGGCGCTATATTTGCACTATCGCTAACACCGTGAGGAGACATCATGGCACTACCAACACTGACGCCTGAGGAGCGCGTAGCTGCACTCGAAAAGGCTGCTGTGGCACGCAAGAAGCGCGCAGCGATTAAGGAAGATCTCAAGTCAGGCAAGACAAAGCTCTCTGACGTCCTTAAACTGGCGCAAGACGATCCAGTTATCGGCAAGCTCAAGGTTTCATCCTTATTGCAATCTATGCCGGGGATTGGTCCTGCCAAGTGCGAGACGATCATGAAAACGGCGAAGATTTCCGATTCGCGTCGCGTCGCGGGCCTAGGTAAGCATCAGACGCAGCGTCTGGTCGAACTCTTTGGCTAAGAGATCATTTCCCCAATAGCGGCATCTGGTACGGGTGCCGCTATTGTTTTTTTTTGCAAAGAGTGGCCGAGAAAGACAATATAAAGATATGACCCGAGCTTTTGTGATTACCGGCCCAACGGCCGTCGGTAAAGGAACTGTCATTGCGCAGCTTCTCGATCAGATTGACGATGTGTGGTATTCGATTTCTGCGACGACGCGCGCCCCGCGCCCAGGGGAAGTCGATGGCGTGAACTACTATTTCGTTACTGCACAGCGTTTTGAAGAACTGGTGGAATCGGGGCAAATGTTGGAGTGGGCGGTCGTCCACGGCGTACATCGTTACGGAACTCCGCGCCAGCCAGTTGTGGATGCACTCAATGCTGGCAAACTGGTGATCTTAGAGCTGGATCTTGCTGGTGCTCGGCAAGTACGTGAATCTATGCCGGAAGCGACGCAGATTTTCATCGCTCCGCCATCTTGGGAAGAACTGGAGCGCCGGTTGCGTACCCGCGGAACAGAAGATGCGCAGGAGCAGGTCCGCCGTTTGGAAACTGCTCGCGTGGAATTGGCTGCTGAGGGCGAATTTGACCATATCGTCATCAATACAACAGTGGCACAGGCCACCGAGGAGCTACTCAACATTATGGCCGATAACGGGTAGAATAGAGCGCTGAATCAATCATTTATGGAAGGCAGTTATGTTCGGTACGACGCCAAATCCAGAGGGAATCACTTCACCGGCAATCGATAACCTCCTTGAGAAAGTCGATTCGAAGTACACCCTCGCTGTGTTCGGTGCAGCACGTGCTCGCCAGATTAATGCCTATCGTCAGGAGATGAAGTCCGGCGATGGCAATATCACGAACATCGGTCCGCTTGTTCCGGCTGCGGCGGAAGATAAACCTCTGTCGGTGGCGCTCAAGGAAGTCGCGGAAGATAAGCTGTCGCTGAGCCTTGACGATTAATTCGATACGCGCCGGAGCCTCCCAGGTGGGAGGCTCATTTTCTACATCGGCAAGTAGTATGAATCCAGACTCGCCGAAGCAAGATCGCACGCCTATGCGCATTGTAGTTGGGGTGTGCGGTGGAATTGCTGCTTATAAAACCGTAGCTGTGGTGCGCGCTTTGCGCGCGGCTGGGTGTGAAGTCCAGGTCGTTCCCACCCCTAACGCGCTAGAGTTCGTTGGAAAGACGACCTTTGAAGCGATCAGTGGTCATCCGGTGTATGTGCATACCCATGAGGCTGCTGACGAGGTAGCACATGTTCGCACAGGTCAGAATGCCGATATGTTGCTCATAGCTCCGGCAACTGCGCACACTATCGCTAAACTGGCATGCGGTCTGGCCGATAATCTTCTTACCGCAACTGCACTGATTGCCCCGCGTATTGCTATCGCCCCCGCTATGCATACTGAAATGTGGTTACATCCGGCGACGCAGGCCAATATTGCTACGCTAGTCGCGCGCGGAGTGCATATTATTGGTCCGGAGACGGGGCGCCTTACTGGAGCCGATAGTGGTATTGGGCGGATGAGTGAACCAAGCGATATTGTTGCACAGACCCTGCACATTCTCGATCTGGAATTAGCTAAGGCAGATCAAGTAATAGCAGCAACACCGCCTCACATATCTCAGCCAGGGGATTGTGCTACACCAGCGGCTGGGAGCTCACGCCCACTTACTGCTTCGCAAACTGCCGCTACAGGCCTGTCATTCATTATTTCTGCTGGTGGAACCCATGAAGCAATTGATCCAGTGCGGTTCATTGGGAACCGATCAAGCGGGCGCATGGGGGTGGAGCTAGCAAATGCGGCGGTGCGTGCCGGAGCACAAGTCCGACTTGTTGCAGCACACATAGATTCCCGTGTTCGTCGGGATATTGACCCACGGATAGCGGTCGAATCTGTTTCATCAGCCGACGATCTACATCAGGTTATGCGCCAGCAAAGTTCGAGCGCAGATGTGGTTATTATGTGTGCAGCCGTCAGTGACTATCGGGTGGCTTCGCGATCAGCTACGAAAATAAAACGCGGTGGGCCGATCAGTCTGGATCTTGTGCCAAACCCCGATATTCTCAAAGATCTTGTCGCCCATCGCCGTCCACAGCAAACTCTGGTGGGCTTCGCTGCAGAAACCGGCGATGAACATACTGATTTCCGAGAGTATGGCAGACGAAAAGCGCAAGCGAAAGGCGCGGATTTACTCGTTATTAATCAGGTGGGAGAGAACCTCGGTTTTGGGGAGGGAGATACCCGCGTCGTGATCGTTGATCGTCACGGTGAACCTCGCACAGAACTCAGCGGATCAAAATCTGAAATCGCTGCTGCAATCATTACAGACATCATCAGCTATAGGAAGAATTCATGACGCTTCAACCTTTCACGTCGGAATCTGTTACTGAAGGTCATCCCGACAAAGTATGCGATCGTATCTCAGATGTTATTCTCGACGCGCTGCTCGAACGTGATCCCCATGCGCGCGTTGCCCTGGAAACCACGGTGACAACTGGGCTCGTTCTCGTCGTCGGTGAGGTGACGACCAGCGCATACGTGGAGATACCAGAATTAATTCGGGCAACATTACGCGATATTGGCTACACCTCATCGGATATTGGCTTCGATGCGGATTCGTGCGGTGTGACAATCTCAATCGGTCAGCAATCGCCGGATATTTCCCAATCCGTCACGTCTTCACTCGAAAAACGCAGCGCCCTATGTGCCGATGTACTTGACGAACAGGGTGCCGGAGATCAGGGCATGATGTTCGGATACGCGAGCAATGAGACGCCGAGCTATATGCCGCTACCGATTCATTTGTCGCATCGCCTTGCTCAGCGGCTTACTGATGTGCGCAAGCGGGGAATTGTTCCGGGGCTACGCCCTGACGGCAAGACACAGGTGACGGTGTCCTATGACGAAAATCGTCCTGTGCGCTTAGATACGGTCGTAGTCTCAACTCAGCATGATGCTGACGTTTCCCACGAGTGGCTAGAAAACGCGATTCGAGAGCACGTTATTTTGCCAGTTATTGCCGAGCATTGCCCAGTTGACAGCTCGCAGATGGAGATTTTTGTCAATCCTTCCGGGCGGTTCGTTGTCGGTGGTCCGCAAGGAGATGCGGGGGTCACTGGTCGTAAAATTATTGTCGATACCTACGGGGGGATGGCGCGTCATGGCGGCGGCGCATTTTCCGGGAAAGATCCATCAAAGGTGGATCGCTCCGCTGCCTATGCTGCGCGCTGGGTGGCAAAAAACGTCGTTGCTGCAGGCTTAGCTGACCGCTGCGAAGTACAAGTTGCTTACGCGATTGGTCGAGCGCATCCGGTTTCCATCCGGTTAGAAACCTTCGGTACTCATCATGTTGAGATGGATGCCCTGGTGAATGCCGTCAAGACGGTATTCGATTTGCGACCGGCAGCAATTATTCGTGATCTTGACTTGCTCCGGCCGATCTATGCGGCCACATCCTCTTATGGCCATTTCGGTCGAGATCTCCCAGAATTCACGTGGGAACGCACGGATCGAGTGGAAGCGTTGCGCTCGGCGGTATAGTCACATGGCACAATAGAGGTCATGAACGGACAACCGGGTGACGATCTATTCAGCATCCCGCAGTATGAATATCAGGAGGAGCTTCTGGCGCTGGAACCAGTCGCTCGAGAGATTGATGCTGATTTCGCGCGTCCGGTTGCCCAAGTCTTGCTCGATATGCCCCAGCCGCACATGGATCGGCTGTTCGACTATGAGATTCCCGCAAAAATGGCAGAAGTGCCGGTTGGTGCACGAGTTGTTGTTGAGATTGGCGCACAGCGCGTCGATGGATTCATTGTTCGGCGCTGTGAAACGACGACGGCTGCTCATTTGCGTCCGATACGGCGGATCGTTTCCACAGTTCCCGTGCTCACCAAACCAATCTTGGAGCTATGTCAACATATTGCCGCTCGTGCCGCAGCGCCGGTAGCTGATGCGCTGCGGTTAGCGATACCGCAACGGCATGCTCGGGCAGAACGCGAGTTTTTTGCGCTGCCGCAGCGGCAGGTGGATCCGGTTTCCACGCTTGCTGGAGATAGCTGGAATTCTTACCACGGCGGGGCAGAATACTATGCCCAATTGTGTGGCGGTACGATCTTGCGCACCCTGTGTCAGCTACGAGCTCGCGATCCTTATGCCCGCATGCTCATGCCAGTTATCAGCGCATTGCGTCAGCAAGAAAAATCGGTGTTGATTCTGGTACCGACGCCGAATGCTGCCTGGCAGTTAGCTCGTGATATAGAGCGGCAATGCGGAGAACCCGTGGCTGTAGTGGTATCTGAGATGGATCACGCCCGACGCTATCAGATGTTTCTTTCAGTGCTCACAGGGCGTCATCAAATCGTTGTCGGAACTCGTTCGGCGGCGTGGGCTCCGGTGCAGAACCTTGGATTGATTGCGATACTGGATGACCAACATGCGGCATATCGTGAACCGCGTAGCCCGTATGTGCATGCACGGGATATTGCCCTGACCCGTGCCAGGATCGAAAATGTTGGAATACTGGCGTTAAACTACGGACCATCCTTAGCCTTGAGCTACGAGGTTGAGCAGGGGCGGATGCAGTTGATTACCCCGCAGGAGATACGCAGCGCCGTGGCGCAGATCTATTCGGCGCAGGACGTGCTCAGCGAAGGTGTTGAGATGTCTCGGATGCCCTCGGCTGTCTTTACGTTGACGCGCAATGCGTTGGCTGATGGGCCGGTGCTATTCCTGGTGCCGCGCGCCGGATACATCCTGCGTCTGGCCTGTGAAAATTGCCGAGCAGCGGTCACATGCCCGCATTGTAGAGAGCTAATGTCTATTCCGCAGCCGGATTCGCCGCCGATATGCCAGCGATGTGGCTATCGCGAAACGCGTTTTCGGTGTCAGAATTGTGGATCGCGGCGGGTGCGAGCAACTCGATACGGGTCACATCGCACTGCTCAGGAGATTGGTCGCGCATTTCGCAATGTGCCACTACACGTCGCCGGTGTTGGGCCAGAACATTCGCTAGACGATACCTCTCGTATTGTTATTGCAACGCCAGGGCTGATTCCGAATATCCGCGGCGGCTATGCGGCAGGGATCGTATTAGACGCTGGCTATTTGCTGCTATCGCAGCGGTTAACGGCTGATGAGCAGTTTGTTCGCACGATGGCATTAACAGCAACCCATATTCGCCCAATGGCTGTTGGCGGTAAGTTACTTATCGTCGGTCATGTTCCCGCGAACCTGATTGATGTAGGGCGCACGTGGAATATGGCTGGATGGGCGAAAGCGCAGCTCGCTGAACGTCAGCTTTTAGCATTACCGCCGACGACGTGCTGGGTAGAAGTAACTGGAAGTGAGCAAAGCGTCCGTGAACTCTTAGGATTACTCAGACGAGCAGCTCAATACGCTGGATATGAGGTGGAAACCGAGGAGCCACTTGCAGCGATACTGCCAGTAGGTGCAACAGACCTTATTCCTGGTATGAGCGTATTAGGCCCACAGCACGAGGGCGAGGAGATCCGCGTATATCTGCGCTATCAGGATAACGAACGAGAAGAAAAGACAGCACTTATTTATCAGGCGCTGCGGGAAGCCTCAGTTAAGCGGCGGGCACCGGGGGTGCACGTGCGGGTAGATCCGCAACTGTGAGACGCTCTGCCATTATTCACCTAGTTCTCACCGGCAAACTATTAGCCGTAGAATAGAAATCGTGCGTATTTTATTTGCTGGAACGCCACAAACTGCCGTTCCTTCTTTACAGCGTCTCCACGCGGAGCACGAGGTTCTTGCCGTTCTCACTCGTGCGCCTGCTCCGGTAGGGCGTAAACGGATTATTACGCCTTCGGCGGTGCATATCTGTGCCGAGGAGCTGGGATTGCCAGTGTTAACTCCGCGATCCTTACGTGATCCTGAGATCCGCCAGGCGATTATTGACTATGCTCCGCAAGCCGTCGCTGTGGTGGCCTACGGATTAATGATTCCGGCAGAGCTATTGCACATTCCTACGCACGGGTGGATCAATCTGCATTTTTCGTTATTGCCGCGTTGGCGTGGGGCAGCGCCGGTACAGCACTCCATTGCAGCGGGGGATAGCGAAAGTGGAACGTGTGTTTTTCAGATAGAAGAAGGTTTAGATACCGGCCCGATATACGATTGCCGGCGCACTGCCATTGAGGCACACCATAGCGCAGATACCTTGTTGGCAGAACTGGCAATCAGTGGAGCTATACAGTTAAGCGACGTACTAGGAGATATTGAGGGGCAGCGGGCGCACCTGCGCGCACAGACTGGGGAGATCAGCTATGCGCCACGAATAACAAGTGCTGATACTCGTATTTCTTGGCAAGCTGACGCGGCACATATCGAAGCACGCATTAGGGGATGGACGTCAGCTCCTGGCGCGTGGACGATGCTGAACAATCGGCGAGTGAAGATTGGGCCGGTGAGCTTAACTACCGAGGCAGGCATTGCACCGGGGCATGTCGTCGAACGCGATGGAAATATCCTGGTAGGGACTGCGACGACCGCTTTGCGTTTAGGGGATGTTGCTCCGGCGGGGAAGTCAGTTATGGCAGCGACACAGTGGTGGCGCGGGCTTCGCAGTGACCACCTGATCTTTGACGAAGCAGAGGAGAATACTGGTGAGTGAGCGCCCCCTGAACTGGCGTCCGGGCCGTAAACCGGCAGATCGTGCTCGGCGTATCGCCTTTGAGGTGCTATGTGATGTGGAGATGGCAGGAGCTTATGCCAATATTGCTCTGCCTAAGGCGCTTTCCGCAGCCCGAATGAATCGGCAAGACGCCAGCTTCGCCACGAATTTATGTTATGGCACATTGCGGTTATCTGGTCGGTGGGACGCAATTCTCCGACATTGTATGGATCGCTCTGATATTGATATTCCGGTACGAGTGCTACTGCGAATGGGAGCGCATCAACTTTTAGAACTGCGCACGCCGCCGCATGCCGCCATTAACGAGAGCGTGAACCTTGCTCGGGCAGTGGTTGGATCAGGGGCCTCTGGTTTTATTAACGCAGTGTTGCGTCGGGTCAGCGAACGCAACATACAGCAATGGCAGGAGCAACTCGTCGCCGATGCGGGCGGGAAAGTTAACTCGGTTGCTTTCCTATCGGAGTGGTTTTCTCATCCGCAATGGATTATTCGTGCGTTAGCTAGTGCGCTAGCGGCACATGGGCGTTCAACGCGCGATCTCATTTCTGTATTGCGGGCACATAACACCCCGACAGACGTCGCCCTTGTTGCACGGGGCATCTCCCGAGAAGATCTCGGGCGCGATATTGAGCGCGGGCGTATGCACTGGCATTTAGGAGAACTCGTTGATAGCGCGGTGATTTTAGAAGGAGGAGATCCAGGGCGGATCTTCGCAGTGCAAGATCACCTGGCTGGTGTGCAAGATGAAGGCTCACAGCTTGTTGCCCGAACCTTCAGTAGCGCGCCAATCCATCCTTCCCGTCCCGATAACCGATGGCTAGATATGTGTGCCGGGCCAGGTGGAAAGGCGGCAACCTTAGCGGCCAGTAATCCGCAGGTGAAAATCTATGCCAACGAGATTCATGAGCATCGGTTGCGGCTGGTAGAAAAGGCGGTTGCGCCGTGGTCAGATTCGGTGGTGTTACGGTGTGGCGATGGCGCAGATATTGGGCAAGAGCAGCCGGAATTCTTTGATCGAGTTCTCATTGATGCCCCGTGTACCGGCATTGGTGCTTTGCGCCGTCGCCCAGAATCGCGCTGGCGTAAAGAAGCCGGTGACGCTTTAGATCTGACGCGAACCCAATTAGCTTTACTAGAGTCAGGATGGCAGGCTCTGGCGCCAGGTGGCCTCTTGGGATATTGCACGTGCTCTCCATACGGGAAAGAAACCTTGGATGTGATGGAGACGTTCTTAGCTGCCCGTCCGGATGCTGCCCTTGTCGATGCTCGATCCTATGCACAAAAACAGGCCTTGCGTCCTATTGTGGGCAGTACGCCGTACCTTCAGCTATGGCCAGATCTCCACGGTAGCGATGCAATGTTCCTCGCATTAGTCACGAAGAAGGTACATTAACGTCATGAGAATTAATCCTTCGATCCTCAACTGCGATTTCGCTCATTTGGCAGATGAGCTGCATAAGATCCGCAATGCCGATTGGGCGCACGTTGACGTTATGGATAACCACTTTGTGCCCAATATGACAATGGGAGTACCGATCGTCGAATCCATTGTTCGGGTTAGTGAGATTCCCATTGACGCACATCTGATGATTAATAATCCCGATCATTGGGCGCCGGCATTTGCCGAAGCGGGCGCTAAATCAGTGACCTTTCATGCAGAGGCGGCAGCTGCTCCCATTCGCCTGGCGCGTGAGTTGCGGGCGATGGGGGTACGCGCTGGGCTGGCATTGAAGCCGGCAACGGCCATTGAACCATACGTCGATATTCTCCATGAATTCGACATGATCCTCATTATGACGGTTGAGCCTGGTTTTGGCGGTCAGTCATTTTTATCGTCAATGATGCCGAAGGTGGCGCGCACTCGAGAAGCAGTAAATTCCTCGGGGCTGGATGTGTGGATTCAAGTTGATGGTGGGATTTCACGCCAGACTATTGAGATTGCTGCAGCAGCCGGGGCGGATACCTTTGTTGCTGGTTCGGCAGTGTATCGAGCAGCGGATGCTTATGCTGAAGTGGCGGCGCTGCGTGCTTTAGCTACCGGCCATGCGCATTAGTCCTTAGCGTGCATTAGTTCTTATCCCTAGCTGAGATGAAGCATGGCAATTAAAGTGCGATCCGCCTCATTGCCGTGCGTGGGTGTAGGTACAGGTTATTCGCCCAGATAAAAAGAGACACAATACGTGCAGTGCTATGGGAATGACTGACTTCGGCCTCGTTACCTGTATGCGCTACACTGGTGAGGTACGCAATGTGCTCCGGGGTCAGTGTAAGTCTGAACCGGCGGTGATAGTCCGCGACCCAGCGTAGCTGGTTGACGAGGTGAAATTCCTCGACCGACGGTAAAAGTCCGGATGGGAGGAGCAAGGTGGGCAGTTCTTGCTGCCCGCATGTCCTGTGCCCCGGTGCGTGTATCCGGGAGAGGACGATGAGATCACATACCCGCTGGCTGGCCCCAGGCCTTGTCGGTGTTTTCGTATTGGCAGCGTGGGTGCTGACCACATCAACGGGTATGATTGCTCCATTCGTGCTTCCTGATCCGTGTGAGGTCTGCCAACGAATTATCCTCGGTTTTACTGACGGATATTTGCGAGAAGCAAGTTACCAAACGCTCAGCGAAGCTTTCCTTGGATGCATAGTGGCCGGGTGCATTGGCGTACCGCTCGGATGTGCTATGGCACATGCTCGGTTGTTTTCCGCAGCGATTCACCCGTACCTTGCAGCCTCGCAGGCAATACCTGCAGTGGCTCTCGCACCTCTTCTGGTGGTGTGGATGGGATACGGAAAAGCTCCAATTGTCGCACTGTGTACGCTCATGGTCATTTTCCCCATTGTCATTACGACGACGACGGGTATCCGCGGGATCGACCCAGATGTTATCTGCGCTGCTCGCCTCGATGGGGCAGGAGGGCTGCGTCTATTGTCATCAATAGAGCTTCCGCTTGCTGCGCCTTTCATCATCGCTGGGCTGCGTAATGGATTCACGCTCTCAATTACCGGCGCTGTTGTTGGTGAAATGGTGATTGGTGGGCGCAATGGTTTAGGTATCGCGCTATCGTCTGCACATCATCTCAATGATCTGACTGGCATGTTTGCCGTGATTGCTATTTTGGCTCTCATTGCTGTAGCTATCTACGTCGTGATTTTGGCAGTGGAGAACTGGACAATCTCAATAGTTACAGAAAGGTCATCATGAAAAAGATTGCGGCTCTCCTCAGCGTATGCACACTTTTAGTAGGCTGCTCCGCAACAGCTCATCAAGCCGGCGAGCAGAATCCTTCCGAGGCACATTCTGCATCGGGATCATCTGAGGGCGCCTTCACCATTGGGTTAACCTATATTCCCGACGTACAATTTGCGCCGATGTATATCGCCCATGACAAAGGGTTTTTTGCCGATGAAGGTCTTGATATTACGTTGCGTCATCACGGCGCTCAAGAAGCGCTATTTGGTGCGATGAGTAACGGTGAAGAAGATATTGTTTTTGCTGGCGGCGATGAAATGCTGCAGGCAGCTTCCACGGGAATTGACGTCGTTAACTGGGCGACGATGTATCAGCGCTATCCGGTTGTGCTCATTACTCGCCAGGATTCTCCGATCCATTCGCCAGCAGATCTTGCCGGTCATTCGGTCGGGCTGCCTGGTCCGTATGGGGAAAACTATTATGGTTTGCTGGCCATGATGCAGTCATATTCGTTAGCGAATGTCGATGTGCAATATATTGGCTACACTCAGGCGGCAGCTTTAGCTAGCGGTCAGGTGGACGCAATTATTGGTTTTACAAATAATGACGCGGTTGTCATGCGAGATTCCGGGATGGATATTCGTGAGATTCCGTTGGTCGCTGGCGATTTGCCACTAGTTGGGGTGGGGTTAGGTTCGCCTCGTGATGCGATCAATCCGGTAGCTTTTGCCAAAATTCTCCACGCTTTACAAAAGGCGTGTGAATACGCTTCAGAACATCGCGATGAGGCCTTGGATATTGTGGCGCATTATGTGCCCTCGTTACGTGACCCTGCGCAGCGAGCACGGGCAGGTCAGGTGCTGGATGCCACGTTAGCGCTGTACACCGGATCGTCGGTATTTGGTTCACAAAATACCGCAACCTGGGAGGCGATGGCACAGTTCTTGAAGCAGTCAAAGGTCATTGACCGCGTTCCAGATTTGCCAGCATATACGACGGCAGTTCTTGACCAGTGGGCAGGTGGCAAGTAATTCGTCAGGTTTAGGTATCCTCAAGGCATGAAAACCTTTGACGATTTATTTGCCGAACTGCAGGATAAAGCACATAAACGCCCAGATGGTTCTTTGACTGTCGCGGAACTTGATCGCGGGGTGCACCATATTGGGAAAAAGATCATCGAAGAAGCGGGTGAAGTGTGGCTTGCTGGCGAGTATGAATCTGATGAGGCACTTGCTGAGGAGATTTCGCAGTTGTTATATCACCTACAGGTCATGATGATTGCTCGTGGTCTGACGATAGATGACGTTTATCGGTTTTTGTGAGGTGAGATAGTCCGATGTTACGTATCGCGGTACCAAATAAGGGCTCTTTGGCTGAGCCTGCCTCGCAGATGTTGCGGGAGGCAGGCTACCGTCAGCGCCGAGAAAGCCGAGAACTGGTATTAGTTGATCGGGATAACGACGTGGAGTTTTTCTATATTCGCCCACGTGATATTGCGGTCTATGTTGGAGCTGGGACGGTTGATGTCGGAATCACTGGACGCGATCTGTTAATTGATTCTGGCGCCTCGGCATACGAGCATCGCCCTCTGGGTTTTGCCCGCGCGACCTTCCGTTTTGCCGCGCCACATGGCGAGAATATGACGTTGACGGATCTTGCGGGGAAACGAATTGCCACCTCCTATGACACTTTGGTTACGAAGTACCTTGCCAAGCATGGGATTTCCGCCCAGGTTGTCCATCTCGATGGTGCAGTCGAATCCTCGGTACGCCTAGGCGTTGCAGATGCGATTGCAGATGTCGTGGAGACGGGAACGACCTTACATGCGGCTGGTATGGAGGTATTCGGAGAGGCACTTTTGGAATCTGAGGCCATTTTAATCCGTCGAGCAGACGCGCAGATTAGTGATGAGCTGCGGGTATTGGATGGTCGGTTGGCCGGTGTGATAACAGCGCGAAACTATGTGTTGGTTGATTACGACGTCAGGAAGGATAATCTGGACGCAGCTATCAGCGTCACTCCTGGTTATCATTCTCCGACTATTGCACCATTGCATGACGATAACTGGGTGGCAGTGCGAACGATGGTGGAACGCGCTGCAGTCAATCACGTCATGGATGAGCTATATGCGCATGGCGCGCGCGGTATTTTAGTGACTCCGATTGTGACTTGTCGGATTTAGGGACTAGCTGGGTAGTTCCGCATTGTGCAGGAGCTGCCCAGCATAGTACCCAGATGCTCCGGCCATGTAGAAGGATAGTGGGTCTTCAGCGAATCCGCGTCCCATAGTGCGCAGGGGAGCGGGCGGATTTATCAGCGCGGCAGTCAGATCCTCACCAGGCATACTGACGAATCTCAGATGCGCAATGCTGGCTAAATCTACAAATTGTTCGGTAATTCGTGCATGTAGCGCAGGATCCATGTGTGGAAGATCGACGTTAACTACTGTGGTTGGTACACGAACAACGTCTTTTAGTACACGCATAGTGTGGTGGGATATTCCCCAATGGCGCTGACGGCTATCGGCGCTGGAGGCGCGTACACAGGCAATAGGATGACCGTGTAAAGCATAAACTGCATTCAATGCTTCGCCGATTGCCACCCCAGAAAATCCCCATCGGGTATCGGTTCCTAAATTGCCTGGACCTTGTGCAACGATAGCAATATCGGCATGCCATACTAGCCGAGCTGCCAGTAACGCGGTATGGATGGAGACGGCTTCCAGCTCTCCGCCGAAGGCCTGCCCACAGCTAATAGTGCCGATAATATGACCATTTTCGCGCAGTTGCCATGCGGTGTGGGAAAACCATGCCGGCAAGGCCCCGCCATCGGTCATAATGTAGGCAATGCGAGCCTGGGGTGCCGCACAGCGGATGCCAGCGATGATTGCCGGCAAAGCAGAATGTAGATCCGCACAGATAACGGGCATTGCGTCAATGGAATCCGCATCGCACAAGATGGGGTAGTGCGGGGAATCTGGCTCGTCAACGCTGAGAACAGTGTATTGCAAAGGGGTGTAACGAGCTTTAACAATATGTCCAATACGATGATTGTCCGTCGGAAGCGCGTGTGGAATGGCCGCGATCATAGCGAATCCGCCCGTACCGAGATTTTTTGCCAGGGTGGCACTCGTTATCAGGACTTCCTCACCAATATCGGCGCGCCCGACCAGGGGAACATAGCCAATTGCGCGTACCTGTGTGCCGTCATCGCATACCAGATCGTAAACACGGCATTGACCCCACTCTTGCGCTACTCGTATTACCTGTGCGCTTTTCCACATCATCACGTTTTCACTTTAGTAAGGTGGCAAGTATGAGCACAACGCCAGAACCCTCATCCGGTTATGCGATTGGTGATGAGGAGCCGGAGTACGTCGGGTATCGTAAAGGGGATCGGCTTCCGGCGTTATTGCTCGCTTTACAATCAGGGTCGGTGACGATAGCGGATCTGCTGCGGCTGCCGGTTTATCGCGAAGCGAACTCGACAACGATATACAACGATATTCGCCAGTTGCGCCAGAGCGGCTATCTTATTTCCTCTCATGATGGGAAGTTTTTCCTGGAGTGCAACCCTATAGATCTTTCTTCAGCACATATTGGCACGCTCAGTGCGATTCGCTATATCTGCCGTAGTGCCGCCTGGCATACCGCGCCTTCGCGAGCAAGTATTACGAAGTTATTGGGATACGGTGACGATCCTGGCGATTTTTCTGACGCGATAGATGTTGCCAGCGTGAGGTATGCCGGAGTTGCGTCAGTGCTCGCGGCAATCCAGCATCGCAAACGGATCCGGTTTCAATATTGCTCAACGCGCCACTGTCAGGTTCGTTCTTATGTTGTTGAGCCGTATCAGATTGGGAATATTCGAGGATCGTTCTACCTTCGGGGCTATCAGTGTGAGCCGAGCGTGGAAGATGGTCAACGGGTATATAAGATGTCTCGTATTGTTGGTGGGATCGAAGAATTAGCACAGACGGTGGAAGATCGCGATGGTTCTGCCTCAAAATCTGCACTCGATCCAGTGGCGGCAACACTGTTAGCATTTCGCTATATTCCGCTGTTGGAACGGGCTGATGAGGTGCGACCAGCCGCAGGCGGGGGATTTGTGTGTAGGTTTTGTGCCATTGATCGTCGGGAGCTGTATGAGGATCTCGTATTTTATGGCGCAGATACTGTGTTGTGTGCTCCGCCGTCATTAGTTGCCGATTTCCGTGCCAGGATGATCCATATTCGTGCCATTACTCAGCGGGTGGGGCGATTTGATGAGTGATATTGAGTTGGCTCGTAAAATTGCCATATTGACGAAGTTGGCGCGTAAGGATATGTCAATTCGGGAGATTGCCCGTGAGC
Source organism: Trueperella sp. LYQ141 (assembly GCF_046599555.1). Taxonomy (NCBI): domain Bacteria; kingdom Bacillati; phylum Actinomycetota; class Actinomycetes; order Actinomycetales; family Actinomycetaceae; genus Trueperella; species Trueperella sp. LYQ141. Next base: position 7,562 of record NZ_JBKIWQ010000002.1, on the reverse strand, counting down.
TACAGATGCGCATAGCGGATGTGCAGCTCGCCTTGACTCAGCTAGCTACGTTAGAACGTCAGGAAGAATCTGGTTTCTACTCAACGTTGGTGGACTTGGATTATCAGTTATCCGAGTTAGATGAACCTGTCGTTTTATTGACTGATGAGTCTCATCTGGCGCCATATTTTTCGTTGTTTGATGTGGTATGTGTGCTGACTGTTATTGGTCAGTTGTTGTCGGTTGTTTCAGAACATTCATCGGCGTATGACGAGTTGATCCATGTGCGCCATGTTCTTCTTGACGCTTTAGAGCGGGCGGGGTACGCGCAGGTGTTGTGGATGATGCCGTTGCTGGCGAATCGTTCACCTGTTATGCATACGGTGTTAGAGGCAATCAATCGTCGGCTTGCGCTCGATATTGTCTATCTTAAAAGCCGCGATACTCCGAGGGTTGACCGGCCAGTTCAGGAGCGTATCCGTATTCTTCCCACTCAGATTCTTCTTGATCGGCGAGCTTACCTGGTGGCGCGTAGGATCACGACGGAGGCAACTATTTCTCGGTCGGTGCGCCATTATCGTATTGACCGGATAGCGCATGCGCAGCTATGCACTGATATTGTTGTGTCAGAAAAGACGCGAAATGAGGTGAATCGCTCTGCTCGTGCTGCTCGGTTTTGTGGGGTGGATGTGACGCTGACGTGTAGGTCGGCAGGGCGCTGGTTGGCGGAGGAGATCGCGGATGCGCGTTGCCGTTTTGTTGGGGAGAATATCCAGATAACGTTTCCTGTGGCGCGGCTATCTTGGCTGTTTTCATTGGCGCTTCAGTTGGGTCCAGATTTGCTTCGTATTGAACCGACGTATGTGGCCGATGCCTTGGGCGAGTATGCGCGTGATTATTGTCAATATTTTGAGGATAACCAGGATGAGACGATCTGATGACTGATTCTCATATTGCCCGCTTTTTTATTGATCGTTATGCCCAGCGGGGGATAATTCTTGACGATTTTCAGCGTCAGGCTATGAGGGCTTTAGAGGCTGGCCATGATGTTCTGGTATGTGCCCCGACGGGATCAGGCAAGACAGTGGTCGCGGAATATGCGGTGGAATTGGCCTTAGCGCGGGAGCAGCGGTGTATTTACACTGCACCTATCAAGGCGCTATCTAATCAGAAATTTCGGGATCTGTGTTCGCGTATCGGAGCGGAACACGTCGGCTTATTGACCGGAGATCAGACGATCCGACGCCACGCGCCGATTCTTGTGGTCACCACGGAAGTCTTGCGCAATATGTTGTTTGTTCATGACGACATGATTTCGGATGTGGGATACGTCGTCCTGGATGAGGTTCATTATCTTGCAGATCCGTTTCGGGGGCCGGTATGGGAAGAAATCATTTTGCAATTGCCGGCTCAGGTGCGCCTGGTTTCGCTGTCAGCGACGATTGCGAATGTGGAGGAGTTTAGCCGCTGGTTGACCTCGGTTCGCGGCGAGGTTGAGGTGATCGTCTCTCAGGTGCGTCCGGTTCCTTTGCAACAGCATGTGGCGGTTGGTCATAAATTATTGCCGCTGTATGGTTCGTCGGGGGAGGTATCTGCGGCTTTACGGCGGGCCGATGAACGTATGTCGGAGCGCAGATCGGGGCGTATTGGCTTTTCTCGCCGTAAACGCATACTCGATATATTGGGGCGGCATGATCTGTTGCCGGCAATTGAGTTCATTTTTTCGCGTAAAGGTTGTGATCGGGCGGTCAGTGACCTCCTGGAGGCAGATATAACGTTAACTACTTCGGCTCAGCAGAAACAGATCGGGCAGCGGCTTAGTACATTGCGAGCTGCATTAACCGCAGAGGATCGACGGACGGTTCGTTTTGAGTATTGGGCACAGGCCATGCGGCGTGGATATTGCGCTCATCATGCGGGTATTTTTCCGCCATTGAAGGAGCTGGCTGAGGATCTCATGGAAGCTGGCTTGCTGAAGCTGGTCTATGCGACGGGCACTTTGGCATTAGGTATTGATATGCCGGTGCGCACTGTTGTTTTAGAAGAGACGAAGCGATGGAATGGCGCTGATTTTGTTGATCTGTCAGCAACTGAATATACCCAGCTCATCGGGCGTGCTGGTCGTCGTGGGCGAGATCAGGTGGGGCATGCGGTTGTTATGCATAGTTCTGATCTTGATGTCGATTATCTGGCTGATTTGGGTTCTGGTCGAGTAGATCCGCTCCTTTCCGCATTTTTCCCTTCATATAATTCGGTTGTTAATCTTTTGGCCTACCATGACTACGCCCAGGCGCGAGCTATTATGGGGACTTCCTTTGCACAGTTTCAGCGCAATGCTGATCTTGGGCAGATGCGTGGGCGAATTGCCCGACTGCGCGCACGGCTTGCACAGCTAGAGGAATCCTTGCAGGATATGTGCGAGTACGGCGATGTTCTCGATTACATTCGCGCCCGAGAACGTGGCGGGCGAGCCAGCAAATCGGCGCGTCGTCGAGCAAAAGAAGCGTACCGGCTTCGGATTATTGAATCGTGGAACGGTGTTCGCACTGGTCGGGTATATGCTTTTGCGTGCCACGGCGAGCTAGATTACGCAGTGGTGTTATCAGTTGGTAGTAAACGGCTGCGAATTATTGATGTATCGGGGGCATTGCGTTGGCTGTACTTTGACGATCTTTCTTCGGCATTGCGTGAAGTTGCTGATATTGATTTACCTTTCGGTATTTCGGTCAAAGATCGGGAGGTTCGTCGGGATATTGCCTCGCGGATTGATCGCCTTGTTCGGGATCGTTTTGAGTGGGGCGCTGATGCTGATCTTGAGATGTCGTGGGATCGTTTTGCGGATGTTTGTGATCCGGCTGTTCATAACCATCCGGTACATCAGTGCCCACATCGGGCAGATCATATTGAATATGCGGCACAATGGGTGACGTTACATCGGCAGCTTGCTCACCTTGAGGAACAGTCCGAATCCTTTGACGATTCAGTGGCGAAAGAGTTCGATGCCACAGTTCGAGTGTTGGGGTATCTGGGCTATATTCAGGGTATTCCGAAAGATACAGCGGATTTTACAGATATTGCACCTCGCATTGGGCGAGTGAAATTAGCTGGGGGAGCGCAGCTATTGCGGGGAGTTCATTCGGAAGCAGATTTATTGATCTGCCTTTCGTTGGCGCAGGCGCAGTTGCGTGATATGACCCCTGCAGAGTTTGCGGGCGTGATGTCTGTTTTTCTTGCGGATCGGCGTTTGGGTTCCGGGATGCCGACGCGTCCTACGTTACGACGGGCATGGCGCGCTATTGAACGCGATCAGGAGTATCTGACTGCTATTGAAGCACAACAGGGGATTACTCGTACTCCAGAGCTGTTTACCGGCGCAATGGATGCGTTTTGTGCCTGGGCAGAGGGGGCGCAGTTGGAGCATGTGCTGCGTGCTGGAAATTTTGTTGTCGGTGATTTTATTTCTGCTAATCGACGGCTTATTGATCTGTTGGGGCAGGTTGAGATGGTTGAAGCAAGCGAGTATCTGACGTCTACAGCTCATCAGGCGCGGCTGGCAATCACTAAATGGACGTGGCTGTAAGAGTCTCTGGCATATCAGTGTTGCGTGTGCGCAAAGAGGGATGTGTAGTTGTCGTATGGGAAGCGAAATTGGCGGTCTGTGATATTTATGGAAACACACCCAGAAATACGACACGCCAACATCTTTTCAGTTTTCTCTACTGTTTGTGCAGGTGGTCTGGTGATTCTGGGCACGGTCTTAAAGTCCGCTTGCCCGCATACTCGTGCTGTGCGTACCCTATGAGAGGTGTTGGACGCAGGCACAGTGAGATCCGATAGAAAACGAGTGATATATCGGTCCGAGGGATCCTATATGTGCCTGCGTTTTTCACATCTATAGAGTTTTCGTATTTTCGGCACAGCATACAGCAGGTACTAAGATGGCCTATATGAGAATCGTGCTCGCCATCCTTGCCGGTTGTGGGCTATATGCTGCCAATACTCCGTTGCGATGGTGGGCCTTGATTGTTCCGGCCCTCATGTTTTTATGGTGGGCGGTGCGCGGTCAACGGGTTGGGCGAGCAGCGTGCCTGGGCATGTTGACCGGGCTGTGCTACTTTATGCCATTGTTTTCTTGGGCAGCAGTCGCTGCGCAAACGCCGATAGCGCTTGTGGCATTAGCTGGCGTTGAATCCTGCTATATCTCGCTATGTGCGGCGTTGTGGGCGTTATCCTCGCGCGTCGCGCCTAATGTGCCGCGCCCATACCGCATCGCCGTGCGCGCAGGATGTGCAGCGGCTATCTGGACGGCAATAGAGCAGCTACGTTGTTGTTGGCCTCTTGGCGGGATGCCGTGGGGCAGACTGGGATTTGCTCTGGTTGATTCTCCGATGGCTTCGCTAGCGCCGTATGGCTCAACTGCCCTTATTGCCTTCGTCTGTGTTATGGCTGCGGTTATCGCTGTTGAGGGGATTAGTCGTTCGTATTTAGCGAGCAGTTGTGCGGTGGGCCTGGCCGGGGTATTTATCGTCGTGCCAGCTATTATTCCAGGTGGACTGCGCCCGGTCGGCGCCACAATATCTGTTGCCATTATTCAAGGCGGAGTGCCTGACGATTCGACACCAGATAAGGCGCGTATCGTCACGGAAAATCACATTGCCCAAACCCGTCAGTTATTTTCGAAGTTATCAACGAAACCGGATCTAGTGTTATGGCCGGAATCCTCGTCTGATCGAGATATTCGTGTTGATCCGGAGCTGGGTCCACAGGTGATGAACCTGGTCAACGATATTGGCGTCCCGTTGGTGATGGGGACGCAACGTTATGAACCTGATGGGCGGTATAACGATGTGCTGGTTATTGTCCCGCATCGCGGTCCGATAGCGTATTATCGCAAACAACATCCCGTCCCGTTTGGGGAATATGTTCCACTGCGAACGCAGATACGTTCATTTGCCCCGGCAGTTGACCGTATTAGCAAGGATATGTTGCCCGGTGATGGGATAGCCGTGCTGGATGTTCCTTTGGTAAATGGCACGATTCGCCTGGCAGTGCCGATCTGTTTTGAAATCGCAGATGAGGAGATTGTTGCTCGGGCAGTTAAAGCCGGTGCTGAGCTCATTGTTGTGCCGACGAATAATGCGTCATTTGGGAAGAGTGAGCTTGGGAATCAGCAGTTCGACATCACTCGTTTTCGAGCCCGAGAGCATGGACGGACGGCGATTCAAGTATCGACATCCGGGGTTTCCGGGGCGAGTAATTCGCGATCAGTAACGCAGTATCGCACTGCGCCGCTCAGTGTTGATGCTCGTGTTATTCAGGTGGCTCGCCATACTCAGTTGACGCCAGCGACCCAGACGTACCTCCAGCGGTGGTGGGTGGTGTGGATTCTCGGAGCCTCAGCTTCTCTTGGCGTGAGTGTAGCTGCCTTACTTGAGCTTCGGGTGCAACGAAAGGCAAAGCGCTGATATGACTCGTATTCTCATTTGTATCCCGACGTACAATGAGCGGGAGAGTTTGCCTGATATTCTGCAACGCACGCGACGGGCCGTTCCACAGTGCGATATTTTGATCATCGACGATGCCTCTCCGGATGGTACCGGGCAGTATGCACAGCAGTGTGCAGACGCAGATGCTGCGGTTTTTGTGCTACATCGCGAACAGAAAACTGGATTGGCAGATGCGTATTTTGCTGGTTTTCGTTGGGCGATAGCCCGAGGATATGATTTTGCCTGTCAGATGGATGCCGACGGATCGCACCAGCCGGAGCAGTTGCCTGCATTATTGCAACGCGCTGTGGCGCCGGATAGCCCTGAATTGGTGATTGGATCTCGGTGGGTTGCCGGTGGGGAAGTGGTGAACTGGCCAAAGTATCGCCAGGTACTCTCTCGTGCTGGAAATAGGTATGTGCGAGCACTTACCGGCTTGCCTGTTAGTGATGTGACGGCAGGATTTCGTGTCTATCGCACGGATTTGCTGCGTCGGATAGATTTTAATGACGTATCCGTGCATGGATATTTCTTTCAGGTTGATATGACGTATCGAGCGGAGCAACTAGCAGCTCGCATTGTTGAAGTCCCGATTTCTTTCACGAATCGAACCTTAGGGGTATCGAAGATGTCGTCGCGCATTATTGGCGAGGCCTTCGTGCACGCAACCTCTCTGGGAGTGCGCAGGCGCTGGTCGCAGCTACGTCGCCGGATTACTTCTCGATAGCTCTGCAGTGAGGAAGGTGGCGTGGCAAATCTGCGTGTAGCTTGCCCGTTGAGGGTAATTGCTGTTTGCAGGGTGCTCTCGGCAAGAGCTAGGTGTAGTTGTGGGGTGTGTGATTGGTATAATATTGTACCAATCACACACCCCACATTGACTACCGATTACATCTCATTGCGCGCTGGCGGCAGGATCTACGCGGTTAACTGTGCCGGCGCGTATGTAGTTTGCCTGCACGTAGCAACGCTAGGCGTTCTTCGAGCAATACCTTTAATTCTTCTTCAGAGCGACGCTCCAGGAGCATATCCCAGTGTGTGCGCTGTGGTTTTGCTGGTTTTGCGTCATCGTCGGTTGCTGAGCCGACGAGCTCGGCAGGCGCTCCGCATTTACATTCCCAGGTCTGTGGTGCTTCCGCTTCTGAAGCGAAAGTGACGTTAAAGGTGTGGTTATTTGAGCAGGTGTAGGCTTCCTGGCGTCGTGCGACGAAGGAGACGCCAATATCTGATTCGAGTGAGTGTGCGCCGATGCGCATTCCGCGCAGTGAGCGTTCTGCCATGTGTTCCTCCTAAATCAATACACATAAATTATATTGCTCGGCGCAAACGTCGGTTTCACAGGGGCGTTAATGGCTAAATTCTAAGGAAAGATAGGCCTATATAGATTCTGTCAACATATCTAAAGATCCGATAATGCACATTATGACAAATTAGCAGTGGGAAAACGAGAAACCCGGAACGGGTGCTTTTATGTAGTTATCAACTCAGAGATTATTAACCCGCTACCGCTACCCTGCAGACCGTATACAGACGGAAGCAGACCTAAAACTTACTGCTTTGCCACATTTCATGCCTTGTACGAACATGAACGAATCCGAAAACGTTACCCGACGACAAATGCATGCCGGCGCCGCATTGAACATGCCCTGTTTCCATGCGCCAACTCGTATGCTCGTGACGTATATGAGCGAGCCGTATTTTTTACGACTAATTCACTCTCAGATCCAACCGTCAGCTTTAGTCGCATTGCCAACAGTATTGACATCCATCACGTAAGACATCTACATCAATCAACGCAGATAACATCAACAGCGAGCCGACAAGATATACCTGCAATACTGCCAAAGGTAAGCTACGTGCTCTGGTATTCGATCCTCCGGTGCAATCTCTCCAGCCATCGCGACGCAGATGAATCCATCTAGCGACGACGCTTGCTGATTGACCGCATACTTGCGCTTTCTTATTGGCTATTTGGGTTATAGGACAAAATGTGTTGCTTGTGGGTTAGTCCCAGGTGTTGTGGTATGGGGTGGTGTGGTGGAGTTCGTTCCAGCAGATTGCGTCGCCCCAGGTGGGTATGGTGGTGTTGGCTTGTTGGTG